>CACGWQ010000007.1 GCA_902576815.1 uncultured Pelagibacteraceae bacterium
AAAACTGGACTGTTAAGTATTTCTTTGAAACCTCTTTCTCTATCGACATTTTGAGATTTTAAAGTAGAATAATTTTGTAGTCTTTCAATTAAAGGATCATCTGAACTATTTAGTAGAGGTATATCTAGTAAAGTAATTACATTATGAACCCATGGAAGTTTTTGAATTTCACTTTTTAATTCTGATAAATTATTTATAGAATTTTCACTTATCATACTCTCATCTGGAGTGTAGGTGAGTACTAAAAATTCCTTTGCGCCATACCTATCATTTATTTCATTTAAATATTTTAGATCTGGGTCTCCTTCGATTAATAACGTCTCCGAAGAGGCATCTAATTTAAAATTTTTCGAAAAATAACCAGAAAAACTAAGACAAATTATTAAAAAAAATAAAACTAAAATTGGTTTTTTTAGGATTTTATTTTGGTAAAAATTAGCTAACATTAGATAGTAGCTTTTATAATTTAAATTAATTATTTTGAATATCTTTAAATTTGGTAAACATTGCCTCAAACTCAAGCATTATATTACCTGTAGGACCGTGCCTTTGCTTACCAATTATTATTTCAGCTAAATTAATTACTTCATTCATTTTAGCTTGCCATTCAGCATGTTCGACGGTTGCAGGTCTTGGTTCTTGTTTTTCTAAATAATAAGCCTCTCTATACACAAACATAACTACATCTGCATCTTGCTCAATTGATCCAGACTCTCTAAGATCTGCTAGTTGAGGTTTCTTCATGTCCCTTTGCTCTACAGCTCTTGAAAGTTGAGATAGTGCTATTACCGGTACAGAAAGCTCTTTAGCTAGTGCCTTTAAACCTTGAGTAATTTCTGAAATCTCCTGAACTCTACCTTCTCTATAATTTGATGCACTCATTAATTGAATATAATCTATTACAATCATATCTAAGCCCTCTAAACGTTTAATTCGTCTTGCTCTATTAGTTAAAGCAGCAATCGAAATTGCAGGAGTTTCATCTATATACAAAGGTAGTTCGGATATATCTTTAGAAGTTTCGATAAATTTATCGAATTGATCTTCTGAGATCTTACCTCTTCTTATATCATTTTGCTTTATTCTAGACTGTTCAGCTAAAATTCTTGTAGATAACTGCTCAGAAGACATCTCAAGGGAAAAAAAAGCAATAGAGGATTTTCTTCCAGACTCTTGAATTTTTCTTGCAGCATTAAATGATATATTTGTGGCTAAAGCAGTTTTCCCCATAGAAGGTCTTCCAGCTATTATAATAAGATCAGATTTATGCAAACCTCCCAGCCTATCATCTAAGTCAGTTAGTCCCGTTGGAACACCGACGATACCCTCTTCATTTTTGTAGGCATTTGAAGCCATTTCAATAGTTTGTTTCATTGCATCATCAAATTTAATTAAAGAAGAGCCAAATGAACCTTTCTCTGCTAAATCAAATAATTTTTTTTCATAATTTTCGATAATTGCTTTTCCATTTTGTTCGATATCATTTAGTTTGGCAGCATCAATCATATTTTCCGAAATTTTTATTAGCTCTCTTTTAACATATAGATCATAAATTATTTTTGAGTATTCTATTGCCTGTCTTGATGATGATGAAAATTTGGTAATTTTTACTAGATATTCTGGTATATTTATATCATCCTGTTGTTTTTCAAAAACATTTTTTAAAGTTATTGGGTTTGCCAACATTCCACTGTAAATTAGTTTTTCAATTGCATCAAAAATTTTTTTGTGCATTGGATCATAAAAATATTTTCCTTTTAAAATTAAACTTATTTCATCAAATATTTCATTGGATAATAAAATAGAACCTATGATTGATTGTTCCGCTTCAATGTTATTGGGTAATTCTTTTATGTCGTTTTTAATTATATTTAATTGGTTAGACATTATTTAAATGATAATATTTTTATAAGTAAAAATATATAAAATTATAGTTGGGGAAAAAAATGTATAATTATTCGTTTTCTTCTTGAGGCAATACTCTTAAGTTTATCTGAAATTGAACTTCTGAGTGCAAATTGATTTTAACGATAAAATCTCCCAAAGATTTGATTTCTTTTAAAGGTTGAATTAAGGATGGATTTATCTCAAAGTTATCTTTCTCTTTTATTAATTTTGAAATTTCTGTAGGCTTTACAGAACCATAAAGCTCCTTATTTTCAGTGCTAAGTTTTTTAATTACAAAATTGTTATTTTTAATTTTTTCACTTATTAATTGAGCTTCTTTTTTCTTTTCTAAATCTTTTTTGTTTAATTCTTGTTTAATCTTTTCAACTTCTTTAATATTTTCTTTTGAAGCAAATAATGCTTTATTTTTTGATATTAAATAGTTTCTAGCGTAACCCCTTTTTACATCAATTATCTCACCTATTGAGCCAATCTTTTGAATATTTTCTAGAAGAATTACTTTCATATTAGATTAAAGCGAGATTTCTTGCACGTTTAATTGAAATTGATAGTTCTCTCTGCTTTTTTTGACTAACAGAGGTTATTCTCGAAGGTAAAATTTTACCATTTTCAGACACAAACCTTTTTAAAAGTTTTATATTTTTATAGTCTACTTTAGGAGCCCCTTTTGCTGATAAAGGACACTTCTTTTTAAACTTATTTTTTTGATTTTGAAAAACGCTTAATTTCAAAAAGCTATTTTGCGAATTTTTTCTTTTAGAATTTTTCTTTTTCATTACTTACTTTTTTTTAATTCTTTTTCCTCATTATTATTAAAATACTCCGTATCCAAATCAAATTTTTTCACTTTTACTGTTAAATATCTTAATAAATTTTTATCAATTTTTTCAGTTTTCTCTAATTCACTAATTATCTTTCCATTAGCTTCAATTTTAAAGTGTAGGTAATTACCTTTCTTATTTTTTTTTATTATGTAAGATAAATTCATTAATCCCCATTCCTCTAACTTTACAACATTACCTTCATTTTTCTGAACTATTTTAGAATATTTCTCTGCGATTTGTTTAAGTTGTGTTGGACTTACATCTTGTCTGGCTATTATAGTATGTTCATAAAGGTTCATATTTTTTAAAAAAAACAGGATATACTATTATAAATTTTTAAATACAATATAAAAAATAAATAAAGCTCATTTTTTTATGATTTCTGTTTTATTTCCAGGGCAAGGTTCCCAATCAATTGGCATGGGTAAACAATTATTCGATAACTTTGATTATTTAAGACCTTTATATTCTCAAGCAGATGAAATTTTAAACTTTAAATTGACAAAATTGATTTTCGAAGGACCTGAAGAACTTCTAAATCAAACTGAATATACTCAACCAGCAATATTTCTTACAAGTTATGCTATATTTTCAGTTTTTAAAAATGAAACTAATTTTAAATTAGATGAGGCAAAATTTTTCGCTGGCCATTCTCTGGGTGAATATACAGCTTTAACTTGTTCAGATGTAATATCATTTGAGGAATCTTTATCACTCCTCAAAATAAGGGGCAAATCAATGCAAGAAGCGGTACCAAAAAATCAAGGAGGCATGGTTGCCATATTAGGAGCAGAGATAGAAATAATTAATAAATTACTAAAAGATAACATTAAAAATTTTGAATGTTTTTTAGCAAATGATAATTCTAAAGGACAGTCTGTCATTAGTGGATTTATTGGAGATATAAATAAATTATGTGAATTATTAACAGCTCTTAAAATCAAATTTGTGAAATTACCCGTCAGTGCACCATTCCATTGTAAATTAATGAGGAATGCAACTTTAATCATGGAAAAAGAAATTAAAAAAATTAAATTTAAAAAACCTAAAATTTCAATCTTTTCAAATGTTACAGCAAAACCATCCACTGATGAAACAGATTTAAAAAAATATTTGATTAAACAAATAGAAAGTCCTGTAAGGTGGAGAGAAATAGTTACAAATATGATAGACGAAAAAGTTAACACTTTTGTTGAAATAGGTCCTGGCAAAGTGTTATCAGGGTTAGTTAAAAGAATTAATAGAAATGTAACATTAAATCAGATAAATAATCTAGAAGATATAAATGAATTTAAAAAATGATAAGTTTAAAAGATAAAAATATAATTTTGACTGGTTCAACAGGTGGGATTGGAATGTCAATTTTAGAAAAATTAGTAAATTGTGGAGCAAATATTCTTTCAACTGGAACAAATGAAGATAAATTAAAAAAAATAGAACAAAAATATTCTAAAGTTATTACAAAAAAATTTAATATTTCTAATCATAATCAAATAGATCAATTTATTGATGACTGTTATGAAGCCCTAGGTAGAAGAATTGATATAATTATTAACAATGCAGGTATTACAAGAGATAACTTGTCAATAAGAATGAGTAAAAAAGAGTGGGATGAAGTCCTTGATATAAATCTCACATCTACATTTCTTTTATCAAAAAGTGTAATAAGAAAAATGATAAAATCCAAAGAGGGCAAAGTAATAAATATTACCTCAATTGTTGGCCACACAGGAAATATTGGACAGTCAAATTACAGCGCATCAAAAGCTGCAGTAGTTGGTATGTCAAAAAGTTTAGCAATTGAATATGCTAAGAAAAATATTAAAGTTAACTGCGTTTCCCCGGGTTTCATAAATACAAATATGACAGATAAAATAAATGAAAATCAAAAAGAAATCATGATGTCCAAAATTCCTTTGGCAAGATTTGGAAATCCATCTGATGTTGCCAATACTGTACTTTTTTTATGTTCAGACTTGTCTAATTATATAACAGGTGAGACCATACATGTTAATGGAGGGATGTATTTTAGTTGACAAAATTGAATAAATATCTATTAACGCAATAACTGGTAAGGAAAAAATGTCAGAAGAAATTTCAAATAAAGTAAAAAAAATAGTTGCAGACCACTTAGGTATAGACGAAGCCAAGGTTACAGATGAGTCAAGTTTTATAGATGATTTAGGAGCTGATAGCTTAGATACAGTGGAATTGGTCATGGCGTTTGAAGAAGAATTTGGGTCTGAAATCTCAGATAGTGATGCTGAAAAAATTCTAACTGTAGGGGATGCTGTTAAATTTATAGAAAACAAAGCCAATTAATTCTATTTTAAATGTCCTACTTGAAGGAAGGATCAATGATAATTTTATCATCACCTTCCGGTGCAGGAAAAACTACTCTAGTAAAGAAAATAGCAAAGAACAAAAACTTTGATATCTCAATATCACACACAACAAGAAAACCTAGAGTTAATGAAAAAAATGGAATTGATTATCATTTCATAAAAAAAAAAGATTTTAAAGATTTAATTAATAGAAATAAATTTCTAGAGTTTGCTAAAGTTTTTAAAAATTATTATGGCTCAAATAAAGATATGGTCATAAATAAATTAAACAAAAAAAAAAATGTTATTTTTGATATAGATTGGCAAGGAACTAGACAGATTAAAAATAAAAAACTTAAATTTAAACTACTAACTATTTTTATACTTCCACCTTCAAAAAATGAATTACTTAAAAGACTCATTAATAGAGAGAAAAAATTAAAATTTGCGAAAATAAGAATGAAGCAATTTAAAAAGGATTTAATGCATTGGGATGAGTATGATTTTGTTGTTATAAATGACGATTTAGAAAAATGTTATAAAGAAATAATTAAATATATTAAATCTAATTTAAAAAAAAAATCTATCAATTCATATAAAATTAAAAAAATCAAAAATCATGTTAGCGATTTATTGAAATAATTTTTTTCGTAAAAATCGGAAATTTTCAAATAAGTTTCAACTGACAAATTTTGAGGTCTTAAATTTAAATCAATGCCAAGATATTTAGAAACATATAAGTAATCACTAAATAATAATTTCATTGAATTTTTTATAATTTTCCTTCTTTGTTGAAAAAAAATATTTGTAATATGCTCTAGCGTCTTCGATCGTTTTAATTCAAAAATTTTTGTTTTTGGTTCAAAAAATAATAAAGTGCTTTTAATTTTTGGTTTAGGATTAAAGCATTCAGGATTTATATCAAATAATTTTTTTACATTCATTTTCCAATTAACCAAAATAGAAATTCTACCATATTCTTTTGAATTTTCTTTAGCTATAATTCTGTCTGCCACCTCTTTCTGAAACATAAAAATTACATATTTAATTGAATTTTTTTTATTTATGAATTTAATGAGATTTGTAAGAATTTTAGTTGAAATATTATATGGGAGGTTGCCAATAATTACTGTATTTTTAATTATATAATTTTCAAAAGAGATATTCAAAATATCATCATTTACAATATCTATATTTGATCCAAAATTTTCTTTTAAAATATTTACTAATTTTTCATCTTTTTCTATAACTACAAGTTTATTTGGTTTTTTCTTAATAAGCTCAGATGTTAAACTTCCATATCCTGGACCAATTTCAATTAAGTTCAAGTCAGATTTATTATCAATCAATCTTGCAATGTTACAGATAATATTTTTATCAACTAAAAAATTTTGTCCCAAACTTTTTTTTGGAATAATTTTCATTTAAATTTATTAATAAATTCTAATGCGTAAAATATTGAAGTTGGATCAGATAATTTTTTTCCTACCATTTTGTGATTAGGTCCATGGTCTGGACTTATTCTTATAAATGGAAGGCCAATGGTGATATTAATTGCCTCAAAGCCAAAAAGTGTCTTAATAGGTGTTAGAACTTGATCATGATACATACCAATTACTAAGTCATATTTTTTTACATTTTTATTTATAAAAAAAGTATCTGCAGAAAACGGTCCATCTATTTGCATTTTCTTTTTCAGAAGATTTATTGCTGGGACAATGTATTTTTTTTCTTCACTGATTATCTGAATACTTTCACAATGAGGATTTAGTCCTAGAACTGCAATTTTTGGAACTTTATTTAATTTATTCTTAAAAAAATCATAAGTTAATCTAATTTTATCTATTATTATTTTTTTACTTATATTTTTGGAAACTTGATTGATTGGTAAATGAGTTGTTATCGGCACTACAGAAAGTTTTTTGTTGTATATTAGCATTGCATAAGAAGAGCTCCTAGTTTTTTTCGATAGATATTCGGTAATCCCTAAATATTTTCTATTTAAAAAATGAATTTTTGATATTGGGCCATTTATTAATACTAAGTTTTTATTTTTTTTTAAAATATCTAACGATTTCTTAAAACAATGTTGTAAATAAATTTTAGATTTCTTGTTATTTTCTTCAAAGGGTTTCTTAAATTGATATTCAATATTAATAAAATTAATTTTTTTTCTCATGGCTCTATCTAAATTATTTATTTCATGTAAATTGAAATTATATCCCATTAGAGAGATTTGTTCTTTGAACAACTTTATATTACCAATTATAATAATTTTTTTTTTAAATAATTTAAATTTTTTTGAATAAAAAAATTTTGCCAGTATTTCAGAAAAAATACTATTTGGTTCTCCAAGAACTACTAAAACTTTGTCAATACTCATAGATTGTAGAATTTTTTTTTAATCTTTTATAGTAAATTAATGAATATTGGTTGAGTTGTCTATTCCTCTCATATTTTTTTAAATTTTCTAATTCTTTTTTTTTATCAAATAGTTCTTCTAGATCTTTTTTTTTATCAAACATTAATATTAAATATCCACCAGGAGTTCTAAAAGGTTTAGAAATTTCATTTATATTGAGATTTTTTACAATATTAAAAATATCATTAGATAATTGGGTTTCTTTAACCCAACCAATCTCTCCACCAAATTTTGATGAATTGGATATACTATGTTCGTTAGCAGCAATATTAAAATTTTCTTTATTAATAGTGCTTATAATTTTATTATATTCTTTGTCTAAGTCGTTGACTTTTTCAACATCAAATAATATTTCATATAAGTAAAATTCAAATTTTCTCTCTTTATTCTTAATAAAATTCTCTATTTTTTTTTTTAAATATTCATTATTAATTTTAACTTGATTTCTAAATTTTTGGAAAATTAATTGATTCCATAATGCTTCGATTTTTAATTTTTGGACAACAAATTCATAATCGAGATTATTAGACTTTAAGTTCTCAATAAATTGCGATTTATTCTTATAACCTTTTCTTGCAAGAAAATTATTTTCAATATCATTTAACAAATTTTCATCATTATTATTTTTAATAATTTTCTTTAATTCATTTTCTTTTATTATTTCTCTAATTAAAGAACTCTTTGCTATCTCATTAATTTTATTTTTATCATCTATTTTTAATAATTTTGGATTTAGAAAATTTAGATACTTAATTTCATTTACCACATCAACATTTGTAATTATTTTTTCATCTACTTTTGCAATAATTTCAACCTTAGATGCAAAAGTGTTACTAATAAAAAAAATTAATAATAATACTATTATCTTGACTCTTAGCATTTAATAATCTTGTAGTCTTGTATCTTTAGCTCTAATTTCAGCGAACGGAATAAATCTAATTGTAAAAAACAAACTTTTGTCTGGCACTATATTACCACTTCTATAAAATTTTTTATTATATTCTAAATTTGCCTCTAAACAGTCAGTTTTATATGTATAAATTAAATTGTAATATTCAGTAAAGTCAGTATCAAAATCTCTACGTGTTTGAAATGTTAAACTTTTTCTTTCATCAAGAGAATAATTTGCGTCTAAACTTGCAACTTCTTTTTGATTTAAATCGTTATGCTCGAGTAAATAATCAAAATCTGCAATAAAATTGTTAACTTTAAAAGTACTCGAAATTGAGTCATAATTTGAGTGATCCAAATCTCTATCATAGGAAAAATTATATTTTAACTCCACATTTTCGAGATAATTAAATTCGAGCTCTCCAACTATATCTGATCTAGTTTCATTTAATTTGCTCTTATTTGGTAAATTAATATTTTTTCTTTCTCTAACAACATTTGCAATATTAATGCCAAACAGTTTCTCGAAATTTAAGTTTTGTTTTTCATATTCTAAACCCAAAGAAGCAGATTTCCCCCCCTCTACCATGTTAGAGTCTCCAATTCTATTTAAAGAAAAAATATTCTCATAATTAAGTCTTACATCTTTTGATGAAATATCTCTTGTATTATTTGGACTATACTTAACAGACAATATTGGTTTTAAAAAATTTGTTGAGTTTTCAAATTGTTTTCTTAGAGGATACTCAGTTTCAAATTTAATTAAGCCAAAAATATCGTGTTCATTCTTTTCCTCATAACTTGTTGAATTTTCAGCATAAGAATTAATGTTTTTAAATAAAATATCAAAATTATTTGCTATCCCTAGATTGGTTATATAATTATTCGATTCATAAAGAAAATCATTATTGACAATTAATTCGTATTTATTTGTATCGTAATTTTTTTGATATCCACTCGAAATAAATTTAAAATTACCTTTATAAGATTCAGGAATAGCCACATACTTTGTGTAATTAAAATTTGGTAAAATATACTGGAATTTATCACTATCTTCTTTAGATAAATTTTCATAAACAATAGTAGAAATATTTAAGTCATAATCATCCTCAATTTCCCTATCTATTGTAATTTTAGATGTTAATAAACTTTGATCATTTATAATTGGTGATGTAATTTTAAGATTATATAACTTTAAATAATTATCATTAGTTACATCTTGAGCTTGAATTTCATAATTAGTATTTTCATCGATTTTTCCGTTTAAATTAGCGAATATATGTGAACTTCTATTTTCACCATCATGATTGATACTAAAATCTGATATAAAAAAACCATCGTCTTTAAGAGCTTGCCGGTATTCAGTTTGAAAAATAAATTTATCTTCTAAATAAATTCTTGGATTATAAGTAAGATCTTTATCTTTTGAGATTACTTTAAAATAAGGTATATGTATCCATCTCCCTAAGTTTTCTGAATTTGTCCAAGATGGCATTAAAAAACCGGATTTTCTTTTTACTGATGGGTCTGGATGATTAAAATAAGGAAAATATAATAGTTTTTTATCAAATACACTTAACCATGAATTTGTATACTCAAATATTTGTCTTTCTTTATCATGATTAAATATTTCACTTTCCATTTCCCAATCTCGACACTTTTTATTTACTAGATTACAAGTACTAAAAACACTTTTTTGAATTTTAGTAAATTTCTCATTTGAAATTACACTTCTTCCTTTTAGGATTGGATCATTATCTTCATTTCCAAAAAATTTATCAACAAAATCTATTGTAATATCTTTTCCAATGATTTCTTTAGTTTTTAAATTTATCTTAACTTTTTCGAAAAAATATTGATTATTTAAGTTATCGATAACATTAGTTTTTTTTGCACTTATGATTTCTTTTTCAATTTCGTATATAAATCCATTTTCAAAATTATAAACATTTTGCTTATCATCTCTAATTACTGAATAGGAGTCAGTAATAATTTTTGAAACAGACCTGTCATAGGTTAAGTCCTCACTCTCAATCTCATACTTGTCTTCAATTTTTATAAATGTTTCGCCTTTTGTATAAATAGTATTAGTTTTTCTTTCATAAATACCTTTTTTTGTTTCAATAAATATGTCTTTGATATTGTCATAAAACTTTACATCATCTATAACTTCTAATATCTCAGTAATTTTATCATAAATTGAAATTTTTGACTCTATTTCTATTGATTGTGCTTTATCAATCGCTTTTCCGTTATATGAATTAATCAAATCTCCATTTTTAAGAATTTTTATGTTGTCAGAAATAAATTCTATTGTTTTAGAGAAGCTATTAAACGAAAAAAAAAAAGTTAAAATAAGAATATAAAATGCAAGTCTATTTTTCATTTATTCTAATTAAACCTAAAAAAATAACTAATACAAGTAATAGTTGTGGAAGCCATACAGATATTTCTATTGGTAAGGTTTCATTTAGTCCGAACAAACTTAAAAAAAAATTTAAATAATAAATTAATACCGAAATAAAAACACCAATCACAAGCATAAAAAATTTAGAATTTAAAAACTTCACTCTAAGCATAAGCAAGCACCCTATTATTGTCATTAAAACAAAATATAATGGCAACGTATAAATTTTATTTAAATGATGTTTTATGTCAGTTGTCGAGTATCCAATATTCTCATAATTTTTCATTTGATTGTGCAATTGTAATATATTTAATGAATTTAAATTAGAAAATAAATTTGATACGATTTCACCATTAAAATTTGATCCAAAATCATATTTAGTGTAATTTTTTTCTTTATCACTTGGATTTATAATTTTAACATTTTCCATTTGCCACTTTTTATTCTGAATATTTGCTTTCTTGGATATTATTGTCTCGATTGTTTGATATTTTGTGTCAAGTTTAGTGATAGTAATATTTTTAAGAATATTATTCTTAAAAGTTTTCGCATTAATAATATTAATATAACCGCCAAAATCTTCTTTCAACCATAGACCATTTTCATTTACTACAGCCAAATATTCATTTTCACTTGAATGTTTATTTTTATAATTTAGGTAAGTATTTTTTAAGTTTGAAGATATTGTATAATAAATAGATATTACAAATAGCCCCAAAACTATCGAAGTTAAAGATAAAATAATAACAATTTTTAAATTATCTATTCCATTATTTTTCAAAATACTTAATTCATTTCGATCTGATATATAAATAAAAAAAAATATTGCAGATATTAAAAAAATAAAAGGCATTAACTCAAAAAAAATTGTTGGAACATTTAATAAAGTCAAAATAATTGGAATAAAAAAAGAAACTTCAAGGTTTTCAAAAAATTTTATTTCTTCAAAAATATTTAAAAAAAAACTAAGACAAATAAAAACTAGGCTTATCATCAAAAAGTTATTTATAAAAACTCTGACTAAATAAGAATGATATGTTTTTAAAAAAATCATATTCTAAATGTAAATTTAGTTTTGAAAAAGAAATATAAATAAAATGAAATAACAAAAAGAAAAGGCAAACTTAGTAAATAAATATCATTGTTAAAATTTTTTCCATATAATTTTATAATTATTTGGGACATTATTATAATAAAAACTCCTGAAATAAATAAATAAGTTTTAAAAAAATTTGATAAATTAATATTTTTTGGTTTTAAAATAATACATGTAGCTATTAAGGTTATAACAAGTATATAAAAGGGCATTCCAATTCTTTTAAACATCTCTTGAACTATCTGTTCAATTGAAGTTTCATTACAAAACTCATCATATTTTAAATTTTTTTTAGATATATAGTTTTTTTTCAAGCAGTTAATCAATATTAAAGAATCTGTTTCTTGTATTTTTCTTACAGTTACAGTTTTCGTAGAAAATTTAGATAGATCATAATCAGTTGATTTAAATTTAACATTATATGTACTGTTATTCTCAATATTTGTAATTTCGCCATTTAACAATCTTAAATAAAATTTATCTTTTACCTTTACTATTTTTCCACTATTAGATGTAATTATCTTTGATGTGTCTTTATCAATCAATTCTTTCATATAAATTTTATTAAAATTTCCATTATTTTCATAATCTTCAATAAAAATTGTTAAATTTTTTACCACATCTATAAATTTTTTTTCAGATATCAATTTCGGTAAAAAATCAATTTTTGACTCTTTTAAATATGATCTTCCTAAATTTTGAGATTTCGGAACAATATAAAAATTAAATATAATTTGTAAGATTATAAAAATTATAGACGTTTTTAAGATAAAGTTTATAAAATTTATCTTTTTTATCCCATTATTCCAAAATACGAGAATTTCATTTGTATTTTCATACTTATTTATAGTGTAAAAAATTGATATAAATAAAACAAAAATAATTGTTCTTGAAAATATTTTTGGAAGACTTAAAAAGGTATACATAAAATATGTTTTTAAACCGTGTCCATCTTCAGATACTATATCTAGATAATTAACTGCCTGAACTATCCAAATTATAATGGTAATGCATAGCGATGATATAAAAAAAAATATCAAAACATCATAAAAAAACTTTCTAAAAATCAATTTATCCATTGAATTATAATAATTAGTTTATATACAACATATTCTGTATATTATTCAAAAAATATGAAACTAAATATTAATTTTTTAAATAAAACCCCAAAATTGGCTAAAGATAATGAGGTAATTTTCCTCAAAGAAAAAAATATTAAGCAGAAAACTTTAAAACCAATGATCAAAAATTTGTTTTCAAATAAGCTTTTTAATCAAAAGAACTTTCTAATAAGAAATCAAAATGAAAAAACATATATTTTTGTTAACTGCACAAAATCTAAAACAACACTTGATTATGAGAAACTAGGATCTGAACTATATGTTTTTTTAAATAATAATAAAATTGAAAATTCCTTTATTGATACTAATAAGTATATATTAACAGATGTTCAAATCGAAAAATTTATACATGGAGCTCAACTTAAATCATATGACTTTAATTTATACAAGTCTGACAAGAAAGATACTACGATACTATCTCTTAGCGTAATTGGAAATAAATTCAAAAAGAAAAATCAATTGAGAAATAAACTTAATGCACTTTTAGAAGGTGTTTTTTTAACTCGAGATTTAGTATCTGAGCCTGGAAATATTTTGCATCCTGATGAATACGCAAAACGAATAACTAAGCTAAGAAAGTTAGGATTAAAAGTTACTGTTTATAATAAAATTAAATTAAAAAAATTAGGAATGAATGCTTTGTTAGGTGTAGGGCAAGGGAGTATTAGAGGATCATATTTGGTAACTATAGAATGGAATGGTGCAAAAAATAATTCAAGACCATTAGCTTTTGTGGGGAAAGGAGTATGTTTTGATACTGGGGGATACTCTCTTAAACCTGCAAAATTTATGGAAGACATGACATATGATATGGCAGGTTCAGCTACCGTTGTTGGTTTGATGAAAACACTTGCACTGAGAAAATCAAAAATTAATGCAGTTGGTGTAGTTGGTCTTGTAGAAAATATGGTTAGTGGAAATGCTCAAAGACCTGGTGACATTGTAAAATCCTATAGTGGAAAAACTATAGAAGTTTTGAACACAGACGCTGAAGGAAGATTGGTTTTGGCTGATGCCCTTACGTACACAGAGGAAAAATTCAAACCAAAATTTATTGTTGATTTAGCAACTTTAACAGGTGCAATTATTGTTTCACTAGGCTCAGAGTATGCAGGGCTTTTCTCAAATAATGATAAATTATCAAAACAATTGATTGATGCCGGCAAAAGTGTAGAGGAAAAATTATGGAGAATGCCTCTTAATGAAAACTTTGATAAATTAATTAATTCAAAAAATGCAGACATGCAAAATATCAATTACGTTGGAGGAGCAGGATCTACGACAGCAGCGCAATTTTTGCAAAGATTTATTATTAAGAAAACTCCTTGGGCTCATTTAGATATAGCTGGAATGGCATTTTCAAAATATGGAGGAGCACTAAACTCGGGAGGTGCTACGGGTTATGGGGTTAGGTTGTTAAATAGATTTATTGAAGAAAATTATGAGTAATATTGAACAGACACTCTCGATAATTAAGCCAGATGCCGTAGAAAGAGATCTTCAAGATCAAATCAAAAGTGAATTCTTAAAAAAAGGTTTTGAAATAATTAAAGAAAAAAAAATCCATATTTCCAAAGAAGAAGCTGAAAAGTTTTATAAAGTTCATGAAACAAAACCATTTTACAACGATTTATGTAATTATTTGTCGTCAGGACCAATTGTGGTCATGGCACTTCAAAAAAGAAATGCAGTAATAGATAATAGAAATTTAATGGGGGCTACAAATCCTAAAGATGCAGATGAGGGAACGCTGAGAAAAAAATATGGTATTTCGATTGATAAAAATTCAGTGCATGGATCAGATAGTATTGAGAATGCAAAAATTGAGTTAGATTTTTTTTTTAAAGATTAGTTAAATATTTTATAATACCTTTTACATATATTTGATGTTCAATTTTAAGAACTTTTTTTTCTAGACTTTTAGTGTTATCTTTTTTTAAAATCCTAATTTTTTTTTGTAATATAATTCTACCAGAATCCAATTTTTCATTCACTAAATGAACTGAAGCACCAGCAAATTTATCTTTATTTTTTAATGCTCTATAATGAGTATTTAAACCTTTATATTTTGGTAATAGCGAGGGGTGGATGTTTAAAATTGGTTTTGAGAAATTTTTAATAAAATTACTTGAAAGAATCTTCATAAACCCAGCTAAACACAGAACATCTATTTTATATTTTTTTAATAATTTTAAACACTTATTTTCAAAAATTTTTTTATTTATATACTTGTATCCAATATTTTTTATTTTAGATTTATTTGCATATTCTAAACCCTTAGCATTTGGATTATTTGAAATAACTAATGCAATATTAATTAAAGAATTCTTACTTTTTGAATATTTTATCAAAAATTTTAAATTGCTTCCTCTTCCACTTATGAAGACAGCTACATTTTTTTTACCAAGAAATTTTTCCACTTAACTTAATATTTTTCAAATTTTTTGTAATTTTTCCTATAACATAAGGTTTATATTTTTTTGGAAAAAATTTAGAAATTTTTTTTAAATTTTTGGAATTTATAATTAAACAAAATCCAACTCCACAATTAAAAGTTTTTAACATTTCTTTTTCACTTATACCTTTATTCTTAAGCCATTTAAAAATTTTTAAGGTTCTAACTTTATTTAGTTTTATTTCAGCACAGAATTCATTAGGTATTATTCTTTTAATATTATCTTCCAATCCACCACCTGTAATATTTGCACATGCATTTAAGTAATTTTTATCCATTAACTTTTGAATATATTCCACATATATTTTGGTTGGTTTAATTAGTTCTTTCTTTAAATAAGGATTTTTTTTCAAATTAATTTTTTCTTTTTTTAAAATATATCTAACCAAAGAAAAACCATTAGAATGCAAGCCATTTGAAGGCACCCCTAATATCAAATCATTTTTTTTAATTTTATTTTTTAAAATTTTATTCTTTTCAACCAATCCAAGAGCAAAACCTGCTAAATCAAATTTATTTTTTGCATATGTGCCTGGCATCTCTGCAGTTTCTCCTCCAACAAGTTTGCAATTAGCTATTTCGCATCCCTTAATTATGCCTTTAATAATAGTTTTTAATTTTTTCAAATTTAATTTATCTACTGAAATATAGTCTAAAAAAATATATGGTCTTGCACCACATACAATTAAATCATTTACACACATAGCAACTAAATCAATACCAATTGTGTTAAACTTATTAAGTTGGTTAGCAATTTCAATTTTCGTTCCAACTCCATCTGTACTAGTTACTATCATAGGATTTTTAAGCTTTTTTGGGATTTCAGAAATAGCACCAAATCCTCCAATGTTCTTAAAATCACCATTTTTATTTGTTTTTTTTGAAAGTGCAGATATGAAATTTACAAATTTATCAGCTTTGCTAATACTTACTCCACTTTTCGAATATGTAATTATTTTTTTATTCATGATCTATAAATTATTAAAATTAAATATAAAAAATTATCTATACATTTTTTTTTTAGTAAATTTGGTAATTTTATTAGAGTTTTCCACAAATAATGCACTTAGTAAAAACTATGTTATTAAAAATATAATAGTAGAAAGAAACTATAATTTAAACTTTGACAGACAGGAAGTGTTTGACAAAGGTTTTATTAATTCTTTTGAAAAACTTTTTTTTAAATTAGTTACCAAAAAAGATCAAAGTAAAATTAACGAAATAAAATTAGAAGATATAAAAAATATGATAGAAAATTTTTCTGTAAAAAATGAACAATTTATACAAAATAAATATATTTGTGATTTCGAAGTTGAGTTCAATAAAAAAAAAGTAATTAACTTTCTAAATAATTTACAAATAATGCCCTCAGTTCCTGAGATAACAGAAGTTTTAATTATTCCAATTTTAATAAATGTAAACAAAAATGAATTATTTTATTATGACCAAAATCCATTTTATAATAATTGGAGTATTCATACAAAAAAATATTCTTTATTAAACTATAATTTACCAAATCAAGATTTAGAAGATTTTCAAATCATAAAAAAAAATATTCAAAATATAGAAAATTATAATTTTAAAGAAATATTTTCTAAATACAATTTTAATAATAAAATTATATTAATCATTTATGACTATTCAAATTCCTTAAGAATGTATTCTAAAGTTTATTTTGATGAGCAAACATATATATTGAATAAATCTTACCTAATTGACAGAGAAAATTTAGATAAAAGATTGAATGGCATTATTAATGAAATTAAAGATGTTTATGAAGATACTTGGAAATCAACAAATAAAATTAATACTTCTATAACTACGCCAATAAAAATAAAAATTAGTTCAAAAAATTATAATTTATCAAAAAAACTTGAAAATTTATTAATCAATTTGGATCTGGTTGATAATTATAGCATTCATCAAATAAATAATAATATGATTACTTATAAAATTATTTATAATAATTCTCCTGAAAAATTATTAAAGTTTTTAAAAGTAAATAATCTTAATACAGAAATTAAAGACAATTTTTGGATAATTAAATGAAAATTAAGAATCAATTAATTTTTAAATTTAAGATGAATAAATCTTTTAATAAGGATGATTATTATGTTTCTGAAAGCAATAAATATGCCTATAAAATTATAAAAAAATGGCCTAAGTGGCCTAAAAAAATTATAAATATTTTTGGAGAAAAAAAATCTGGAAAATCTCATTTAGCAAATATTTTTAGAAAAAAGACAAATGGAATTTATATAAATGCAAAAGAAATAGATGATAAAATCATAAATAAATTTAAAATTTATGAAACCATAATAATTGATAATTTTTATTCAAAATTTGATGATAAATTATTTTACACAATTTTTAATTTAGTTGAGCAGGATAATAAGTTTCTATTAATATTTTCAAAAAGACCAATAAGTAATTTTAAATTTAAAATAAAAGATGCTCAGTCTAGAGCTAAGAATTTTATCTCAATCGAAATTTTACCTCCTGATGATAATCTAATTTTTGCTATAATTATGAAGAGTTTAGCAGATAGACAAATTATAATTGATAAAAAGATTATTAATTTTATCTTAAAAAGAATAAATAGATCTTATAGTAAAATTCACGATTTTATATATAAGATTGATGAATTGAGTTTAAAGAAAAAGAAATCTATTAACTTTAAAATAATAAAAGAAATAATAAATGAGTAAATATAGAACACATACCTGCGGAGAATTAACTTTGAATAACCAAGATCAAACCGTTAAATTATCAGGTTGGATTAATAAGAAAAGAGATCACGGAAATCTCTTGTTTTTAGATTTAAGAGATCACTATGGACTAACCCAATGTGTAATAGATGAAGGAAAAACAATTTTTAAGGATATAGAAAAACTTCCATTGGAAACTGTACTACAAGTTGAAGGTAAAGTCTTAGTAAGAGAAAAAGACACTATTAATAAAAATTTAAATACTGGAGAAATTGAAGTGGGAATTGAAAAATATAAAATACTTGCAAATACTAAGGAATTACCATTACCTGTTTTTTCAGATCAAGAATATTCTGAAGAAATTAGATTAAAGTACAGATTTTTAGATTTAAGGAGAAATAAAATTCATAATAATATTATTCTAAGATCTAAAATTATTTCATTTATTAGATCTGAAATGCAAAAATATGGTTTTCTAGAATATCAAACACCTATATTAACTTCATCTAGCCCAGAAGGTGCTAGAGACTTTCTAGTACCAAGTAGACTAAACCCTGGTAAATTTTATGCTTTACCTCAAGCACCACAGCAATTTAAACAATTAATCATGGTATCTGGTTTTGATAAATATTTTCAAATTGCGCCGTGTTTTAGAGACGAAGATGCAAGAGCGGATAGAAGTCCAGGTGAGTTTTATCAACTTGACTTGGAAATGTCTTTCGTAGAACAAGAAGATGTATTCAAAATAGTTGAAGAGTTGTTTGTAAATTTATTCAAAAAATTTTCTTCTAAAAGTTTACTTCATGAAAAATTTCCCAGAATTCCCTTTGATGAGGCTATGCTTAAATATGGTTCTGACAAACCAGATTTGAGAAATCCTTTAGAAATAGTAGATATTACTGAAATTTTTAAAAGAGATGATGTTAACTTTGAAATATTTAAAAAATTAGTAATCAAAGGATCAATAGTCAGAGGAATAGTCACAAAAAAAACATCTGAAAATCCAAGAAGTTTTTTCGATGGAATTGATAAATGGGCAAAAGATGAGGGATCGTCAGGTCTTGCATATTTTTCTATTGAAAACTCAGACAAATTGAGTGCTAAAGGACCTGTAGGAAAATTTTTTTCTGAGCAGTCCCTAAAAGAGATAATGACAAAAATGAATGCTGAAGTAGGTGATACAATATTTATGTCTTGTGGAAATAAAACTGAAGTTGAGAAATTGTTAAGTAATGCAAGAAATAAAATAGCAAATGAGTTAAATTTAATTGATGAAAATGTCTTCTCATTTTGTTGGGTGGTTGATTATCCAATGTTTGAAATGGATGAAAATACAAAAAAGATTGAATTTAGTCACAACCCATTTTCTATGCCTCAAGGTGATACTGATAATTTAGATCTTTCAGAACCCCTAAAATTGAAAGCTTTTCAATATGATATTGTTTGTAACGGCATTGAGTTGTCGTCTGGAGCAATCAGAAACCATAAACCAGATTTAATGTATAGATTATTTGAAATCGCTGGTTACTCAAAAGAAAAAGTGAATGACAAATTTAGTGGCATGATTAATGCTTTAAGCTATGGCGCACCTCCCCATGGGGGTATCGCACCTGGAATAGATAGAATCGTGATGTTATTAGCAGAAGAAAAAAATATTAGAGAGGTAACTATGTTTCCAATGAATCAAAATGCCCAAGATTTAATGATGAATGCACCCTCTGAAGTAGACGAAAATCAACTAAAAGAACTCAATATTTCAAAAAGAAAAAAATAATTATTTTTTTCCTTTAAGGTTTATTCTTATATCTGATAAATCTACTAGTTTTTTTTTATAATCGTTTCTAACAAATCCTTTGCTTGTAATATCTTTTACAAGTTTAATTAGTTGATTCTGATCTTCACTTTCTTGACTTTCACTTGTGTCAGAATTACCAGCTATAGATGGGGTGTGAGCTAAATCTTCTCTATTTAAATAGGATATCGCTAGTTCTCTAAAAATATAATCTAATATTGAACTTGCACTCATTATTCGATCATTTCCATAAACTTTACCAGAAGGTTCAAATTTTGTATCTAAATATGCATTTACAAATTCATCTAGTGGAACTCCATATTGAAGACCTAATGATATTGCTATTGCAAAATTATTCATTAGAGCCTTTACTAACTCACCTTCTTTACTGGTATCGATAAAAATTTCTCCTATTTTACCATCTTCATATTCACCAGTATGCAAATATACTTTATGATCACCTATTGAGGCTTTTTGGATATAACCTTTTCTTCTATCAGGCATACTAAATCTTTTACCTATATTTTCAGTTATATTTTTTTTTAAATTCTCATCAATTAGTTTGGATTTACTAATACTTTTAGTATCTTTATTACTAATTGGTTGTGAAACAATTTCGACTTTACTACTTTTAGCATCTTGAAGGTTTTTTGTTTTTCTATTATCTAATTTGACATCAATAATTTCGAATTTTCCATCGTCATTTTTCTCTAAATTATTAAGATTTTCCTCATTTATATCATCTAAATAATGAGATACTTTAAAGCTACACGTATAATATGTTTCTACTAAGTATTTTGCCATTTTAATCCTATTTGTAAATTGAATCTTGGTAGGAATTATATATATACATTTTTCGATTATAGTCTAATTGTAAATTTACAATTATTAATTGAAAATAATTTGAATAAAATGATTAAAGAAATTTTTACTTGGTGGAACAAACAAACATTTGGCACAAGACTAAATACAATTTTATTTGGAAAATTAGTTGGCGAAGATAATTCAGGTAACAAATATTATGAGAGCAAGTCAGGAAAAAGATGGGTTATTTACAACGGGGAAGTTGAAGCATCAAAAATACCAAGCGAATGGTATTCTTGGATGCATCACACAGGAAATAAAATTGAAAACAGTCACGAATTAGACAAATATAGTTGGCAAAAAGAGCATATTCCAAATCAAACAGGAACAGAAAATTCCTATCATCCAAAAAAAAACAAAAGTGAAAATGCTTCAAATAAAAAATATATTTCTTGGAAAAGTTAAAGTTTTAATACTTGTTTTTATTTCTTATTATTTGTTAATGATCAATTCTTTAAGTGAAAATAATACACGAACAGAAAATTATGCTGTCATCACAATATTAGACAAAGTAAACTCTCAGAGTGACATTATAGAGATTGAGGTTGGAAAGGAATATAAATTTAAAAATCTATCTATAAACATTCTTAAATGTAATAATTCGAAATTTGATGATGATCCGGAAGTCACAGCATACATGCAAGTAAGAGATATAGTAAACAAAGATGAAAATAAGGTGTTCATTTTTAATGATTGGACATTCGCCTCGTCTCCATCAATTAGACCTTTTGATCACCCCGTTTATGATATTTGGTTAAAAAAATGTTACTCTTAGAGTAATTTTTCTTTATCAAGCCAACTCACATTAAAATCTGAATCTAAAAATTTTTTGTGATTTAAAAGTATTTTATGTAAGTCTATCGTTGTTTTAATTCCCTCTATAACAAATTCATCAAGGGATCTTCGCATTCTTTGAATCGCTTCAGTTCTATTCCTTCCATGACATATTACTTTGCAAATCATGCTGTCATAATATGGAGTTACTTTGTAGCCTTGAAATATAGCTCCATCCACCCTTGTTCTAAAACCTGAAGGTTGATGACACATGGTAATTTCTCCTGGTGAAGGTTGAAAATTTTTTGACACGTCTTCAGCATTTATTCTACATTCAATTGCATGACCTCTTGGCTTAATATCTTCCTGTTTTAATGCAGTATTGCCATCATACGCAATCCAGATCTGTTCTTTTATTAAATCAATTCCTGTTACTACTTCTGTTACTGGATGTTCAACCTGTATTCTTGTATTCATTTCTAAAAAATAAAATTTTCCATCTTCAAAAATAAATTCTACTGTACCAGCTCCTTCGTATCCAATTTGACCTACCATTTTGACAGTTTTTTCAAAAAGATCTTTTCTTATCTGATCATTTAGTAAAGGACTGGGAGTTTCTTCAATTAGTTTTTGATGTCTTCTTTGTATAGAACAATCTCTTTCATGAAGATGTACAGTTCTATTTTTACCAGATAATACTTGAACTTCGATATGTCTTGGATTTTGAAAAAATTTTTCTATATATACCTCATCATTACCAAAAAATTTTTTTGCCTCAGTTTTTGCAGTCAAAAATAAGTTTTCAAACTCATCTTCTTTTGTAACAACTTTCATACCTTTTCCACCACCACCACCAGCTGCTTTTATCAGTACCGGATACCCAATTTCTTTACATATTTTTTTTGCTTCATCAAAATCAGATACACCCCCATCAGATCCTTCAATTACTGGAAGACCATATTTTTTTGCAATTTTTTTTGCTTCAATTTTATCACCCATCATTTTAATTAATGAAGACGATGGACCAATAAATTTAATTTTGTTTTGTTCAAGAATTTTTGCAAATTCATAATTTTCAGATAAAAAACCATATCCAGGATGAACAGCTTCAGAATTTGTCAATTCAATAGCTGACATTATGGCAGGAATGTTTAAATAACTATTTGCTGCTTGGTGTGGACCTACACATATACTTTCGTCAGCTAATCTAACGTGCATACTATTTCTATCAACATCAGAATGAATGGCGACAGTTTGTATACCCCATTCTTTACAGGCTCTTATAACTCTAACAGCTATCTCACCTCTATTTGCAACAAGAATTTTTTTGAACATTATTACTCAATTATCGCTATCGTATGTCCATATTCAACAGGTTGACCATCTTCGACGCAAATTTTTTTTACAGTGCCTGCTATTGGAGATGGTACGTGATTCATTGTTTTCATAGCTTCAACAATCATTATTGTATCACCTTTGTTAATTTTTTTACCGACTTCTACAAACTTTTTACCACCAGGTTCTGGTGCTAAATAAGCTGTTCCTATAATAGGTGATGGAATCTCAGTTCCACTAACACTAGCTAATTTAATATTTTCTGATTTTATTTCAGATTTTATCTCTTTAACTGTAGCTATATTTGCTCCAGACAATTTTGATACTTTAACTTTTATATCTTTTTCAGTGTATTCTATCTCAGTTAGATTAAACTCATTTAAATATTCAGTAAGTTCTTTGATAATATTTTTATTTATTTTCATTTAACATTTCATGCATAGAATTTATGGCCAAAATATATCCATTTATACCTAATCCACAAATTATTCCTGTAACCACCCCACTTATTATAGATTTATGACGAAATTCTTCTCTTTTATAAATATTTGATATGTGAAGTTCAATTATTTTACCTTTAAAAACATCAAGCGCGTCTCTTATAGCAACTGATGTATGACTATATCCACCTGCATTAATTATAATCCCATTAAATTCTTTTCTAGCATCTTGTATGAAATCTACAATTTCTCCTTCAACATTTGATTGTTTCATCTCAAGAGTTAAATTCAATTCTGTCGATTTTTTCTTACAAATAACCTCTAAGTATTTATAATCCTTGCTACCATATTGTGATTGTTCTCTTTCTCCTATTAGATTAAGATTAGGTCCATTAATGATTAATATTTTATTCACGGTCTCCTTATAATCTATGAAAGTTAAAAATAAAATAAAAATAAGCGTAAATGGCAAACAAATGCAAGTTATTACTAAATATTCATTGAAGAGTTTAATTACAAAATTGAAAATGCCTCTAAATAAAATAGCTATAGAATTAAACAAAAATATAATTGATAAAAAAAGAATTTCTAAAATTAAATTGAAAAAAGGCGATAAAATAGAAATAGTTCATTTTATCGGTGGTGGTTAATGATTGATAAAAAATTTAAGATAGCAAATAAAATTTTTAAATCACGTTTAATCGTAGGAACTGGAAAATATAAAAATTTTAATGAATGTGCAAATGCCATAAAAACTTCTGGTGCAGACATGGTGACAGTTGCAGTAAGAAGAGTAAATATATCAAATAAAAATAAAGCTAGATTAATGGATTATATAGATCCAAAAAAAATTACATACTTACCAAACACAGCTGGATGTTTCACTGCACATGAAGCAATTAGAACACTAAGGTTAGCTAGAGAAATAGGGGACTGGAAACTAGTTAAATTGGAAGTTTTAGGGGATAAAAAAAATCTTTTTCCTGAAATGATAGAAACTTTGAGATCAACTGAGCTTTTAACTAAAGAGGGATTCAAAGTAATGGTCTATTGTAATGATGATCTATTAATGGCTAAAAGGTTGGTAAACGCTGGTGCTGTTGCAATAATGCCATTAGCAGCACCAATCGGATCAGGTCTTGGTATTTTAAATAAGGTAAATATTAAAATTATTAGAAATGAAATAAAGGTTCCAGTTATAATTGATGCTGGAATTGGTGAAGCATCTGATGCTGTAGAAGCAATGGAGCTCGGTTGCGATGGTGTTCTTATAAATACAGCTATTGCAAAAGCAAAAAATCCAATTTTAATGGCAGAAGCAATGAGACATGCAGTTATATCTGGAAGAAAGTCCTTTTTATCGGGAAGAGTAAAACCAAATATATTAGGTGAGCGATCTTCTCCTCAAAAAGGAATTATTTAACTTTTATTGAAGATTTTATTTTTTTTTTAAATTTTGTTTTTTTGAATTGTTTTTTCTTTAAAGATTTTAATTTATTAATTTTATAATTTTCGTTTGTTTTTTTTATTAATTTTTCAAAATTTTCTATTTTGTTAAGAATTTTTTTTGTTTTTGATTTAAATTCTATGTAATACTCTAAATTGTTAAACTCAAGATTTGAATTGATATTAATTTTAATCTTATTTTTTTTTTGAAAATAATTAATGTTTTCAAGAAAGTTTTCCTGTATGTAATTACATACTTTACCACTTGTAACCAGATCAACTATCTTTGCGTTGTTTTCAATAGCTTTTATTTCAACAAGTTTTAAAATCTTTAGAGCCATCGAATCGCTTGTTAATCTTATTGACCATTTTACATTACTTTCTCTTAATCTTTGCCTAGACATTTCTAATAATCCAAAATTACTTATTCTTCCAATTTGTATCCTCGCTCTATCATTTCTACATTTTTCTTTAAGCTTTCTCTCAACCTGTTTCCTATTGCTATAATTTAGCATGTCAATAAAATCGATAATGATAAGCCCTGAAAGGTCTCTAATTTTTATTTGTCTAGCTATTTCATCTGCAGCTTCTAAATTTGTATCTAAAGCTGTATTTTCAACATTTTTTTGTCTTATTGATTTTCCAGAATTAATATCAATAGAAACAAGTGCTTCTGTTTGATTAATAACTATATATCCACCAGAATTAAGTTTCACTTCTGCATCAAAAATTTCAAATAGTTTTTTTTCAATATTTTCCTTAAAGAAAAGAGGTACTTTATCTCTATATTTTTTTACTTTCTTTAAATGTTTTGGCATCATTATTTTCATATAGTTTTTAGTTTTTTGATAACCTTCATTGCCTTCAACAAATATATTTTGCGTATTTTCATCATACATATCTCTAATACTTCTCTTTATTACATCACTTTCTTGATGAATCATTGATGGAGCTATAGAATTAATAGCTTTCTTTTTAATATTTTCCCAAACAGATATTAGATTCTTTAAATCACTTTCTATTTCATTTCTTGTTTTATTTGATCCAGCAGTTCTTACAATAATTCCCATTTCACTAGGTATTATTATTTCATTTAATATACCTCTAATTTTTTTTCTATCACCAGGATTAAAGATTTTTCTAGATATCCCACCTCCTTTTGGAGTGTTTGGCATCAAAACAATATATTTTCCAGCTATGGATATAAATGTACTTAGCGCTGCCCCTTTCATCCCTCTCTCATCTTTTAAAACTTGTACTAATATTACTTGATTTGGTTTTATTACTTCTTGAATTTTATATCTTCTAGATGGAAACTTTTTCTCAGTATAATTATTATTATTATTTTCATCAATTTTTTCTACTGGATCAGCAATAGTTAAATTTTCCTCACCATCCAAAATTTTATCTTCAAATTTCTGACTTTCTTTTGATAATTCCTCTCTTACCTTCTCTTCTTCTTCTTTGATTTTTTCTAAATCACTTTTTGGAATTTGGTAATAATCTGACTGTATGTCGTTGAAAGAAAGAAAACCGTGTCTCTCTCTTCCAAAGTCAACAAATGCTGCTTGCAATGAAGGTTCTATTCTACTTACTTTTCCTAAATAAATATTATTTTTGATTAGAACATTTTTAACATTTTCATATTCGTAATCTTCAATATATTTTTCGTCTTTAAGTACAACTCTTGTTTCATTAGGATGCGATGCATCGATATATAAATTTTTTGCCATAATTTAGGGTTTATTTTCATTTTTTTCTTTTTTGTTTTAAATACGGTGCCATAACAATAACAAATTCGTTCAATAAATAAACTAAAATGAGCCAAATATTTAAAAGATTGATACTTTATTCATTAATACTAAGTTTTTTAACTATAATATCTATTATAGCAGTATTATGGATTTATTCGAATGATTTGCCAGATTTTAAATATTTAAAAAACTACAAACCCCCTGTATCAAGTAAAGTTTATTCTGGTAATGGAGTATTAATCAGCGATTTTTCTACTGAGAAAAGAATATTCATACCTTATGTAGCTGTTCCAAAAACTGTAATTAATTCATTTTTATCTTCTGAGGACAAAAACTTTTTTAAACATCCTGGTGTAGATGCAAAAGGAGTTATTAGAGCTTTTAAAAATAATATAGTTAATATTTTACAAGATAGAAGGTTAGAAGGTGCATCTACAATAACCCAGCAAGTTGCAAAAAATTTTTTATTAAATAATGAAATTAGTATTGATAGAAAAATAAAAGAAGCAATACTTGCATTTAGAATTGAGAGAACATTATCAAAACAAAGAATATTAGAATTATATTTAAATCAGATTTATTTAGGAGAAGGTAGTTATGGAATTGCATCAGCTAGTCTAAGATACTTTAATAAATCAATAAATGACTTAAATTATGCCGAAGCATCATTGCTTGCAGCGTTACCAAAAGCACCAAGTAAATATAATCCATACAAAAATTTAAAATTAGCAAAATATAGACGAGATTTAGTTCTTAAAAACTTATTAGAAAATAAATATATCGATAGTAGAGAATACGAAAAATATATAAATGAAAAAATCATTTTAAAAAAAAGAAAAAATAAATTTAATGAAGATGTGAAATATTATGTTCAAGACGTAAGAAAAAAAGTAATTGAAAAATATGGATTTGATAAAGTTTACAAAGAGGGATTGATTATTAAAACACCAATAGATTTAAGTATTCAAAAAATTGCAACTCAATCATTGAGAAATGGGCTAGAAAAATTTGACAGACGAAAAGGCTGGAGAGGTCCTATAGCAAATAAAAAAAAATTAAAAAATTGGAATGATAATTTATCAAAGTATAAATTAGAAAAGTCAATTGGTTGGGAATTGGCAATAGTAAAGAATATAAAAAAATTTAAAGCAAATATTGAAACAGAATTTGGTGAAGAAGGAGTTATAAATATTAAGGATATTGATTGGACAAGACAAAATTTTAATAATCTTTTTAAAGTAGGAGATATAATTTACGTAAAAAAAATTAATGATAACAATTATGATTTAAAACAACTGCCAAAAGTTAATGGTGCAATAATTGTTATGGATCCATTTACTGGACGAGTATTAGGCTTATCGGGAGGTTTTAGTTTTAAAAAAAGTGAATTTAACAGGTCCACGCAAGCTTTAAGACAACCTGGATCAGCATTTAAGCCTTTCATTTATGCATTAGCTCTTGAAAATAATTTTTCACCCACATCATTAGTCTTAGATGCTCCAATTGTAATGGAACAAGGTAGTGATCTAAAATTGTGGAAACCAGAAAATTATGGGAAAAAGTTTTATGGACCATCAACTCTAAGAACTGGAGTGGAAAAATCAAGAAATCTTATGACAGTAAGAATCGCGCAAGAATTAGGAATAGCAAAAATTATTGAATTTTCAAAAAGATTAAATATTTATAAAAGTCCAGATGAACTAATGTCAATTTCTCTAGGTTCAGCAGAAACAACTTTGATTAAGATCACTTCAGCTTATTGTTCCTTTGTTAACTCGGGTTTTTTGGTCAATCCAATCTTGATTGATAGAATTCAAAATAGTGAGGGTAAAACTATATTTAAAGATAATAAAAGATATTGTGAGAATTGTGATAAAATTTCTTATACAGGAAAAAGTGAACCTATAATAAAAAATACCTATAATAAAATTTTCTCCTCTGAAACAGCCTATCAAATGACCTCGATACTAAATGGAGTAATTGAAAGAGGCACTGGAAAAAAATTAAAAAAATTGAATATAGAACTCGCAGGTAAAACTGGTACAACAAATAAAAACACAGATACCTGGTTTATTGGCTTTACATCTAACCTAGTTATAGGTGTTTATGTTGGATATGATAATCCGAAAAGTTTAGGAAAATATGAAACTGGATCAAAAACTGCCTTACCAATATTTGAGGAATTTATAAGAAAAGCAGTTAATTTTTCAGACGCAAGACCTTTTAAAATACCCGATAATATAAAAATGATGGTTGTTGATTCAAAGACTGGTAAGAGAGCATCTTATGGTTCAAAAGAGACGATTGTAGAATCATTTAAAAAACATAAGATTGAAAATAAATCGTTGGATATTGATAGAGTATTTGAAAATTCAATTAAAAACAATATACTTAAATTCTACTAATGAATATTGAAATTGAAGAACTAAATTCAGAAATTAATAAAAGAAATATCAGAATTAAGGAGTATCTTTGAAAAAAATAATTTTTTATTTAAATGTAAAAAATTAGAGAAAAAAATTGAAGATAAAAATTTTTGGTCAAATAGAAAAGAAGCTGAGAATATTCTCAAAGAAAAAAAAAATTTAGATAATTTAATAAATAGCCAGCTCACTATTGAGAAAGATTTATTAGAATTATATGAAATATATAAATTAGCACTTTCTGAAAACGACAGTGACTACTTAGATGAAATATTAAATAAATTAAAGGTTTTAAAAAACTTCTCAAAAGAAGTTGAAATTAAATGTTTCTTATCTGGAGAAAGTGATAGTCTTAATTGTTATTTAGAATTTCATGCAGGTGCTGGAGGAACGGAGTCTCAAGATTGGGCTGGTATGTTAAGGCGAATGTATATGAAATGGGCAACAAATAAAAATTATAAAATTGAATTGATTAATGAGCACAAAGGGGAAGAAGCTGGAATAAAATCCTCTACAATAAAAATTTCTGGTGATTATATTTATGGTTTTTTAAAATATGAGACTGGAATACATAGATTAGTTAGAATTTCTCCTTTCGACTCTGGAGCAAGAAGACATACTAGTTTCGCTAGTGTCTGGATTTATCCGGTAGTTAAAGATGATATTGATATTGATATTTTAGATAAGGATTTAAGGATAGATACATACAGATCAAGCGGAGCAGGAGGCCAACATGTAAATACAACAGATAGTGCTGTTAGAATTACTCATCTGCCTTCAAAAATTGTTGTTCAATGTCAGAACGAAAGATCTCAACATAAAAATAAACAAACTTGTATGAATATGCTCAGAGCAAGACTTTATGAATTGGAATTAGAAAAAAGAGACCAACAAAATCAAAATATTGAAAATTTAAAATCTGAAATAGGTTGGGGACATCAAATTAGATCTTATATATTACATCCTTATAAACTAGTAAAAGACAATAGAACAAAATTTGAAAACACAAGTCCAGAAAAAGTTCTTGATGGAGATCTAGATTTATTTCTGGAAAAATCTTTATACAAAATAAATGCTTAAGAGTTTATTTAAATTTCTATTTCTTATATTTCTAGCATTAGCTGCATTAATTTTCTATTTAAGCGTTTATGGCATCGAGACAAATAAATTTAATAATATAATAAATGAAAAATTTCAAAAGATTAATCCAAACTTAAATTTATTATTAAGTGATGTGTATCTAAAACTAAATATTAGAAAATTATTAATTAATATTGAAGTAAATAAAAGTGAGGTAACTATAGATAATTCAAAACTAAATTTATCAAAAATTAAAGCTAGCGTGAATATTTTTAAACTTATAAAAAAACAAAATTCAATTGATCAATTGGAAATCAATCTAGAGGAAAACAAAATCAAAGATTTAGCAAGCTTTTTGAATGAATATGACTTTAATTTAGCAAGATTTATTTTATTTAATCAAATAGATGATGGGGTTGCAAAAATTTCAATTAAAATAAATTTAAATGATAATGATCGATCTAAAATTGATTATAAATTAAATGGTTACGTTAAAAATGGAAAAATAAATTTTCTAAATAAACATAAAATTTCTAACATAAATTTTAAATTTAAATTTGGTAATAAAAAAACACAATTAAATGACTTAAAATTTAATTACTCAAATTTGAATTTTTTATCAAATAACATAATTATTGAAAAATCAAAAAATTTTTATGTAAAAGGGGATTTAGAAAATATAAAGGGAAACATTTTACCTAAAGCGATAACTAAATATTTAGACAAAAATTTTAATTTTTTTGATGAAAAATATACAAATATTTACTCTAAAAATAATTTTTCGTTTATTATAAAAGATAACAAACTTCAAAATCTTAGATTAAATTCAAAAATTAATTACGACAAACTAATATTAAATCCAGAATATACAGAGTTATTTTATTTAGAAAATGGAGTAATAGAGAGCAATTATAATAATAATATTTTAAATTTATCTTTGAATAGTCAATTTAAATTTTTTAATGATGATTATAACTCAGAACTTAAAAATAATTTGAAAGTAAGGATAAACAGAAAAAATAAAAAAACAAAATTATTAATAGAGTTTGATAATAATGAAAATATTATAGAGACTAAAGAATTAACTAAATTTTTCGATCAATTAAAAGATTTAAATTTAAGTAAGAAGTTAAAAATTAGCTCAAACAATAAAATAGATTTAGAAATAGATAAAAATAATAATTTCAAAATTAATGAAATAGATACAAGTTTAAAAGTTGATAAATTTAAAGTTTTTCTCGACAACCCAAATTTAAAAAAATTCTTTCCAGAATTTAAAAATAATATAAGTTTTTATAATAATAATTTTAAAATTAAATTAGTAAATAAAAAAATTTCAATTTCATCTAATCATGAATACTTTTTTGAAAATAAAAAAAATATGGACAAAATAAATTTAAAATTAGTAAAGACCAAAGATAATATTAATATAATAGCTAATTGGATTTTGGATAATCAAAATATAAATATTAGTGAATTAAATTTTACTAAACCTAAGAAAGAATTTGCTAATATTAAAACTAATTTCAATATAAATAATAAAAAATTTCTTATTAATGATTTCAATTTTAAAAATAAAAATGGTTATATTAAAATAAATAATCTTAAGTTTGCTAAAAATTATAAAATTCAAAACATAGAATTTGCAGAATTAAATTTAATTAATAAGAAAAGTATGCCAATTCAAGTTTCATTAACAAAAAAAAATTCCGATTACTTCATTTCAGGCAATTTCTTTGATGCATCAAGCCAAATTAAAAATTTTATAAAAAATCAAAATCAAACCTCAAAAATGAAATTATTTTCAAATCTTAATTCCAAGATAAATATTAAAATTGAAAAAATATTAATTGATAAAGATAGTTACTTTAACAATTTTAATGGAAATATAAGATTTAAAAAAAATAATATCTACTTTTCTGATATTAATTCACTAATAAATAATAAACATAAATTTAAATTTAATTTGCTAACCGACAAGAATAATCAAAAAATAACAAATTTATTTATTGAAAATCCAGAATCTTTTATAAAAAATTATGATTTCATCAAAGGGTTTAAAGAAGGAAAATTAGTTTATGAGTCAGTAAAAATAAATAATAAGTCAAGATCAAAATTAAATATTTACAATTTTAAAATTAGAGAGGTTCCAATTTTGGCAAAATTGCTAACTCTAGCTTCTTTACAAGGAATAGCGGATCTTTTAACAGGCGAGGGTATTAGATTTGATGAATTTGAAATGGACTATATTACTACAAAAAATAAAACTGAAATTAAAGAAATGTTTGCCTTAGGTCCTGCTATTTCAATTCTTATGGAGGGTTATATTGTAAAAAATGAAGTTACAAGCCTAAGAGGAACATTAGTTCCGGCCACAACAATTAATAAATCAATTTCGAAAATACCTTTATTAGGTGATATACTGGTAGGAAAAAAAGTTGGAGAAGGTGTTTTTGGTGTTAGTTTTAAAATAAAAGGAGCTCCAAAAAAACTTAAAACCACTGTAAATCCAATTAAAACATTAACGCCAAGATTTATTACAAGAACGCTAGAAAAAATTTCAAATTAAATTATAATTTTAAAATGTCTTTTTTTACCGATTGATAATTTAAAAAATTTATTTTTATCAATAATATTTTTTGAAATTATAAATTTTTCATCATCTATATTCTGATTATTAATTTTAATTCCATTTGATTTCACTAACCTTCTAATTTCGCTTTTCGATAAATTTTTATCAATAATTGTAATCAAGTTAATTATATCTTTTCCAATATTAGATTTATCAATTTTAGTTCCTGGAAGATTTTCTCCAGTAGAATTTTCTGAAAAGGAGTTTTTTGCAATTTGCGCTGCTTCAACTGAAGCCTCAGCCCCATGTAGCATAGATGTAGCCTCATTTGCTAAAATAATTTTTTGATGATTTATATCTTGACTACTTATCTTGTTTATTTCAATTAAATTTAAATCTGTGAACATTTTTAAAAATTTTAATACATCTCTATCATCAGTATTTCTCCAGAATTGCCAATAATCAAATACAGAAAATAATTTTTTATCAAGCCAGATTGCACCACTTTCTGTTTTTCCCATCTTAGCTCCTGATGCTAAAGTTATAAGATTAGTTGTTAAACCATAAACTTCTTTTGATGAATGTCTTTTAATTAATTCTACTCCGTTTACAATATTTCCCCATTGATCGGATCCTCCAATTTGTAATAAACAATTTTCATTATTATTTAGTTCTAAAAAATCATATGCTTGTAAAATCATATAATTAAATTCCATATAACTTAATGATTGTTCTCTTTCTAATCTTAACTTAACACTATCAAAGCTTAACATTTTATTAATTGTAAAATGTTTTCCTATGTCTCTTAAAAAAGAAATATAATTTAAATTTTTTAACCATGTATAATTATTAACGAATATAGGAGATACTTTTTTGTCATTAGTCTTTAAAAAAATTTTTAGTATTTTTTCTATACTTTTAATATTTTTTTCAATTTCGCTGTCTTCTAAAATCTTTCTGGTTTTATCCTTTCCAGAAGGATCACCTATTCTAGTTGTTCCACCTCCTAATAAAACAATAGGTTTGTGACCATGTTTTTGAAGTAGCCTTAAACACATTATCTGTAGTAAGCTACCAACATGCAAGCTTGGTGCCGTACAATCAAATCCAATATATCCTTTTATGCTTTGATCATTCAGTTTTTTATCCAATGCCTTTTCATCTGTGCATTGATAATAATAGCCCCTATCTTTAAATTCTTTTAAAAAGTGATTCATAAGTGATAATTTAATATACATATTTTAATATAAATAATAATCAACAATGGAAAATTCTTTTATTGCACTAGGTTTAATGAGTGGGACTTCTTTGGATGGAATTGATGCAAGTATTATAAAATCAGACGGAGAAGATATCTTAGAAATAATTGATAATAAATATGAATCATATCCAGACGAATTCAAAAAAAGACTTTATACGTTTATTGAAAATATTAATAATAAAGAAGATATAAGGAGACATATTAATACTTACAAATCATTAGAAAGAGAGCTTACAATATATCACATAAAAGTTTCTCAAAAAATTATTAATAAAAAAAATATAAAAATTCAATTAGTTGGTTTTCATGGGCAAACAATAATACACAAACCTGAGGAGGGATACTCAATTCAAATGGGAGATGCTAATTTTCTTTCTCAAGCTTTAAGACAAAAAGTAATTCATAATTTTAGGTCAAATGACATTAAAAATGGTGGAGAGGGAGCTCCTTTAGTTCCAGTTTATCACAAATTATTATCAAAAAAATTTCAACTAAATAAACCTATTGTAATATTAAATATTGGAGGAATATCAAATTATACTTATTTTTATAAAAATGAATTAATTGCAAAAGATATTGGACCAGGAAATGTTTTAATTGATGAATACTTAAAAAAAACAAAAGGGATAAGCTATGATCATAATGGAAATATTGCTTTATCGGGAAATATAAATTATGACATAATTAATCAATTTTATGAACATGAGTTATACAATGTAAAAGAAAAACATTCTTATGATAGAAAAGAATTTGATTTTGGTTTTGTTAAAGGTTTGGAATTAGAAGATGCAGTAGCTACATTAACTTATTTTACAGCTATGATATTAGCTAAAAATTTAAAAAAAATTTCTCATAATGAAATTAATATAATTTTAAGTGGTGGAGGAAGAAAAAATTTAACTTTAGTAAATCATTTAAATAAATTGCTAAGTTACAAAATCTACCTAATAGATGAGTTAAATATCGACGGAGACTTCATTGAGTCACAAGCATTTGCATATTTGTCAATAAGATCTTATTTAAAAAAAAAATTAAGCTATCCAACAACCACAAATGTTCTTAAGCCAGTAACTGGCGGGCAAATTTTTGAAAATTTTTAATATAGAGCAATTTCTTTTTTTATATATTTAGTTAAAATATCTGATAAATTATCTTCCGCTCTTGAAAAAAAATGATTAGCATCATTGACGCCCTCGAAATCTACCTTGATACCTTTTTGCGATCTTAGTCTTAAATCCATTTCTTTTAAATATTCTATCGGAACTAGTTCATCTTTTTTACCATACACAACTATTCCAGAAGTTGGGCATGGAGATAAAAAAGAAAAGTCATAAACATTGGGTTGAGGAGATATAGCTACAAATCTATTTATTTCTGGCCTTCTCATTAATAGTTGCATAGCAATTAAAGAACCAAATGAAAATCCAGATATCCAACATTGTGAATTATCAAAATTTTCTCTTTCTAGCCAATCTAAAGCAGCTGCCGCATCGGCAAGCTCACCTTGTCCATTATCAAACTCTCCATCACTTTTTCCAACACCTCTAAAATTAACTCTGCAAACTGAAAAACCATTATCAACAAAAGTTTGAAAAATATTAACAGCAATTTTATTATTCATTGTACCGCCATACTGCGGATGAGGATGAAGAACTAAAGCAATAGGAGAAGTATTTTTTTTACTTTTATAATATTTCGCTTCCAGTCTACCTGCTGGACCAGGTATAAATATTTCTACTATTTTAGTATCTTTGTTTAACATTGATTATCAATCTCAAAAAAAAATTACAATTTTCTATCAAAATTAAGCGACAAAATGCAAGCAATATAAATCAGCTCAATCTTGACTAATTTAGTCAGGTATATATAAACCTCGCTAATTAAGGTAAATATGAAATTGTCTACAAAAAGCAGGTATGCTGTGATGGCCTTAGCTGACATAGCAAGATTTAAACACAATGAGCCAATATCGCTAAGGGATATATCTATTAGACAAGGAATATCCTTAGTTTATTTGGAACAATTATTTTTAAAATTAAAAAAAAATGAAATAGTAAAAAGTATCAGAGGCAAAAAGGGAGGATACACTCTAAACAAAAGTCCTGGTGAAATTAAAATCTCTGAAATTCTTTCTGCTGTAGAAGAAAAAGTTAAAACTATTGGTTGCCAAAAACATTCAAAAAAAGGATGTAATGGAAAATCTGCCAAATGCATCACCCACAATCTATGGGACGAGCTAGAGACACATATAAATATATTTTTTCAAGAAAAAAATTTAGGAGATTTAATAAATAAAACTGAAAATAGACCGGTATGAGAGATAAACAAATAGAAGATTTGAAGGATTATAAGTATGGCTTTTCAACTAATATAGAGAGCTTCAAAGCACCAAAAGGCTTAAACGAAGAAGTCATAAGATTTATATCAAATATTAAAAAGGAACCAGATTGGTTGCTTCAATGGAGATTAAAAGCTTTTGAAAGATTAAAAGTATTGAATGAACCTAATTGGCAAAAGCCAAAATATCCAAAAATAGATTATCAAAATTTATATTATTATTCTGCACCTAAAAGTTTTAAAGAAAAGCCAAAAAATTTAGAAGATTTAGATCCTAAGTTATTAGAAACTTATAAAAAATTAGGTATACCTTTGCAAGAACAAAAAAGACTAAATGGAATTGCTGTTGATGCAGTATTTGACTCTGTATCTGTTGCTACAACTTTTAAAGATACTTTAACAGAAAAAGGAATTATTTTTTGCTCTATTTCTGAAGCGATACAAAAACATCCAGACTTAGTTAAAAAATATTTAGGTTCAGTTATACCAATTACTGATCATTTCTTTGCTACCTTAAACTCAGCAGTTTTCACTGATGGATCATTTGTTTACATTCCACCAAATGTAAAATGTCCGATGGAATTATCAACTTATTTTAGAATTAATGCATCTGATACTGGTCAGTTCGAAAGAACGTTAATCATCGCTGATAAAGGTAGTTATGTAAGTTACTTAGAAGGATGTACTGCACCAATGAGAGATGAAAATCAGTTACATGCAGCCAACGTCGAATTGATTGCTTTAGATAATGCAGAGATTAAATATTCTACAGTACAAAATTGGTATCCTGGAGATAAAGATGGAAAAGGAGGTATATATAATTTTGTAACTAAAAGAGGATTGTGCAAAGGAAAAAATTCAAAAATTTCATGGACACAAGTAGAAACAGGTTCTGCAATTACTTGGAAATATCCAAGTTGTATTTTAAAAGGTGATAACTCAATTGGAGAGTTTTATTCAATCGCAATTACAAATAATCATCAGAAAGCCGACACTGGAACTAAAATGATTCATTTAGGAAAAAATACAAAAAGTAAAATTATTTCAAAAGGTATTAGTGCAGGTAAATCTGATATGACCTATAGAGGTTTGGTAGATATTTCAAAAAATGCATCTAATTCAACAAATTATACTCAATGTGATTCATTATTAATGGGTAACAAGTGTGGAGCACATACTGTACCATATATTAAGAACAAAAATTCAAATTCAAATATTGCCCATGAAGCAACAACATCTAAGATAAGCGAAGATCAACTACATTATTGTCAGCAAAGGGGACTAAATCAAGAAGAAGCAGTAGGACTTATTGTTAATGGCTTTTGTAAAGAGGTTTTACAACAATTACCTATGGAGTTTGCTGTTGAGGCTCAAAAACTAGTCGGAATAAGTTTAGAGGGAAGCGTTGGTTAAATGTTAAAAATAAATAATTTAATTGCAAAAATTCAGGAAAAAAACATATTAAGTGGTTTTAACCTTGAGATAAAACCTGGTGAGGTTCATGCAATAATGGGTCCTAATGGATCAGGAAAAAGTACTTTATCAAATATTCTATCAGGTAAAAAAGGATACGAGGTATCAGGAGAAATATTGTATGAAAATAAAAATTTGTTTGATCTTGAAACAGAGGAGAGAGCACACAGAGGTATCTTTTTAGCTTTCCAATACCCTTTAGAAATACCTGGAGTAAATACTAATATATTTTTAAAAACTTCTCTAAATTCAATAAGAAAAGCTAAAGGTGAAAAAGAGTTAGATGCTTTGGAATTTTTAAAATTAGTTAAAGAAAAAGCAAAAGAACTAAAATTTGATGAAGAAAAATTAAATAGACAATTAAATGTTGGTTTTTCTGGAGGTGAAAAAAAGAAAAACGAAATTTTACAAATGTCAATTTTAGATCCAAAATTATCTATACTGGATGAAACAGACTCTGGATTAGATATAGATGCTCTTAAAATAGTTGCAGATGGAGTTAATGCATTAAGAAAAAAAAATAATTCCTTTCTTATAATAACACACTATCAAAGACTACTTGATTATATAAAACCTGACTTTGTGCATGTTCTTATGGGTGGAAAAATTATTAAATCAGGAGGTGCAGAATTAGCTTTAGAGTTAGAAAAAAAAGGATATGAAAATTTCAATTAAATGGAACAAAAATTAAAAACAGATTTTGATAAGTTTATAAGTAATTCTAATTTCTCAAACCAAGAGATTAAATTAAAAAAAGAATCTCTTGATAACTTTTTGAAAAAAGGATTTCCTAACAGAAAATTAGAAAACTGGAAATTCTCAGATATAAACCAGATAATCCAAAAAAATATTGGAGAACTAACATTTTATAATAATTATAATATTGAAAATGAAATTAATGATAATATTTTTATAAAGGAAATACATCATAATAAAATTGTTATTGTTAATGGTAAAGTTGAGCGATTGAGTTTCGAATATGAAGAAAGCGATAAAATTGATTTAACGACTTTAGATAATTTTAACCAAAACCCTAATGACGATAATTCTCTTTTAAGTCTAAATAATTCTTTTTCTAATAAAATACATAATATTTTAGTTAAAAAAAATTATTCATTCAAAAAGCCTTTAATTATATATCAAATAACAAATGAGAAAGTGAGCAACACTAATATTAATTTTCAACTAAACTTTGAGTTAGAAGAAAACAGCTCAATAAAAATAATTAATCTCTATGACGATAATTCAGAAAAGAATTTCATTAACAATTTATTTAATTTTAATCTTGGTAAAAATGTAATTCTTAAGAATTATAAAATAGATAAAAAAAGTAATACAAATATTAAGTATGATTATTCTAGTATTAATCAAAAAGAAAATAGCATTTCTGAAACATTTATATTTTCATCTGGTTCAGATTATATAAAAAATGAAGTCAGCTGTAATCTTGAAGGTCAATATTCTTCAGCATTTATTAATGGAATACACTTATTGTCTAAAAATAAACACCACGAAATAAGAACTAATACTAATCATTTATATGAAAACACGAAAAGTTATCAGTTAATAAAAAGTGTTATTGATGACAGTTCAAAGTCTGTCTATCAAGGAAAAATATATGTGGACTCTAAAGCTCAAAAAACTGATGGTTATCAATTAAGTAAAGCGGTGCTTTTAAATGAACAAGCAGAATTTAATGCAAAGCCTGAACTAGAAATTTATGCTGATGACGTTAAATGTTCACATGGTTCAGCATCGGGTAGCTTAGATGAAGATTCTATTTTTTATTTAATGTCTAGAGGATTAGACCAAAAAACTGCAAAAGAATTATTAATTAACGGTTTTCTTTTAGATGTTGTTGAAAAAATTACAGATGAAGAAATTAAAAAATTATTAAAAAATATGATTGGATTAAATTAATGAATATAGATAATATAAAAAGAGAATTTCCAATTTTTGATGATAAAATTCAAAATAATGATTTAGTATATTTAGATAGTGCTAATTCATCTCAAAAACCAAGAGTTGTCGTAGATAGAATTTATGATTTTTATACAAAAGAGTTTTCTAATGTAGGTAGAAGTGTTCACTATTTGGCGGTTGCTGCTACTAATTTATATGAACAAACAAGAGTTTCAGTTCAAAGATATATTAATGCTAAAGATAAAGATGAAATCGTATTTACTAAAGGCGCTACCGAAGCAATTAATTTAGTCGCTAACACTTTTGGTCAAAAATATTTATCTGAAGGAGATGAAGTGTTGTTGACTGAACTCGAGCATCATTCAAATTATGTTCCTTGGCATTTTCTTAGAAAAGCAAAAAATATAAATATAGAATTTGCTGAAATTAATGATAATGGCGAAGTAACATTAGAAGCTATAGAAAAAAAAATTACAAATAAAACTAAAATAATTAGTGTAAGTCATTTATCGAATGTAACAGGCGCAATATTACCTATCAAAGAAATTGTACAATTGGCTCATTCGAAAAATATACCGGTTCTAATTGATGGTTGCCAAGGTGCGCCTCACTTAAAATTAGATATGCAGGAAATTGGTTGTGATTTTTATGCAATATCTGGACATAAAATGTACGGACCAACTGGAATAGGTGTTCTATATGCTAAGAAAAAATGGCTAGAAGATTTACCCCCATATCAAGGTGGAGGAGGAATGATAAATGAGGTTAAAAAAGAAGGTATTACTTATGGTGAATTACCTAATAAATATGAGGCTGGAACAATGGCTACAGCTCAAGTTATAGCTTTTAATGAATCTATAAAATTTATGGAAAAAATTGGTATACAAAATATCGAAAAACATGAAAAAGAATTATTAGACTACGGACTAGAAAAGTTAAGAAAAAATAATTCAGTTAATATTATAGGAAATCCTAAAGAAAAGGGTGGGGTTATATCATTTACTATTGAAGGTGTTCATCCACATGATATTGCAACAATTCTTGATGAAGATGGAGTAGCTATTAGAGCAGGGCATCACTGCTGTCAAATATTACATGATAAGTTAAATTTACCTGCAACCGCAAGAGCTTCATTTGGAGTTTATAATACTAAAGATGATATTGATAAGCTTGATGAAGCAATAAATAAATGTAAAAAAATTTTTAACTTATAATGGACTTAAAAGATTTATATCAAGAAATAATATTAGACCATGGAAAAAATCCGAGGAATTTAGGAAAGTTTGAAAATTATAATAAAGATGCAAAGGGAAATAATCCTTTATGTGGGGACAATGTTCATGTCTATCTCAGATTAAATGAAAATAAAAAAGTTGAAGATATTGCATTTGAAGGTCATGGTTGCGCTATTTCAATGGCATCGGCATCAATTATGACTGATATGGTTAGAGGCAAAGAAGAAAAAGAGGTAAAAGAAATTGTAACTGATTTTTTAGGAATGATAAAAGAAAAAGACTCTTTAGAAACTAATATTTTAAAAGATGACGAAAAAACTAAATTAATGAGTCTATCGGGTGTTAAACAATATCCTATGAGAGTAAAGTGTGCAACTTTATCTTGGCATACTCTTACATCGGCATTAGATAATTCAGATCAAATTGTAAAAACAGAGGAATGAAAATGGATCTTAAAGAAAAAGTAATTACTGAAATAAAAAAAATTTATGATCCAGAGATACCTGTTAATATATATGAATTAGGATTGATATACGATATTATCGTTAATAATTCTGAAGTTAAGGTTAAAATGACTTTAACCACACCAAATTGTCCAGTAGCTGAAAGTTTGCCTAAAGAAGTGAAAGACAGTATATTAGAAATTAAAGAAGTTTCAAAAGTAGATCTTGATTTAGTCTGGGAGCCACCATGGGACAAATCAATGATGTCTGAAGCTGCAAAACTTGAACTAAATTTATGACAAAACAAATTATAACATTAAGCGATAACGCAGCTCAAAGAATAAAAGAAATTATGTCTAATGCTGAAAAAGATTCTTTAGGAGTTAGAGTTGGAGTTAAGTCAGGTGGGTGCGCAGGGATGTCTTATGTTATGGAGTACACAAAAGTGTCAAACCCAAATGACGAAGTGGTAGAAGATAAGGGTGTGAAAGTTTTCATAGACTCTGCAGCGGTAATGTATTTACTTGGAACAGAAATGGATTTTAAAAAAGAAAAATTTTCTTCACAATTTGTATTCAATAACCCAAATGAAACGGAGAGATGTGGATGCGGAGAATCCTTTAAAATATAGTATTTAATATTCGCATATCAGCATTGCGTTTATTGCATATCTAATTAACTCTGAAGTTAAAACTCAAAAAAGAAAATCTTTATTCAGAAGTTTAATTAAACCAGTAGAAGCAGGCGCACATGGCACCCTCAACTACGTGGTTAAAAAAGGTTTAGGAAAAAATAAAAAGCTATTTAACAACTATAGTACATATCAAACTCAATAGGATGAGGTGTATGTTCAAAGTTGTGTATCTCCTCAAATTTAAGAGCAATATAAGCATCAATTTGATCGTCAGTAAATACACCACCTTGAGTTAAAAACTTTCTATCTTTATCTAAACTTTCCATTGCTTCTCTTAATGATCCGCAAACAGTTGGAACTTTTTTGACTTCCTTCTCTGATAAAGCATAAAGATCTTTATCAAAGGATTTGCCTGGATCAATTTTATTTTTGATACCGTCAATTCCCGCCATTAACATTGATGCAAATGTTAAATATGGATTGCCAGATGCATCTGGGAATCTAATTTCACATCTTGCTCCTTTTTTACTTAGAGTTATAGGAATTCTACAAGATGCAGATCTATTTCTTGCTGAATAAGCAAGTAATACTGGAGCTTCAAAACCAGGAATTAATCTTTTGTAACTATTTGTTGTAGCGTTTGAAAAAGCATTAATCGCCTTGGCATGTTTAAGTATACCACCAATATAATAAAGTGCAGTTTGTGACAAACCTGAGTATTTATTTCCAGAAAAAACTGGAGTTTTTCCTTTCCAAACTGATTGGTGAACGTGCATTCCTGATCCATTATCACCTTTTACAGGTTTAGGCATAAAAGTAGCAGTTTTACCAAATGAGTGCGAAACCATTTGAACTACATATTTGTATAATTGGACATTATCAGCTTGATCAACCAATGTACCAAAAAGCATTCCAAGTTCGTGCTGACTTGGAGCAACTTCATGGTGATGTTTTTCAACTGTAATACCTACGTCTCTTAAACCTTTTAGGTATTCACCTCTTATATCCTGGGCACTATCTACTGGAGGGACTGGAAAATATCCACCTTTAACTCCAGGTCTATGACCCATATTCCCATTTTCATAACTTTTTCCAGAATTATATGGTCCTTCTGTACTATCTATTGAAAAACTTGTTTCGTTCATATCGTTTTTGAATTTTACATCATCAAAAACAAAAAATTCTGGCTCTGGACCAAAGTAAGCTTTATCACCTATGCCAGTCTTCTTTAAATAAGCTTCAGCTTTCTTCGCTATCCCTCTTGGATCTCTTTCATAAGGATTTCTTTTGATTGCATCTAAAATATCGCAAAATAAAACAAGAGTATTATGAGATGTAAATGGATCAACGATTTGTCTGTTTAAATCTGGTTTTAATATCATGTCTGACTCATTTATTGCTTTCCATCCAGCAATAGATGATCCATCAAAAAATACACCATCTATTAACATGTCTCCGTCAACTACCGATGCATCCATAGTTAAGTGCTGTAATTTACCTCTTGGGTCTGTAAATCTTAAGTCGACAAACTCAATTTGCTTGTCTTTCATCATTTTTAGAACTTTGCTTGCGCTCATATAATCTCCTGTAGAATTTAATATCTGGGTTAATTACCAATATTGTTATAATAAAGAATACATATAATGAGGATATCACCTATGCAATTTAAACATATAATTATGCCAATAATTTCAGTACTTTTTTATCAATCACAAGTTGAATATGACTTTATTACATAAAGAACCAGTTAAAAGAGCTGAGAAGTGTCTTAAAGAGTTTGATGAAAATCTATCAGTTGTTGAATTAGAAAACTCAGCAAAAACAGCATTGGATGCAGCAAATTCATTAAATTGTGAAGTAGGAGCAATTGTTAAAAGTCTGCTTATTAAGATAGAAAATGATTTTTTACTTTGTTTAGTTTCTGGTGACAAAAGATGTTCGTTAAATAAATTAAAAAAAATTTCTGAAAAAAAAAATGTAAGAATGGCTTCAGCTGACGAGGTTAAGTCTCAAACAGGATATACAATTGGAGGTGTATCTCCTGTAGGTCATGTAAATAAAATTCAAATATTTATAGATAATTCTTTAAGTAGGTTTGCAGATATTTTTGCTGCTGCTGGTCATCCTAATGTGATTTTTAAGATCAATTATGAAAAATTAATTCAAATTACAAAAGGTGATGTGAAAGATATTACAGAATGAAGCAAGCTAATTTAACAGATTATATTTTATTAACATTATTATCAATAATTTGGGCATCTGCTTTTTTTAATATAAAAATTGCAACAGAATCTTTCGGTCCAATGACAATTGCTTTTTTGAGAGTATTTTTCGGATCTATACCAGTATTAATTTTATGTTTTTATAAAAAAATAGTAATTGAAGCATTTTCAAAAGATTGGCATTGGTTCATGTTAATAGGACTAATCAATTTAGTTATACCATTCTTTTTAATTGCTTATGGAGTAAAATCTGTACAAAGTAATTTGGCTGCAATTTTGATGTCAACAACTCCTTTGAGTTCTACCATATTAGGTCACTTCTATACAAAAAATGAAAAATTTAATTTTGAAAAAACTGTTGGAATACTAATTGGGTTTGCAGGAATTGTTTATTTATTTTCCGATAATATTTTAATTGATGAAAATAATTTTCTTTCAGCAATATTAATTTTAGTAGGGTCAACATGTTATGTAATAGGTGGAGTTTTAACACTTAAAATTAGTAAGAAAAAAAATGAAAACGTTACTGGATCAATATTAATTTGGGCAACTCTGATTTTATTTCCTTTGATGTGTTTATTAGAAACTCCTTGGGAAAATACTCCATCATTAAATTCAACCATGTCAGTAATTTATCTTGGTATAGTACCAACAGGAGTTGCGTGGCTTTTAAGGTTTAAAATTTTGAAAAAGAATGGTTTAATTTTTCAATCTCAAGTCTCATACTTAATTCCAATCTTTGGAATTATTTTAGGCTATATATTTTTAAGTGAATTAATAACCTACAAGGTATTAATATCATTATTGGCTGTAGTTGTAGGAATTTATTTTGTTAGAAAAGCAGATACAAAAATTATTATTTAAATGAAGATATCGAGCTAATATGCTCTGGTTTTGTCTCACAACATCCACCTAAAATTGTTGCCCCACCTTGTATGAATTTTTTTGATAGATTATAAAATTCATTTGCATCAAAATTTTCTCTTTTTCCTAAAGATTGATTAGGATTTACTCCAATTTCATTAGGTTTTGCTGTATTAAATGTCTGTATTGGTCCTGGTTCATCAACTCCCCACAAATTTATTTTAAATCCAAATGGCACTTTACAATTTAAAAATTTATCTAATACAGATAATGATATTTCTGGAGAAACACATGCGCAAACTACACCAAGTGTATTTTCATGTTTAATAATTTCAATCAATTGCTCAATTTTTTCTTCTGAGGGCAAGTCGCCATTTTTTTTTAAATGTATTCCAATTAAAAATTTTTTGTTTAACTTTTTAGATATATTAAGAGCGGCTTTAACTTCATTAGTGCTGCTAATAACATCTAGATATAAAAAATCAGTAAATTTGCTTAAAATATTAGCTTGTTCAAACATATCTTCCTCAATTAATTTGATATCGCGATTATCAGTTATATAAGTGTCTCTTTGGCTAGGAATTGATCCAGCTACTAATACATTTTTCTTTGATAAATATTTAGCTTTGATTGCAAGTTTACATGCAATTTCGTTTAATTTTTTGAATTGATTACCAACATTATTTTCTATTAATCTAAATTTTCTACAACTAAAAGTGTTTGTAACAATAACATCTGAGCCTGCATTGATGTATGATAAATGAGTATCAACTAACAATTGATGATATTTTTCATCTAATAAAGCGCTTGCAGACCATAAGGTCCCCATAGATACCATTCCTTTTTCAAGTAATAATTGACCCATGCCACCGTCTAATATTCTTATTTTTTTAAAAAAATTGTTATCCATTTTTTTTATCCCTTGTGGCTATAAATACTCCAGCAGTTGTTATTAAAAAACCAATTATGTCAGTAAATGTTAATTGTTCATTTAAAAATATCCATGCCATCACTGCTGAAGTAGGAGGTACTAAAAAAAATAAAGTAGTAGTTTTGCCTACAGTACCCCTTTTGATCAAAAACATAAGAATAGTAAAAGCTCCAAATGAAACTAATATAATTTGGTGAGACATACCTAATATAAAACTAGTTGTAAAATTTATGTAAGCATTTTCAAATATAAACATTAACAATAGATTAAAAAGGCAACCACCAATTGCTTGATATGCATTATTAACTGACAAAGCTAAATTTCCACTCAATTTTTTTTGCCACAATGTTCCAGCCGTTATTGCAAATAAAGCTAAGACCGTAGCTAACAATCCTAAAGGAGGAATTTCTTTTCCAAAATCAATACCTAAGACAGTGACAGAACCAATGAAACCTAAACTGATACCTATCCACTGTTTCCAAGATATTTTTTCTCCAAAAATTGGACCAGATAAAATATTTGTTAAAATTGGTTGAAGTGTAACTATTAAAGCTACAATTGCAGCTGGCATCCCAATTGAAAATGCATACCAACATCCACCTAAATAAATCCCATGGAATAAAATACCTGTTGAAAGACTCTCAATAATATTTTTTAATTTTCCAAAAATTTTATCATCACTGAAATAAGCAAATACGAGAAAACCAATTGTTACAATCCCAAATCTAAATGCTAAAGCTGCAAATGGAGAAGCGTTTTGAACAATTTCTTTTCCAGATATGAATGCCGACGACCATAATAATATAAAGAGCAAAGGAAATGATTTTGTCATGGTAAAGATATATGGCGTAATATCTAATTTTTGTTGTGAATTCTATCCATTTCTTGAAGTTCGACTTCAAGTTTGTCTAATTCTTCACCACCAGCCATCATACTAAGAAGCTTTTCTCTAGAAATATCTTTTTTTTGGAACGTTCCCATGCTTTTTCCTCGGTTAAGTACAGTGAAACTATTACCAACAGGGTAAGCATGGTGTACATTATGAGTAATTAAAATTACAGCCAATCCCTCAGATGCAGCCTTTACAATATATTTTAATACCATTGATGCTTGATGAACTCCTAAGGCAGAAGTTGGTTCATCTAAAACTAAAACTTTTGCTCCAAAATATATAGCACGTGATATTGCTAGGCATTGTCTTTCACCACCGGACATAGTTCCAACTGCCTGAGATGGATCTCTAACATCAATTCCTATCTGTCCCATTCTATCTGCTGCTATCTTATTTGCTTTCTCCACATCAAAAGTTTTAAGGAAAGGAATACCTTTTTGAGGCTCTCTTCCCATAAAAAAATTTCTAGTAACACTCATTAAAGGAACTAATGCTAGATCTTGATAAACTGTTCCTATACCAATATCTAAAGCATCTTTGGGTGAGTCAAAAACAATTTTATTATCTTCAAATATAATTTCTCCTTCATCTGGTTTATGAACACCCGCTAAAGTTTTAATTAAAGTCGACTTTCCTGCTCCATTATCTCCAAGTAAGCACATGATCTCACCTTTTTTTAATCTCATAGTGACATCTTTAAGCGCTATTACTTTTCCAAAAAACTTACTAATATTATTAAATTGAACGAGATAGTCAGACATTATTTACTCTCAGTCACTTTCTTTCTGATATAGTTATTAAACACTACGGCTATTAACATCATTGCTCCTAAAAAAACTTTAAACCAATCAGTGTCAACATCTGTATAAAATATTCCCATAGATACAGTCCCAAATATAATTGCACCAAAAGCTGCACCTATTGCAGATCCATATCCACCTGTTAAGAGACAACCACCAACAACAGCAGCTGCAATAGCCTCTAGTTCTTTTAAAGTGCCTCTCATGGTATCCGCAGAACCTGCATCTAATACTTGAATACAAGCAAAAATAGTAGAAGCGACTGCCGTACCAATAAATAGACTTATTTTTACTCTTCCAACAGGCACACCCACGTTTGTTGCTCCAACCTTATCGCCTCCAGAAGCAAAGATCCAATTACCGTATCTTGTTTTCATCAATATCCATGTTGCAAACAATGTTAATGCAATAAACCAAATAACTGAAGGAGGTATTCCAGTTGCAAGAGGCGTTCCATCAGTTCTTAGTTCAATCAATTTTAATGATCCCAACCAAGTAAAAAGCCATTTAAAAGTATCTGTAGCAAATAACCATGCTAATGGATCATCTTCAATTAATACTCTTAGTCCTGGAACTTGAGTTCTACCAGTAATCAATCTTGTTATTGCTAATGTCAAACCTCTTAAAATAAAAAGCATTGCAAGTGTTACAATAAAAGATGGCAAACCAGTTTTGACAACCATTATGCCATTAAAGTATCCAACCAATACTGCCATAGCGAAAGCAAAAACTATACTCATCCATAAAGGCCAACCCCAATAAATCGCAGGAATTGCAATACAAATTCCAGCAAAGCCAATCATTGATCCAATTGACAAATCAAATTCACCACCAATCATTAACATCGCTGCTGCTATTGCTATAATTCCTAAATTAGCTGAAACATCGAGGAAATTAAGCATTCCATAGGCGCTAAACATACCGGTATCGCCGGCTACAATTCCAAAGAATATAAATACAAGTATTGAGCCACCTAATGCACCTAGCTCAGGCCTATTCAATAAAACTCTTAGTGGTGATATTTTTTTTAGACGTTCGTCTTCATCAAGACTACCTTTTGATGAAATACTTTTTGATTTTAATGACATTTAAATTTTGAAAAAAGGCCTGACTAAATTTTATAGTCAGGCCTTAAATATAGATTTTATCTATAACCTTGAGCTGCCCATTTAATTACTTTAGCAGCATTGTCAGGAGTAACAAATCCAGGTCCAGTCATAACTACACCAGCAGGCATTGTTCCCCATCTCATGTACTGAGCAAAAATAGCTATAGGCAAATAACCTTGTAGATATTGTTGTTGGTCAATTAAAAACTCTACTTTACCTGCAGCAGCAGCTTTTAACATGTTAGGTGACATATCAAATGTTCCTAATTTAACATTTCCAACTTTACCAGCGGCTTCTAAAGCTTTTAATGCTGCTTCACCAGATAAACCAGCTCCTAAAGTTAGAATAGTGTCATATCCGCCACCTAATTTTGCAGCAACAGCTTTTTGAATTTCTGTTGGGTCATTTGATGTTCCAAGAATATCAACAGATCCACCAAAACCTTTTTTGAAACCCGCACATCTTCTGTCAAGCGCTACGTTTCCAACTTCGTGGTTAACACATAAAGCTTTCTTTCCTCCAGCAGCTTTCATTTTTTGTCCACCACCAACGCCAGCTTCAAATTCAGTTTGTCCTACGTGTGCACTAATTCCTAATGATGCATAGTCATCTGAGCCAGAGTTCATAGAAACTACTGGTATACCAGCAGCTATTGCTGCTTTTACAGATTTTCCCAATGCAGCTGCATCAGGTAAAGTAATTACAATACCTTTTGGTTTTTGTGATACAGCGTTATCAATTAGTTTTGCCATTTCAACCATGTCAAAAGTTCCAGGTGCAGTATATTTGCAAGATACTCCCATATCTTTACAAGCAGCATCTACTCCATTTTTAGCTACTGACCAAAAAGGGTCATTAGCTTGACCATGTGAAACAACAATTATATCAGTTGCTAATGCTGATACAGACATCATTGCCCATGCAACAACAGCTAATATAAAGTTTTTTATTGTTTTCATTTTTAATTTCCTCTCATAAATAAAAGTTAACTTTTAAAGTTTGAAGCTAACATAAAATTATTTGGCTTGTAAAGGAGCAGGTTGTATTCAACTAAAAGTTGTTTTTTAATATTTTATTTTTTCAAACTTTTTTGATTTTAATGATCTGATAGCACTCTCAGCAATTTGTATTGAAATCTTTCCATCATTAAAACCACTTTTAGGTCTCAAATTTGATCTGAATAATTTGGCAAAATCATTTAACTGTTCTTTGTATGCCTGATCGTATCTTTCTATAAAGAAATGTTTAAAGCTTGATCGTGCATTCGTACTTTTATTAGAATACAAACTAATCTCATTTTCTTTAATATTATCAGAAATAATCATTCCTTTGCTTCCAAAAAGCTCTACTCTTTGATCATATCCAAAACTACAATGTCTAGAATTACTAATAATACATTGAACACCATTTTTTGTTTTCAAAATTGCCGTAGCAAGCTCGAAATCTTTAAGTTTATTGAAGTATTTATTAGAAATATTGCTCCCTGTGGCAAATATAGATACAAATTCATCTTTACCCGCATAATATCTTGCTAGATCGAAATCATGGATCATCATATCTTTAAAAATACCACCTGAGGCTTTTAAATAATTTATAGATGGAGCAGCCGGATCTCTGCTAGTAATAATTATCTTCTCTAGCTTTCCTATCTTGCCTTTTATTAAATTATTTTTTAGAGAACTATGACCTGGATCATATCTTCTGTTAAATCCAATTTGAATTTTATGATTAAATTTATTTATTTTTTTTTCGTAATTTTGAATTTTTTTTAAATTTAAATCTAAAGGTTTTTCACAAAATACTGTTTTGTTACTTTTTATACTTTCATATATAAATTTAAGATGAGTTGATGTAGTGGAAGAGATAAAAATACAATCAATTTTTTTGTCTCTATATGCTATTTGAGGACTTTCAATATTTTGACAATTTAGATTTTTTGAAACTTTTTTTGCACGTTTTTTATTAACATCGAAAATATATTTAAGATTAAAATTTTTATTATTTATTAAATTATTTGCATGCATTAGTCCTATTCTTCCCAAACCGAATAATGCTACGTTAATTAAATTTTTACCCATTGTTTTTTTAATGATGATTTCTTACATGCATCAATGAATTTAGCAGTCTCCAAACCCTCTTCTTCGTTAGGAAAATAAAATCTTTTTTTTGTATTCGTTTTTAAATATTCAGCAAATTCCTTATATATATTTGCAAAAGCATCTAAATATCCTTCAGGGTGACCAAATTTTACTCTAGAAAATTTTTTTGAAAAATTTGCTTTTGTATATCCTCTTTCTAAAAACTTTACTGCTCCTTTGCTTGGATTAAATTTTAAATAATTTGGATCATTTTGAACCCATTCTAAACTTCCTTTAGAACCATATACTCTAATTCTTAAACCATAAACACCACCTTTAGCTGTTACACATGTCCATACAATTCCTTTAGCACCATTGTTAAAATTAACAAAAACTTGTGCGTTATTATCCATTTTAACGTCCTTCGAATATTTACTTACATCGGCTATAAGTTTTTCTCCTTTAAGGCCTGTAATATAAATTGCTAGATGATATGCGTGTGATCCTATTTCATTGAGAACTGCTGATACACCTACAATTTTTTTATCAACTTTCCATTTAAAAACCTTTTTTGAATTTGTTTTTGAAATTTTATTACCATCTGTCCAATCCTGAATATATTCAACATTGATATATTCAACTTTTCCAATTTTTCCTTTTTCAACTAAATTTTTTGCCTCTCTAACCATTGGATAAGATGAATAGTTGTGAGTCAGTGCATATTTAATTTTTTTGTTATTTTTTATCGCTTTATATAGTTTTTTTCCCTGCTCAAGATTTCCAGCAAATGGTTTGTCTGAAATTACATGTATATTTTTTTTTATAAAATTCTCTGCAATAATTTGATGACTTGATGGTGGAGTCATTATTGCTACAACATTAATACCATCTTTTCTTTTCGCTTCTTTTTCAGACATCTCCTTGTAATTTGAATAACATCTAGATTTATCTAAACCTATACTTTGTCCAAATTTCCTAGATTTATCAACACTTCTAGAAAATACCCCTGCAACGATTTCATATTTGTCATCATATCTAGATGAAATTCTATGAACATGCCCGATCCAAGATCCAGGTCCGCCTCCAACAATTCCTAGTTTAAATTTTTTAGGTTTAATTTTTTGAAGCATTTAATATCATAACAAAACTATTATTTATGTCAGTAAAATTAGGTATAGCCCCAATAGCTTGGAGCAATGACGACATGCCCGAGCTTGGTGGTGATACTCCGCTTGAACAATGTCTTTCCGAAGCTAGTGAAGCAGGATTTAAAGGAATAGAATCTGGAGGAAAATTTCCAAAAACATCAAAAGAATTAATTCCTATATTAAATAAATATAATTTAAAATTATGTTCAGGTTGGTATGGAGCAAATTTAAGAAAAAATACTTTTGAAGAGGAAAAATCAAAAATTCAAAACCAATTGAAATTATTTCAAGATTGTAAAGCACCATGCATGGTTTTTGCCGAAGTTTATGGTTCTATTCAAGGTGATCCAAATATAAATTTGTCTGAAAGACCTAGAATGAATTTAGACGAGTCTAAAAAATATTATAAAAAAATTTCAGAAATGGGAAAATATCTAGAGGATCAAGATATGCCTCTTGCTTACCATCATCATATGGGAACTTGCATTGAAAGTGAAGAAGATACAAGAAGATTATTAGAAAACACAGATAGTAGTGTCAAACTAACTTTAGATACTGGACACATGTTATTTGCAAAAGGAGATAGTTTGAAAATTTATAAAGAATTTAAAGAAAGAATAATTCATATACATTGCAAAGATATGAGAAAAAATGTTTTAGATAATTCTTTAAATCACGATTATAGTTTTAGACAGGCTTTTTTGGAAGGAGCCTTCACTGTTCCAGGAGATGGTTGTATTGATTACAAGCCTTTTTTTGACTTGTTAAAAGAACAAAATTATTCAGGATGGTTAGTTGTAGAAGCAGAGCAAGATCCAGCAAAAGCAAATCCTTTTGAATATGCTAAAATTGGATACAAATATCTAATTAAAACTTTAAAAAGTGCAAATTTAGAAATAGAAAATAATTAGCTATCTATATAAAGAAGTTAATTCATTATTACCTGCAGCAACACATGGAGATTTAAAACAAGTACCAACTATCCACTCTGATCCTGGTTCTGCTAGAAAATTTGATGACATTATAAAAATAACACCCATTTCAACTGACTGACCAGCTTTTCCCTCTGCTTTTATTCTTGGGTCAGGGTCTGTTTTAACCTTATTGTCATCTGAAAATGGATTTTCAATCTTAAGATTATCATTTATATGATTAACAACCTTTTCAGCTATCCATTCAGCATTACATGGATCACCCCAAACTGTTATCTTCCCTTCATCATTATTTCCGCAATTATTAATTTCGCCATTAATAAAATCGACAACTTTTTTATGATTTTCTTTTACTAAATTTGCACGAGCTTCAACTTCAGGCCTCGTACTCGCTGTCCATATCAACATTCCTACAACATAAACAGCTGATATAATGATAAGAAACTCTAACAATCCAAAATTTTTTAATTTTAAGCTCATGAGATTTTTACTATTTTTGACTTTTCCAATTTATTATCAAAAAAATCAATAATATTTTGGACTGTTTCAATACCCATTCTAGACAAACATTCCTCTGTAAATACTGCTGAATGAGGGCTTAAAAATGCTTTCTCATTTTTTAGCAATGGATTATCTACAGATGGAGGCTCATTTTCAAAAACATCAAGCCCTGCACCAAAAATTAAATCTTCATTTAATGCCTTATTAAGATCATCCTCATTAATAATACCACCTCTTGCAGCATTAATTAAAATACAATTTTTTTTCATTTTTTTTATCATTTCATAATTGATTAAATGTTTTGTATTTTCGTTTAGAGGCATATGAATTGAAATTGCATCCATTTTATTTAAACTCTCATTTAAATCATTAATTTTAGTACCACCAACTTTTTTAATTTCCTCTTCGCTGACAAAAGGATCATAAACAAAAATGTTCATTTCTAAACCCTTACATTTTTTAAGTAAGCATTTTCCAATACGACCAAAGCCTGCAATTAAGATACTTTTATTCCATAACTCAATTGTTTTAGGAAGCTTATTTCTATCACTGAACTTTCCAGTTTTTACAGTCTCGTTGTACATATTATTTCTTTTTGCAATGCTGAATAGCATGAATAAAACATGTTCTGCTACAGCTTGAGCATTTGCTGTAGCTGTTATTGCTAATGTGATATTGTTTTGCTTGGTTGCTTTAAGATCTATATTGTCATAGCCCACACCATGTCTAGATATCACTTTTAAATTCTTAGCTGAGTTTATAATTTCTTTTGACAATTTAGATGTTCTAATACTTATTCCATCACAGTCTTTTATTTTATCTTTCAAAAATTCTGTATCTGTGTTGTCTACAACTTCAAATTCAAAATTTTTATTACCTTTTAGTAAATCAATACCATGATTATGTATCGATCCTATTATTAAGATTTTTTTCATACGTAAAAGTTTATACTTTATTTATTAATAGGCTTTAGATAATTCTGATTTCACTTTGCCTTTTAAATTTTCAACTGTATTTTTTGCACCCGCACTTATAAATCTGGAGTCTGCTCCAACTGTTACAAATTGAAAACCTTTTTCAATCATTTTTTTTGCATAGTCAGTACTTCCGTTATGAATTCCAGCAAATATACTGTTTTTTTTTGCATGCTCTAATATTCTAAGTATTTCTGAATAAGCTTTAGTATCTTCACCTTTGTCAAAACCAGGCTTTTCTCCTATAGCCAAACTTAAATCAGCAGGCCCTATGTAAATACCATCAAGGCCCGGGGTACTCATAATTTCATCAAGATTTTCTAAAGCTTCTTTAGTTTCAATCATAGCCATTTTTAATATTTCATCGTTTGCATGATCTCCATAATCAGGTCCTCCATAGATTAACCCTCTCATTGGACCAAAACTTCTATATCCATGTGGTGGATATTTACATGCTTGAACAAATCTTTCTGCTTCTTTTCGATTACTCACCATTGGGCAAATGATTCCATAACATCCAGCATCTAAAATTTTCATAATTTGACCAGGTTCATTCCAATTAACTCTTGCCAAAGGCACGACTTCTGTTGCTGAAATCACTTGCATCATTGGCATTGCATTCGTGTAATCAACAAGACCGTGTTGCATATCAATTGTTAATGAGTCCCATCCTTGTTGAGCCATTGTTTCTGCCGAAACAGTACTTGGAATTTGTAACCAACCATTGATTACGGCATTGCCATTTTTAATTATTTCTTTGGCTTTATTTTTTCTCATTTACTCAGGTTTTGAGACCCATATGGGTGTACTTTATATTAAGGTAATCTTTTATAGCCATAGATCCACCTTCACGACCATAACCGGTTTGTTTTATTCCACCGAATGGAGCTTCAGCAACCGCAACAGCCGCTGTATTTACTGCAACACAACCCGTTTCCATCATCTCTGATGCTCTATTAGCTTTGTCCATTGAGTTTGTATATAAATAGCTACAAAGTCCTAGGTCGTTATTATTTGCTCTCTCTACTACTTCGTCAAAATCCTTGAAAGTTAAAACAGGTACTAAGGGACCAAAAGGTTCTTCTTTCATAATTGTAAAATTATCCTGCACATCATCAAATACGGTTGGTTCAAAATAATAACCTTTATTAAATCCTGAAGGTCTACCCCCACCTAAAACAACTTTTGCGCCTTCACTCTTTGTCGTTTCGACTAATTTTTCAATTTCTTCCAAACGTTTTGCTGTTGTTAAAGGTCCTAAGTCAGTGCCTTCATCCATTCCATTTCCAATTTTTAATTTTTTTGCTCTATCTACAAAAGCATTTACAAATTCTTCTTTTCTTGTTTCTTGAATGTAAAACCTATTTGGAGATATACAAACTTGACCATTGTTACGAAATTTTGCTGTTATTGCCATATCTGCAACTTTATTCATGTCAACATCATCAAATACTATAAATGGAGAATGGCCACTTAATTCCATTGTAACTCTTTGAACTTTATCAGCAGCTTTTTTAAGAATTAATTTTCCAACACGTGTTGAGCCGGTTATAGAAACTTTTTTTATTATATCTGACTCAAGTAATTCATTTGATATTTCAGCTGGGTCTCCAGATAATAAATTGACTACTCCATCAGGAACTCCAGCATCTTTACAAATATTTACAAGTTCCATAACTGCTCCAGGTGTAATTACATCTGGCTTACATATAACTGAGCAACCAGCAGCTAGTGCAGTTGAAATTTTTCTAGATGCTAAAACTATTGGAAAATTCCATGGCACAAGTGCTGCTACAACACCTACTGGCTGATAGTAAACATGAACTCTTGTTTCTGGAAATCTACTTTGTAATGTTTCACCATAAATTCTCTTGGTTTCTTCTGCATTCCATTCAAATATATCTGCTCCACCACCAACTTCTCCAATTGCTTCTTTAAGAGGTTTTCCAACTTCAAGTGTAAGCCATTTAGCCAATACATCTTTTCTTTCACGCATTAAATCTGCAATTTTTCTTATTACATAAGACCTTTGCCACGGAGTAGTATTTTTCCAAGTTTCGAGTCCTTTCTCTGCTGATTTTAATGCTTTTTGAACGTCAACAGACGATGCTTTTGATGCTTCTCCTAAAACTTCTTCAGTTGCTGGATTGATAACTTTATAAGTTTCTTTTTTTTCTGCTTGTTGCCATTGACCATCAATGAATTGACCAAAATTGCTATACATATTTTTTAAATTGTGTTTAATTATTAAAAGTTAAAGATATATATATAGAATAATGAAAAAAATAAAGCTCACTTGTGCACATGCAATAATAAAACATCTTATTGCTCAAAAAATTTTAATAGATGGTAAAAAAGAGCAGTTATTTGCTGGAGCTTTTGGTATTTTTGGACATGGCAATGTTGCCTGTTTAGGACAAGCTCTACAAGAAAATCAAGATAAATTACCAACTTATAGAGGGCATCATGAGCAAAATATGGCTCTGACTGGAATAGCATATGCTAGAGCTAAAAGAAGAAAACAATTTTTTGTTGCAACTAGTTCAGTTGGACCAGGATCTACAAATATGGTTACAGCCTCGGCTGTTGCTATGAGCAATAGACTTCCAATTTTATTTTTACCTGGAGATACATATGCAAACAGAATGCCTGACCCGGTTCTACAACAAGTTGAGCATTTTAATAATCCTGGCATTACTCAGAACGATGCTTTCAAACCAGTAACAAAATATTTTGATAGAATTACAAGACCAGAACAAATCTTACAAACATTACCTCAAGCAATCCAAATAATGTTAGATCCAGCAGATTGCGGACCAGCTTGCTTATCATTATCACAAGATGTCCAAGGTGAAACATATGAATATCCTGAGGAATTTTTTAAAGAGAGAGTTCATAATATTAGACGACCAAGACCTGATGATTTTCAAATAAAACAAGCAGCTGAGCAAATTAAAAAATCTAAAAATCCTTTATTGATTTCAGGTGGAGGGGTTTTCTACTCTGATGCAATGGAAGATCTAAGTAATTTTGCAATTAAACACAATATACCAGTCACACAAACAGTTATGGGTTACTCTACTATGAAGAGAGATCATTCTCATTTTTTAGGTCCAATAGGTGGTCTTGGTGGCAAAGCAGCAAATAATTTAGCAAAACAAACTGACCTAGCTATTGCTGTTGGAACAAAGTTAGCTGATTTCACAACTGGTTCGTGGGCAAATTTTGAGAACCCAGACTTTTCACTTGTTAGTGTTAATGTCTCTAGATTTGATGCTAGCAAACATTTGGCGCAATCAGTAATAGGTGATGCAAAAGTAAGCTTACAAGAGCTATCAAATGCTTTGGGAGATTGGAAAGCACCTGATGAATGGCATAAAAAATCAAGAGATGAATTAAAAAATTGGAATGATTATGTAGATAAAGAAAGCGGTCCAACTAATCAAGAACTACCTAGTTATGCACACGCTGTAGGAGCAATATATCGTAATTCAGATCCAACAGACATTGCTGTTACTGCAGCAGGTGGATTGGTTGGAGAAGTTGTACAAATTTGGAGGCCAAAAGAATTAAATACACATGAAACCGAATGGGGTTTTAGCTGTATGAGTTATGAAATTTCTGGTGCATTAGGAGTTAAAATGGCAAACCCAGATAAAGAAGTAATAGCTTTTGTAGGAGATGGATCTTATTTACTTTTTAATTCAGATATTTATTCATCAGTTATAACAAATAATAAATTAATAATAGTTTTATGTGATAATGGAGGCCATGCCGTTATTAACAGGCTACAATTGTTTAAAGGTGGAAAAGAATTTAATTGTCTATTTAATAGTTCAAAAGCTCCAAATCTAGTCCCTGTTAATTTTGCTAAACATGCAGAGAGCATGGGTGCAAAATCTGAGGAGGTATCATCTATTTCTGAATTAGAGGAAGCATTTAAAAGAGCTAAAAAATCTGATGTGACTTACTTAATTTCAATAAAAACTCATTCTTATGAGTGGCTAGAAGGTTCTGCTTACTGGGAAAGTCCTACTTTAGAAATGCCATCAACAAAAGAAAATG
>CACGWQ010000008.1 GCA_902576815.1 uncultured Pelagibacteraceae bacterium
ATGCTCAACCATTTCAACAAGGTTTTGGTGGTTCATTTGAACTTGCAACAAAAATTTCTAAACATACACCAGGAAATTTAAATAGAATTTTTTATACAATTTGTGGATCTACCGCTGTTGAAACAGCAATTAAAATTGCAGTTGCATATCATAAAGCAAGAGGTGAAGGACATAGATTTAGGTTTGTTGGAAGAGAAAGAGGTTATCACGGCATGAATATCGGAGCTACTTCTGTTGGTGGAATGATTAACAATGTGAAAACATTTGCCAATGTTTTAATGCCGGGTGTTCTTCATATGAGACACACACATTTACCAGAACATAAATTTGTTTCAGGTCAACCTGAAACTGGTGCAGAAATGGCAGAAGACCTTGAGAGAATTTGTACAAATTTTGGATCAGAGAATATAGCAGCTTGCATTGTTGAACCAATTGCTGGATCAACAGGAACTTTAGTTCCACCAAAAGGATATTTGCAAAGACTAAGAGAAATTTGCGATAAGCATGGTATTTTATTAGTTTTTGACGAAGTTATTACAGGTTGGGGAAGAACAGGCTCGCCTTTTGCATCTCAAGAATACGGAGTTACACCTGATATTATAACAATGGCTAAAGCAACAACAAATGGAATAAGTCCTTTAGGGGCAGTTGCGTGTAAAGAAGAAATTTACGACACGGTTATGGATGGATCTCCAAAAGGAACAATAGAACTGTTTCATGGTTACACTTACTCAGGAATTCCAGTGTCTGTAGCTGCAGGCTTAGCGGTTCAAGATATTTTTGAAAAAGATGATATCTTTAATAGAGCAAAAAATTTATCTCCATATTTCCAAGAAGGTTTAATGTCTTTAAAAGATATTGATGTTGTTGATAATATAAGAGGTTATGGAATGATGGGTGGTATTGATATAAAAATGCATAAAAAACCTGGCGCAGCAGGATTTACATGTTTCAAACACTGTTATGATGCAGGAGTTAACTTTAAAGCGACTGGAGATTGTTTAATTATTGCTCCAATGTTTATCTGCGAAAAAAAACATATTGATGAAATAATCGAGAAACTAAGAACTGGTATTACCAACTATTCAAAAAGCAAAAAAAATTAGTTTAATTCTATGAAAATAGGGGTTCCAAAAGAAATAAAGCCTCAGGAAAATAGAATTGGACTCACTCCCGAAAGTGTAAAGACATTAACTTCTAATGGCCACGAAGTTTTAATTGAAAATAATGGAGGTTTTGAAGCAGGATTTGAAAACGATCATTACGTATCAAGCGGTGCAAAAATAGTTAATACAGCTGAAGATATATTTAACGACTCTGACATCATCGTTAAAGTTAAAGAGCCACAATCTAGTGAAGTAAAAATGATAAAAGAAAATCAAGTTGTTTTTACATATCTTCATCTTGCTGCAGCCAAGGAACTGACACAAGGCTTAATAGACAGCAAATCAATATGTATTGCTTATGAAACAGTTACAGATAATAATGGAAGACTTCCTTTACTTGCTCCAATGAGTGCGGTTGCTGGAAGAATGTCAGTTCAGGCAGGTGCGCATTGTTTAGAAAAAAATCAAAAAGGACGTGGTCTTTTGCTAGGTGGTGCTCCAGGTGTTGATCCAGGTAATGTAGTTATACTCGGTGGTGGAGTTGTAGGAGAAAATGCTGCGATAATAGCAACAGGTATGAAAGCTAAGGTAAATATTATAGATAAATCTGAAAAAAGATTAAATGAACTGAGCAAAATGTTTGGAGATAAAATAATACCAAATTTAAGTGATAAAACTGATTTAGAAAAGTTAATTTCTGAATGTGATTTGTTAGTAGGTGGAGTTTTGATACCTGGTGCTGAAGCTCCTAAATTAATTAAAAAAAATATGTTAAAAAAAATGAAAAGAGGGTCTGTTATTGTTGATGTTGCTATAGATCAAGGTGGATGTGTTGAGACTAGTAAACCAACTACTTTTGCAGAACCAACTTTTATTATTGATGATATTGTTCATTATTGTGTAGCAAACATGCCTGGTGGAGTACCAAGAACGTCTACTATAGCTCTTAATAAAGCTACATTACCTTTTCTGATAACTTTAGCAAATGATGGTTATGTTAAAGCCTTAAATAATGACTTTAATTTTCTACAAGGTTTAAACATATTTAAAGGAAACGTGACACATAAAGCTGTTGCAGACTCATTTGGATATAATTATGTTTCAGCAAATCAATTAATATCAAATTAATATATGACTAAGTCCTTGCCAGATAGCTGTAAAGTTGTTGTAATTGGTGGAGGTGTTGCTGGAACTTCTTGCGCTTACCATCTTGCAAAATTTGGTTGGAAAGATGTTGTTTTGCTTGAAAGAGATCAGCTAACTTCAGGTACTACATGGCATGCAGCAGGGTTAGTTGGTCAATTAGGTGCATCATCAACAATTACAAAAATAAGAAAATACTCTCTAGATCTTTATAAAGAATTAGAAAAAACCACAGGTTTGTCTACAGGACTTAAACAGAACGGGGCAATCACGGTTGCATCAACCAATGAGAGAATGCAAGAATTACTAAGACAAGCGACAACAGCACAACTTTCAGATGTCGAAGTTGAAGTTTTGGATAAAAAACGTTTGAAGGAATTATATCCAGTATTACATAGTGAAGATATTGTAGGTGGAGTATATATGCCAAAAGATGGCCAGGCTGACCCAGTCGGAGTAACTAATGTGCTTGCAAAAGCAGCAAGAATAGAGGGTGCAAAGTTTTTTGAAAAAACCCCTGTAAAAAAAATTCTAATTAAAAATTCAAGAATTAGTGGTGTTGAAACTGATAAAGGTATCATAAATTGTGAGTATGTAGTGATGGCAACAGGAATGTGGTCTAGACAATTAGGTGAAGAAATCGATGTTAGTGTTCCTTTATACCCTAATGAACATTTTTATATAATCACTGAGCCAATGAAAGATTTACCTAAAAATCTTCCTGTTTTAAGAGATTATAATGCATGTTTATATTTAAAAGAGGATGCTGGTAAAATGCTTGTTGGTATTTTTGAGCCAAACGCAAAACCAGCATTTAAAGAAACTGGAAGAGTGCCTGATGATTTTTCATTTGGTGAACTACCAGATGACTTTGATCACTTTGAACCATATTTAGAAAAATCATTTCATAGATTACCAATGTTGGAAAGCGCAGGAATAAGAAAATTTTTCTCAGGTCCAGAGTCTTTTACCCCTGATACTCAATATTTATTAGGTGAAACTCCAGAAGTTAAAAATTTATATACATGTTGTGGTTTTAATAGTATTGGGATTGCTAGTTCAGGAGGAGCGGGCAGAGTAACAGCCGAATGGATGATGAATGGACATATTAATGAAGATTTATTTTCACTAGATATTAAAAGGTTTCAAAAGTTCCACTCTTCAAAAAACTTTATAATGGAAAGGGTGACAGAAACATTAGGTGATTTGTATGGAATGCACTGGCCATATAAACAACATAACACATCAAGAAATCAAAAACTTTTGCCTTATCATAATGAATTAAAAAATGCAGGAGCTTGTTTTGGAGTTGCAGGAGGATTTGAAAGACCAATGTGGTATTCTTTAAATAGCAAGGACCCTAAATATGAATATAGTTTTAATTATCAAAATTGGTACCCATCAGCAAAACATGAGACTTTAAATGCTAGGAAGAATGTTGGACTTTTTGATTTTTCAACTTTTTCAAAGTTTGACTTAAAAGGTGAAAAAACACACCAAGAACTTCAAAAATTATGTACTGCTAATATTAAAAATGAAATTGGAAAAACAACTTATACTCATATGTTAAATGAAGATGGTGGAATAGAGACAGATTTAACAGTCGTATGTATAGATAAAAACTATTTTAGGATTGTAAGTTCAGCTGCAACAAGAGAACATGATAAATATCACATATTAAAATATTTAGATAAAGATGTTGAATTCTCTGATGTTACTGAAGAGTTTTGTTGTTTAGGTTTATTCGGCCCAAAGAGCAGAGAAATGATTTCAAAAATTTGCAAAGATGATTTCAGTAATGAAAATTTTAAATTTGGAACAGGAAAATTCATAACTATATTTGACTCAAATACTCCTTGGGGTAAACCAAAAGAGATTAAAGTATGGGCTCAAAGATTATCTTATGTTGGTGAGATAGGCTTTGAACTTTATGTTGATAGTAGCTCTGCAAAAGATTTGTATGAAATTTTGATTGAAGAGGGGAAAAACTTTGAACTATCTCATTGTGGAATGCATGCAATGGATATCATGAGAATGGAAAGTGGATTTGTTCATTGGGGACATGATATTTCACCTGAGGAAAATCAGTATCAAGCAGGTTTAAAATTTGCAATTAGTTATAAGAAAAATGTTAACTTTATTGGAAAAGATGCTTTATTAAAAATTAAAGACCAAAAATTAGATAAAAGGATGATGATGTTTACTCTTAGAGACAGCAAACCTGGAGAGCCACTTTTACTACATGAAGAACCTATTTATATGGATAATAAAATTATTGGAAGAACAACATCAGGAAATTATTCTTTTTGTTATGATAAGAATCTTTCTTTTGGATATGTCAATTCTGGAAATACAGTTGAAACATTAAAAGACAAAAATATATATATTGAAATTGAAAAACAAAAATATCCAGTTGAGGTATTAGAAAAACCTTTAAATAATAAAGATTTTAAGAACTAATTTTTCTTTTTTCTGCTTTCGGCCTGAACAAACAAAACTCCAAAAACAATTATTCCAATAACTCCAAAAGTTTTATTAAAATCAAAAGGTACTCCAAATATATAAAAATTGATTAATGTTGACCAAATTAATTGAGAATATTGAAAATTGGTAACAAAAGATAAATTTGATAGCTGAATTGCAAATATAATTAAAAGGTGACTAGTAAAACCTAATACACCTAAAAATATCAACCAAACCCATAATCTTTTATTCTCAATTGGAGTCCAGTCTAACATTACATAAATGGAGAAAACAATAGCTCCTACAACTGCAGCATAAAATAACGCCACTAATGGATCATTATTACCGGAGATAAATTTTGTAAAAAATTGATATAAAGCCCAACAGACTGGTGGCACTAAAGGAAAAATTAAGTCTAAACTTAAAACTTTCATACTTGGACTCATTGAATAAATTATGCACCCAAAGCTTAACAACATTAAAATTATACCTTTAGGTGAAAGAATATCTTTTAAAAACAATGCTGTTAAAATCGATACTATTAATGGAGCTGAGAAGAAAACTACATAAATATCCACAAGGTCAAATTTTTGTAAGGAATGAATGAAAAAAAAAGTAGCAAAAACCATTAATATAGACCTAATAATATTGATATTGAAATTTCTTTTTAAATTTAACTTAGGTTTTAACATTGCAAATAAAATTAAAATAATAATAAAGTGAAAAAAAAATCTGCCCCAAATTACTTGATTTAAAGGCATTAATGTTCCAAGATATTTTGCAGTAGAATCTTGGCAAACTAAAATAAAAAATCCTGATATAGATAAAATTATAACTTTAGTAATAGATTTATTTATAAGTAAATTCATAATTTTGATTAATTTTAGACTGAACTAATATTATCTAAAATTTTTTTTGAACACTCTTCTGTATTACTAGAGCCTTGAAGATCTTTTGTTCGACTGTCTTTATCTTTAAGAGTTAATTCAATTGATTTTACTATTCTATCAGAAGCTTCTTTTTCACCTAAATAATCTAACATCATTGCAGCTGACCAAATTTGTCCTACTGGATTAGCTATTCCTTGACCTGCAATATCGGGCGCAGATCCATGTACAGGTTCAAATAATGATGGATACTTATTCGTTGGATTTATATTTCCAGACGGAGCAATTCCAATTGTTCCGGTACAAGCCGGTCCTAGATCTGATAAAATATCTCCAAAAAGGTTTGATGCGACTATCACATCAAAAAGTTCAGGACTTAGAACAAATCTAGCAGCTAATATATCAATATGGTACTGGTCAGTTTCCACATCAGAATAATTCTTTTTATTCTCATTAAATCTTTCGTCCCAATAAGGCATTGTAATAGATATTCCATTTGATTTTGTAGCACTTGTTAATTTTTTTCTTTTTCTTTTTTTAGCTAATTCAAAAGCAAATTGTTGAACTCTATCTATTCCGTATTTTGACATTACTGTTTCTTGAATAACAACTTCTCTATCAGTTCCCTGATACATTCTTCCTCCAACTGATGAGTATTCTCCTTCAGTATTTTCTCTAACAATTATCATGTCAATATCACCAGGTTTTTTATTAGCCAATGGTGCATTTACACCCTCAAAAAGTTTTACAGGTCTTAAATTAATAAACTGATCAAACTCTCTTCTAAATTTTAATAATGAACCCCAAAGTGTTATGTGGTCAGGATATTTATCTGGCATACCAACTGCGCCGAAGAAAATTGCATCATGTTTAATTAATTTATCTTTCCAGTCATCTGGCATCATTTTTCCGTGCTTTTCGTAATAATCACATGATGCAAAATCATAATCCTCTATATTTAATTTGAATTGATGTTGTTGAGAAATTTCTTTTAATATTTTTTGTGCTTCAGGCACAACTTCTTTACCAATGCCGTCACCAGCAATAGAAGCTATTGAATATTCTCTCATTTATTTAGCAAATGTATCGTTAAATTGCTTGGTAACTCTAACAAAAGTTGTGCACTTACTTAATTGTTTTAAAGACGGTGCTCCAACATACGTACAACTACTTCTCACACCACCTAAAATATTTAAAATGGTATCATTAATTTTACCACGGTACTTCACTCTTACTGTTCTTCCTTCGCTACTTCTGTAGTCTGAAAGTCCACCATAATGTTTATTGTTAGCTGTTTCTGAGCTCGATCCATAAAATTCAATATACTTTGAGCCATTAGATTTTACTAATTTCCCTTTACCTTCATCATGACCTGCAAACATTCCTCCAAGCATAACAAAATCAGCTCCTCCACCAAATGCTTTAGCAACGTCACCTGGACATGTGCATCCACCATCTGCAATTATATGTGCACCTAATCCATGAGCTGCATCAGCACATTCTATTACTGCACTTAACTGAGGATAGCCAACTCCAGTTTGTATACGTGTAGTACATACACTTCCTGGTCCAATTCCAACTTTAACAATATCAGCACCTGATAAAATTAATTCTTGAGTCATATCAGCAGTAACAACGTTTCCTGCAATAATTGTTTTTGTTGGATATTTATCTCTAACAGATTTTAAAAATTTACTAAAATGTTCTGAGTAACCGTTTGCTACATCAATACAAATGAACTTAATGAAACTAAATTCTTTTAAAACTTTATCTAAATTTTGAAAATCTTCTTTTTTAGTTCCAATACTTAAAGCTACATTTGGATATATTGATTTAATTTTTTTAAATTGTTTGATTTTTTTTACGTCATGCTGTTTTGTTAAGCATGTAATCATCCCATAATCTGATAACTTTTGCGCAACATCTAATTCCCCAACTCCATCCATGTTAGCAGCCATTATAGGAATCCCAGACCATTCGTTTTTACTGTATTTAAAACGATAGGTTCTCTTTAAATTAACATCTTTTCTACTTTTAAGAGTGCTTCTTTTAGGTCTAAAAAGTACGTCGGAATAATCTAGTTTTAGCTCTTCTTCAATTCTCACAAAAATGAAGGTATACATCCAATCAATGATAATTCAATTTAATAATTAAGCTTATTAACGTTGTATTTGAACAATTTTAAAATTAATGATTGAATTATAAAAATATAAATTAAAATAAACAAATGTTTGATGGTTTTAATAGCAGATACGTAAAAGTAAAAAAAGGGAAAGTGTTTTGTAAAATTAAAGGAGATGGGCCACCTTTATTATTACTTCATGGTTACCCTCAAACACATTTAATGTGGCACAAAACAGCTCCAGAGTTATCGAAAAGCTTTACAGTTGTTGCTGCAGATCTTAGAGGTTATGGAAATAGTTTAGCCCCACAATCTGATAGTAAACATTTCAATTATTCAAAACGAGAAATGGCTAGTGACATGAAACAAATGATGGTAAAATTAGGATATCCCAAATTTTTTGTTGCAGGCCATGATAGAGGTGGAAGAGTTGCTCATAGATTGGCAAGGGACCACAGAAAAAACGTGCTTGCTCTCAGCGTGTTAGATATTTGTCCAACATTAGATATGTATGAACTAACCACTAGAGATTTTGCAAAAGCATACTTCCATTGGTTTTTCTTAATTCAACCAAAGTGGTTACCTGAAAGAATGATAATGAGTGATCCAAGAAAGTGGATGAAGAATTGCTTAGATAAATGGTCAGGTAATCATAAATTTGGAAAAGTTGAAGAAGGTTATTTAAAGTGCTTTAAGCAACCAAATAGAATACATGGATCATGTGAGGATTATAGGGCATCTGCTACTATTGATCTTGATCATGACAGATTCGATCGAAAGAAAAAATTAAATATTCCTGTTCAAGTTTTATGGGGAAAAAACGGAGTTATTGGCAAACAATTTAATCCAATTAAAATTTGGCAAAAATATTCAAATAAAAAAGTCTCAGGAAATGCTGTGAAATCTGGACATTTTATACCAGAGCAAAATCCTAAAGAAACAATTAAACAATTAAAAAGTTTCTTTTTAAAAAATGCTTAAAATTATTCCTAATAGAAAAAATATAGGCGCAGAATTAGTCTGTGATTTAAATAAAATTAATAATTATACATTAAAAAAAATAAAATCTGCTCTCTCAAAATATGGGATGATTTATTTTAGAAACCAAAAATTAAATTCTGATCATTATGTAAAATTTGCAAAAAAATTTGGAAAACTTGCAAATTATCCAAGACTTAAAGGATTGAATAAAAAATATCCTCAAATAACCGTTGTTCAAAGAAAATCTACTGATAAAGGCCCTAGTTTTGGAGAGCAATTTCATACGGACTCAATTTATACTAAAAAGCCACCTAGATTTACTATGTTACTATCTAAACTAGTTCCAAAAAAAGGTCAGGCAAATACAGATTTTTGTTCCCAATATTTAGCTTATGAAAAATTACCAGCTAACTTTAAGAGAAAATTTAAAAACGAAAAATGTATATTTTCATCAGAAGGACCTATTTCTGTAACACGATTGGAGAGAGAGAAAGAAAAGGGTAAAAAAGCTAAAGAACTTATTTCAAAGCATAAATTAATAAGAAAAATAAATAGTAAATATACTTTATATTGTAGTCCAGGACACTTTATTCGTTTTGATAACAGTAAAATTGATAAAAAATTAAAAACTTATTTATTCAAACACCAATTAAAAAAAAGTTTTCAATATTCTTTAGAGTGGGAAAAGAACCAATTAGCAATATGGGATAATAGATCTATGCTTCATCAAGCTACTGCGTTTAAAGGCGACAGAATTATGCATAGAATAACAGTCCAATAATGTTTCAGGTATTTCTTGGATTAACACCTTTTATAGGCATAACTCTAATTGGTTATCTTTTAGGATCTTTAAAAATATTTGATTTACAAAAGGCTAGAATATTTAATTTATTTTCATTTTATATCGCAGTTCCTGCTTTAATTATAAAGCTAGTAGCGCAAAGTGATGTTGGGGAAATAGATGTATCTCAAATTTCATCATATTTTTTAATGCAATTAACAAGTGGAATATTTACATTTTTATTAACTAAAAATACTTTTAAAAGATCAGTTCAAGAATCTATTATCTGGGCTTTAACCGTCGCTTTGTCAAACCACGTTATATTAGTTTTACCCATTGCAGAAATTTTCTTTACTGGAGGTACGATAACTCAAATTTCAGGTATTATATTAATGGATAGTGTAGTTTTAATTTCCATAGTCAGTTTTTTCTTAGAACTTACCGTAAAAAAAAGAATTAAACTTTTACAATTTTTAAGAAATTTAATTTTAAATCCAATGATACTAGCAATTATAATTGGATTAATTATAAGAGTTTCTAATATTAATATTGATGATACTCCATTAGAATATATTCTTAAAAGACTAGCAGAATGTGTTATGCCAGTTGGTTTGTTTGCAATTGGTATTATTTTATCTTTTTATTCAAAGAAAGTTTTCAATAAATTAACCATCACGATTTCTGTATTAAAACTGATCATATCTCCACTAGTATTATTGATCTTAGGTTACACATTCTTTAATTTATCAAATCCAGTTAATATTGCAGGCGCACTAATGGTTAGTGTTGGTCCTTGTGGTGCAACATCAATTGTGATGTGTTCTGCTTATAATGTAAGTCCAAAAAATATTATTAAAGCAATTTTCATTTCAACATTTGCTTCAATTTTTACTTTTTTATTTACAATTAATTTATTAAATTAGTTTCTAAAACTAAAAAAAATTTTTCGAAATAAAAGGTTTCTATGCCAGCAGGATATGTAATTGCACAATTAAGATTAACTAATCCAGAAAATTATAAAGAGTACATTGAAAAAGTTAATCCAATTGTAAAAAAATTTGATGGAGAATTTTTAGTTAGAAATGGTGAATATCAAATATTTGATGGTGAAACTAAATTTCCAAGAATAATTATTCTAAAATTTCCAAGTTATGAAAGAGCGCTAGAGTGGTATAATTCGGAAGAATATAAACCTATAAAACAGATTAGACTCGATAATTCTGAAGGGACAAATATAATAATTAGAGGATTATGAAAAAAATATTATTAGTATTATTAATTACATTATTTAGTTCATCAGTATTCGCATCAGATGAAAAACCAGGTAGATTTTTTGAAGACCAACCTGATGTAACTGATGATTATCAAATTCATTTCATATACATGCTAACAGCCAGTGATAAAGATCGTGAGCTAGATATAAATGGTAAAATTGAGGAATTTGCTAGTAAGATGAATGCTCTTGTTGAAAAGTTTAGTAAAAAAACAAAAGGGTCGTCTGGTGTAAAAAAATATAAGTACGATTATCGAAAAGATGGAAAATTAGATGTTACCTTCATAAGATTAGATAAAAAAAGAAAAGAACTTCACAAACATATAAATAATAATTATCGTGCTTACCTTTGGTTAAATGGATTTAATAATCCAAAAAAAGTTTATTTTACTTTTGCTGATGTAACTAGCCCAGATGGTGGAGAAGGTGGTGTAGGAATGGCATCAATGTTTCTTAAAAGCAAATACAATAAAAATATAAATAATATGGTTAAAACAGCTCTTCATGAAGTGCATCATGCTATGGGTGGAGGTTTTGCTTGCGTTCCTGGTATGAGTAAAAATGCACATTTTTCAAGTGGCCAAGATACCGATGCAAAACATATGTTTTTTGGAAAAGCTTATGTTCATGATGTTGAAGGTTGTCCAAAAGGAGAGGATAGTGTTTATTTAACTCCAACATCAAAAGATCCTTACGATCCTTTTAAGCTAATATGTCTAAATGAATGGGGAAAATATAATCATAAAAAACTTGTTAAACTTAGAGAAAAACAATTGAGCGATCTTAAAAAAGGCAAGTGGAACTATAGGAGTGGTGGATCTGGATGTAAGTTTACTTATTGGGATAGAAACGGCACTGGGGTTATGAAATTATTTAATAACGAACAAGCTACTAGAGAGTATAATAGAGATCCAAAAGGTCATTAAATAATCTAATCTCTTAATGTTAATATTTTAAAAGATAATTTTAATTTAGGAAATTTTTTACTTAAAGTTAACTTAATTTTTTTAAAAGAATCCTCGTGAATTTTCTTTTCAATAGTTGAATTAAATTCTTTCTTTCCATTTATTATTTTAGCTGCACCACAATCTTCGTGATTAATAACTATTAATTTATTAATATTATGCAACTTTATCGAAGTTGATAAATTATCCAAAAAGGTTGATTGCCATTTTTTAAATTTTTTAGAAGTTACACCAATGGCCGCTCCAGCAATAGTAAATGAGCTATACTTTCCAGTTAATCTCTTTTTTTTTAAATAATTAAAAACTTTTGGCTGAAACCTTGGATCCATACATTACAAAACCATAGCTTCATATTTTTTCATTACGGTACCAACCAAGTATCTTTACTAACTTTAATATCAAATCTAGCTCTTCTATGACCTTTTGCAGCTAAATATAGCCATTCCATAGATTTAATTTTACACTGTATAACAGTAAAGTTTTTGTATCCTTCTTCACTTTGTTCTTTTGTGTAATCAAAATTATCTAATTCAGGTTTTAAACCAGATGTTGGAATATCAGTCTCTGTACCTGGCCCATTATCTACTAAATAACATTTACGACTTATATGTTGAGTTTTTTCCCAAGATTGTTTTGTTATATCATTATTGTGATTAATAATTGCTTCAACTTTTAATCTAACCTGAATTTTTTCATCTTTATCATAAAATAACAAAGATGAATTAGGATTTTTTTCTAAGATTTTAATTTTATCAGATCTAATATCACTGTGGAATTGTACTAAATTATTTTGTTCATCTGATTTTCTAAGAACAACAATTCTACTTTCGATATCGTTCTCACTTCCACACGAAAAAACAGGTATTCTAAAAGGAGATGATCTATTAGTAACCGCATCAGTTAGCATTAACCAAATTTTCTTTTTTATTTCTGAAAAATCCTCGTAGTAGGGAACCGTGGTAGACACAATTACTTTTTCTTTTTTAATCTAGCTATTAAACTTGAACTATCCCAACGGTTTCCACCCATTTTTTGAACTTCAGCATAATAACCATCAACAATTTCAGTTACTGGTACAGGTGAACCATTTCTTTTTGCTTCTTCAATACAAATTTTTAAATCTTTTCTCATCCAATCTACAGCAAATCCGTAATCAAATTTATCAGCAACCATAGTTTTATATCTATTTTCCATTTGCCAAGATTGAGCTGCACCTTTTGATATAGTTTCCATAACTTTATCCATATCTAAACCTGCATTAATTCCAAAGTTTACTGCTTCTGATAATCCTTGAACTAAACCACCAATACACATTTGATTAACCATCTTAGTTAATTGTCCACTACCTGATGGTCCGATTAAAGTTACTTTTTTACTATAACAATCAATTATTGGCTCTGCTTTTTTAAAATCATTTTCATCGCCACCAACCATGACAGTTAATATCCCACCTTCAGCACCTGATTGTCCTCCAGATATAGGAGCATCTAAAAAACCAAATCCTTTATCTTTTGCAGCTTTATAAAGTTCTCTAGAAATTTCAGCAGATACTGTTGAATTATCTATGTATACGCATCCTTCTTTAGCGTTATGAAATAACCCATTATCACCTAAAGAGACTTGTCTTAAGTCATCATCATTTCCAACACACGTAAAAATAAAATCAGCATCTTTAGCAGCTTCAGATGGTGTATCAGCCATATTACCTTTGTATTCACCAATCCACTTTTCTGCTTTTGATTTTGTTCTGTTAAAAACAGTTACATTATGTCCTGCTTTTGATATATATCCTGCCATTGGATAACCCATTACACCAAGACCTATGAAAGCAACTTTAGAAGTCATATTTTTTTATGTTTAAAAATTTAAGTTTAAAAGTAATTGTATTTGGATTTATATTTACATTTTTTTCAAGCTTTGGACAGAGTTTTTTTCTTGGAATATTCAATACAAGTATAAGAGAGACACTCTCGATAACTCATGGACAATTTGGCTCAATATATGCATCAGCAACATTGTGCAGTAGTTTATTACTTATCTGGGTTGGAAAGAAAATTGATGATATAAATATTTTCCGATTTGCAATCTATGTAACGTTAATTTTATCGTTTTCTTGTTTTTTCTTTTCAAAAATTTCATCTATAGTTTTTTTATTCATTGCAATTTTCTTAATGAGGTTTTCAGGACAAGGAATGATGTCTCATACTGCAACAACAACAGTTTCAAGATATTTTACAAAATCTAGGGGTAGGGCATTAAGCATTTGTTGGTTTGGTTTATCTAGCGCTGAATTTATTTTACCCGTTCTAATGGTATTTTTGTTGTCATTAACAACTTGGCAAAATATTTGGACAGTAATTTCTTTATTAATTTTAATATTTTTACCGATTGCATCATTCTTTTTAGTTCGAACTGTTAAACTTGATACAAGAGAAAGTACTGAAGGTGAAGAATTTAAAGAGGAAAATATTAAGCAATGGAAAAGAATTGAAGTAATAAAAGATTATAAATTTTATATAGTAAGCATGAATATGCTGGCTATGCCTTGGATTGCAACTGGTGTATTTGTTTATCAGTCATTTATTACAGAATCAAAAAACTGGGGACCATTTGTAATTGCTCAGTCTTTTATGTCTTATTCAGTATTTTCAGTAATTACACTTTTAATATCTGGTTTTTTAATTGATAAATTCACAAGTCGAAAACTTTTAATTTTTATGAATATTCCTTTATTTCTATCTACTTTTGTAATTATTTATTTTGATGCACAATTTACTGCATTTATATTTTTAGGTTTAATTGGAATATCAAATGGTTTGGCAAATGTTTTGGGGTCTTCTACTTGGGCTGAAGTTTATGGTGTAAAGCATATTGGATCTATTAAAGCTCTGACCACTGCACTTATGGTTTTTTCAACAGCTTTCGGAACTGCTCTTTTTGGAATTTTAATTGATATTGGATTTTCAATTGAGAAAATTGCTATAATATCTGCACTTTATATACTTATTTCTTTTATCCTTCTTTTTTTAGTTAGAAAAAAATTAAATCCAATTTTAGTGTAAAAATACTTGATTTTGTAGATCTTGGAGTATATTTAAACGCCCATGGCAAGAGTTACCGTTGAAGACTGTATAGATAAAGTAGATAGCCCTTATGAATTAGTTTTGGTTGCTAAAGAAAGAGCTACTCAACTTAATTCAGGAATAGAACCTACATTGGATAGAGATAACGATAAGCACACAGTTATTGCTTTAAGAGAAATAGCTGAGGAAACAATTAAAGTTCCAGATTTAACAGAAGCTGCAGTTTATAAACTAAGAAAACACGTAGAGCAAGTTGACGATACTAATGACGAAGATGAGGATATTGGAGATGATTTTGAAAATCTTTATAAAGGTGAGATTTCTAAAAGTGGTGTACCAATTCTTCCTTCTAAAAGAGCTAGAAAAATTCCTGAAAAAATTCAAGTTTCAAAAGAAGATCTTGCTGAACTATCACCATCAGCTCAACCTGATGTTAATGTAGAAGCTCCAAGTGATGCAGAAGAAAATGATGATGTGTCACTAGATCAAGTTTCAGAAGCAGAAGAACAAGTTTCAGAAAAAGTAAACGAAGAAGAAAATAATTCTTAATTAAGAAAACTCTTTTAATATCTTTTCCCTGTGTTCATCTAGATCAGGAATATCCCCTCTAGTGCTTTTATCCACATATGAAGACATCTTTATTGGATTGCCTGCTAATCTAAAATCACCAACTACTTTATGATAGGCCTTAACAATCATGTTTCTCGCCTCTACTTGAGGATTTTCTACTGCTTCTTTAATATTAAATATTGGTCCACAAGGTATCTTTAATTTTTCCATTTCACTTACCCATTCCGAAGTATTTTTTGAAGAAAGTTTATCTTCAAAAATTGATTTTAGTTCATTCATATTTTCACATCTGAGTGAATTGGTATTAAATCTTTTATCACTAACCATTTCAGGTATTCCTAATACTTCACAAAGTTTTTCATATAATTTATCGTTACCTGCAGCGATGATTATATAACTATCTTTTGTTTTAAATGCCTCAAACGGAGCGATTGAAGGATGTCTAGATCCCATCGGTTTAGGAATTTCATTTTTAGATAAATATCTTGCAATTGCATTTTCTAAAATCGCAATTTGGCAGTCTAACATTGAAACATCTATAAACATTCCCTTACCTGTTTTTTGTCTATCATACAAAGCTGCATTAATTCCGATTGCAGTAAAAAGGCCTGCAGTAATATCACCAATTGATGTTCCAACTCTTGTTGGTTCACTATTTGGATGACCTGTAACACTCATCAGTCCACCCATTCCTTGAACTACCATGTCATAAGCGGGTAATTTTTTTAAAGGGCCAGTCTGACCGAAACCAGATGCAGATGCATATATTAATTTTGGATATTTTTTGCTTACATCTTTCCAACCATATCCCCATTTTTCTAATGTACCTGGTTTAAAATTTTCTACTAAAATATCTGCTTTTGCTAAAATTTTATCGAAGATTTTTTTATCATCTTCATTTTTTAAATTAAGAGCAATGCTTTCTTTTCCTCTATTCAGTGACATAAAATATGCTGAATAGTCTTTTACAAAAGGTCCAAACTTTCTTGAATCGTCACCAATTTCTGGTGCTTCTACTTTAATTACACGTGCACCGAGATCAGATAAAATCATTGTACAATATGGACCTACTAAAACCCTAGTAAGATCAACAACTAATAAATTTTTTAAAGGACCATCCATAATAAGTATGTCATTTCCTTATATTGACTCTTCTGTTCAAGTTCAATTTAATATCATCATTATAAATAAAAAGGGGAAAACTATGTTAAGAAAAATAACATTATATTTGTCTTCAATAATTATAGCTTTTTCAATAGTGGGATCTGCATATGCGGTTACATTAAAAGCAAGTCACCAATGGCCAGGAACACCAAGAGCTGATGGCTCTTTTGACCCACGTCATGAAATGGTACAAATTATTGCTGATGAAGTAAAAAAAGCAAACGTTGATTTAGAAATTAGAATTTATCCAGCTAAGTCACTTTATAAGCCAAAAGAACAGTGGAAACCTATGACAACAGGTCAATTAGATATTTCTGCTTTTCCATTAGCTTATGCATCAAAATTCCATCCAGAATTTGATGCTACATTGATGCCAGGTACTGTAAAAAATCATGATCATGCGTTGAGATTTAATAAAGGTCCAATGATGACAGAGATTAAAAAAATAATTAATGATGCTGGTGTCGTTGTATTGTCTGATGCATGGTTAGGTGGTGGTTTCGCATCAAAAACTAAATGTATCAAAAATCCAAGTGATGCTAAAGGACAAGTGATGAGAGCTGCAGGTAAAGCTTTTAACCAAATGTTAGAAGCTGCTGGTGCAGGTATACAAAGTATGCCATCATCTGAAATTTATACTGGATTACAAACTGGTGTATTAACAGGTGCAAATACTAGTTCAGGAAGTTTTGTAAGTTATAAAATTTATGAACAAGTTAAATGTGCAACACCTCCAGGAAAGTTTGGTTTATGGTTTATGTATGAGCCAATTTTGATGTCGAAAATGAGTTTTGATAAATTAAACTCAAAGCAACAAGATGCTTTAATGAAAGCAGGAAAAGTTGCTGAGAAATATATGACAGCTCAAGTAGAAAACTTAGATAAAAAGTTTGAAGAAGCGTATAAAGCTGCAGGTGTTAAATTAGTATATATGGATGCTAATGATCATGCTGCATGGGTTGATATTGCAATAAAATCATCTCACAAAGCTTTTGCTGAAAAAGTTCCAGGTGGCGATAAGCTAATGGAAATGGCTTTAGCAGTTAAATAAAATAATATATAAAGAACCCCTATTTATTCTCTGTAAGTAGGGGTTTTTTTTATGAAAGAAAAATACTTAAAATTCTGTGATTATGTTGCAAGAGCTTGTGGAGCTTTTGCAGTTCTAGCTTTACTGTTATCAATTCTTGTAATTGTAGAATTAGTTTTTGAAAGATACTTTTTTCAAAGAGCAATAACATGGCAAACTGAGCTAGTTACAATGCTTCTAGTTGCTTCAACATTTATTGGAAGTGCATATGTTTTAAGTGAGAAAGCTCATGTGAGTATGGAGTGGATCTATGATTTCTTATCAAAAAAAAATATATTAAGACTTAAAATTTTTACCTCATTAGTCAGTTTATTATTCTTCTTAATTTTATTCTATTTTGGTTTTTTAATGGTTGAGGAAGCGTTTACTAAAAATTACTCAACAGGAACGGTTTGGGATCCTCCATTGTGGGTACCATATTCGTCAATGATGATAGGTGCTGCATTAATGATTTTACAATATATAGCAGAAATTATTAAGCTTACAGACGAAAAGGATACTAACTAATGGATCCATTAATAATTGCAATAATTGTTGCTGTTTTTACTTTGATAGTATTATTTTCCGGAATACCAATTGCTTTTGGTTTAAGCTTTGTATCAATAGCTCTTTTAGTTGCTTTCGAAGGTTTCCAAATGCTAGATGTTTTTGCTGAAACTTTCTATGCGGGATTAAATTCGTTTGTCCTACTTTCAATACCAATGTTTATATTAATGGGGATGGCAGTTGCTAATTCCCCAGCAGGAAAAGATTTATATACAGGATTGGACAGATGGTTATGGAGAGTACCTGGAGGTTTGGTTATTTCTAATATAGGAGCTTGTTCAATCTTTGCTGCACTAAGTGGATCAAGTCCCGCAACCTGTGCTGCAATTGGTACCATGGGAATTCCTGAAATGAGAAAAAGAGGATATTCAGATCAAATTGCAACAGGAACTATAGCAGCTGGTGGAACTTTAGGAGTATTAATTCCTCCAAGCATTGTTTTAATTGTTTATGGAATTGCAACTGGAACATCTATTGGAAGATTATTTTTAAGTGGATTGATACCTGGATTTATGCTTGCAGGCATGTTTGCTATTTGGGCACTTATACACAGTTATTTTATAGATAAAGACTCAGCTAAAGCTTTAAAGAATAGAACGCCTCCAACTTTTAAAGAAAAAATTGAAGTTCTGCCAAGAATACTTCCTTTCTTAGCAATCATTGCTGGTGTTTTATATGTTTTATATGGTGGTGTTGCTACTCCTTCAGAGGCTTCAGGGGTTGGAGCCTTTTTAGTTTTTGTTTTGATTGCAGTCGTCTACAAGATTTATCAACCAAAAAAAATATGGAATATTGTTAAAGTTTCAATGAAAGAAAGCGTAATGATAATGTTTATCATCGCAGCTTCTTATCTTTTTGCATTTACATTATCACAACTTTACGTAACTCAATCATTAGCTCAAAGTATGGTAGAGATGAGCTCTAATAAATGGGTAGTATTTATTTTAATAAATATATTTCTTTTGATTGCAGGTTTCTTTTTACCCCCTGTTGCCGTAATTGTTATGACTTCAGCAATATTATTGCCAGTTATAACTCAACTGGGATTTGATCCGTACTGGTTTGCAATTGTATTTACAATTAATATGGAAATTGGTCTTATTACTCCACCCGTTGGATTAAACCTTTATATAATAAAGGGTATAACACCTGATGTTAGTTTGTCAGAAATTTTAAAGGGATCTATACCATTTATGATAATTATGGCTTTAGCTATACTTATTTTGTGTATTTTTCCTGAGATTGTGACCTGGTTACCTGACAAAATAATGGGTAAAAGTTTAGGTTTTTAATATATAAAAAACACAATGCTAAATATAAAAAGAATATTCGAGACAATTGCTGATGCTGGTCAAAAAATTTTAGAGAAAAAATCATTAAAAAAATTCTCTAAAAAAAGAGATTTGATTGAGCTATGTGATGACCTGTTATCATCAAAAGGAGCAGCTTTTGGAATTACATTAGCAAGAGATGTCTTGTTTAGGTATCATAACTTGTCTTACGATGAAAAATTAAAATTCTTATTACAAGTTAATGAAAAATATAAACCAAATTCAGATAGCATAGATGAGGCAATAAAAGATTATAGTCAAAACAAAAATAGTAGGTCAATTTTAAATTTATCAAGAATATCATCAGGTAAACGAAAAGAATTATTTAAAAGATTAAATATGGCACCAAATGGTACACCAGAAATAGTTTCTTTAAGAGAGGATTTACAAACTTTTCTAATTAAAAATCCAGAATTAAAAGATTTAGACTATGATCTCATAGATATCTTTAAAAATTGGTTTAATCCTGGATTTTTAAAATTAAGAAAAATTACATGGGATACTAAAGCAGCAATATTAGAAAAATTACTAAAATATGAGAAAGTTCATTCAATGAAAGATATGAATGAATTAAAAATTAGACTTGGAGAAAATAGAAGATTTTTTGCTTATTTTCACCCTGCTTTAGATGAAGAACCAATTATTTTTGTTGAGATTGCATTAACCAAAGGTTTGGCTAAGTCCATTCAAGAGTTGACACGACCTAATAATGAGAAAAAAGAAAATTATGACACCGCAACATTTTATTCAATTAGCAACTGTCAAGAGGGACTATCTAGGGTTACTTTAGGAAATTTTTTAATCAAAAGAGTAGTCTATGAGTTGCAAGAAGAATTAACTGATGTAAAGAATTTTGGAACACTCTCTCCAATGATAGGTTTTGCCGATTGGGTTAAGTCTTTAGATAATGAAAAATTAGGAGAAATAGTTAAAAAAGAAAACTTTCCTAAAGTTGAATTTCTAAAATCATTAGGATTAAAAATTGGAGATAGAAAATTTATAGACAATAAAGATTTACTTACAAAAATTGCTTTAAATTATTTAGCTATTCAAAAAAATGATCTAGGTTTTCCAATTAATGATGTTTGTAGATTTCATCTAAACAACGGTGCAGAAATTGACGATATTGTAATAAATGCAAATGTGTCCGATGTAGGTTTTAAAAGATCATTTGGAATAATGGTTAATTACAAATATGAACTTGGAAAAATTGAGCAAAATCATCAAGAGTATGTAAACGAAAAGAAAATTAATTTATCAAGCAAACTCAAAAAATATGTCTAGATTAAATAGAACAGTTTCTGTTGCTCCTATGATGGATTGCACAGACAAACATGAAAGATTTTTCTTAAGATTAATCAGTAAAAATGTTCTTCTCTATACTGAAATGATTGTCTCAGAAGCTATTGATAGAGGAGATAAAAAGAAACTATTAGAATTTGATATGAGGGAAAAACCTGTTGCTCTGCAACTTGGTGGTTCTTCTCCAAAACTATTAGGAAATGCAGCATATTTAGGTGAAGAATTTGGTTATGATGAAATAAATTTAAATTTAGGTTGTCCAAGTAAAAAAGTTCAGAAAAATAGATTTGGGGCTTGTTTAATTCAAGAACCTAATCTTGTTGCTGATTGTCTAAGTGAAATGATTTCAAAAACATCAATTCCTGTAACAGTTAAAACTAGAATTGGATATGACAATGTTGATCAATACGAAAATTTATATAATTTTGTGAATATTTTAAAAGAAACAGGTGTTAAAACTTTTATAATTCATGCCAGAAAAGCAATGTTAGGAAAATTTACACCTAAACAAAATTTAAATATTCCACCTTTGAAATATGAATACGTAAATAGATTGAAAAAAGATTTTAAAGATTTAGAAATAATAATTAATGGAGGAATAACGTCTACTGATCAAATCAAAGAACATTTAGATAATGTAGATGGTGTGATGATTGGAAGGTCAATTTATCATTCCCCTTACATGTTAGCAGATATTGAGAACCAAATTTTTAATAATAGTGAAATTTTGACAAGACAAGAAGTTGTTGAGAAACTAATTAAGTATGTAAAAGAAGAAATTAAAAAAGGTACAAGATTAAATCAAATCATGAGACATACTCTTGGTTTATTCCATGGACAAACAGGTTCTAGTTTTTGGAAAAGATATTTAAGTGAAAATATGTGTGTAAGAGACGCCGATGTTAAGAAAATTGATCACATAATGGATAAAGTAAAATTTAATCCACAAAGTATATCGGCAGGGCAAATTGAATAATACTCTTTTAGAGATTAATAATATTTATTTTATTTTTTTAATGATGGCAGCCGCTGTTCCGGTTGGTTTTTTTGCAGGTTTTTTTGGTATCGGAGGAGGATTAATTTCAGTTCCATTTTTATTTTTTGTATTTGAAGCATTTGACGTTGATAAAGATTATTTAATGCATTTATCTGTAGGGACAGCTTTTTCAATAACAATTCTAACTGCTACAGCATCAGTATTAACTCACAGAAAATATAATGCTGTTGATTTTAATATTATTAAAAATTATGGAACATTTGTAATAATTGGAGTTTTCTCTGGAACATTGATGGCGGCATTGATGAATACTAAAACATTGTTATTTTTTTTTTCTGCAGTTGTTTACTTTTTTGGAGCTTACTTGTTGTTACAAAGTGAAAAGAAAAAAAAAATTAAGAAAAAATTCAATATTTTCCCAAGAATAATATTTGGATTTTTGTCAGGATTAATATCTGCTCCTATGGGCATAACAGGAGCTATGATGAATGTTCCAATACTAAGATACTTTGGTTATCCTATTAACTTAGCAATAGGAAGCTCTGCAGCCATTGGATTTATAATAGCTTTATTTGGATCAATTGGATTTTTTACATCTGGTTTGATGTTAAAAGCTGATATCCCATTAAGCATAGGATTTATTAATATACCTGCATTTATAATATTTGTTCCAATAACAACATTCATGGCAAGGATTGGAGCAAAAACAGTTCAAGATCTAGATAGAGTTAAAACACAAAGATTATTTGGTGTTTTTCTTTATGTTATTGGTACTTTATTTCTATATAGATTTTTAGTGACTTAGGAGACGAGGTGGTTTCAGTCTCCCTCCGCCACCTCATCTTAATATTAATCGATTCTCTAATTTTTTCTTAACTCTTTATAGTTGAATTTTAAATTTTTTGATCATAATCCCCAACTTTACCAGTTTGTTGAAGGAGATTATCAATAAAGTCAAAAATCTTCTTTTTTCTATCTTCGGAGGTTGGACTTTCGGTAACTACAACTAAAGATGGTTTATTAGAAGATGCTCTAATTAATCCCCAAGACCCATCGTCAAAAGAAAATCTTACTCCATTAACAGTTAATATTTCTCTGATTTCTTGATCATCTACTTTAGTTTTATTTTCTTTAATATTTGTTATTTCTGTAACTAAATTCTCAACTACATCATATTTTTCACTATCTTTACAATAGGGAGCCATTGTCGGGCTTTGATAAGTTGTTGGTAATTCACCAAGTATTTCACTCATTTTTTTGTTATTTTTATCGAGTAACTTACAGACCTGTATTGCTGAATTAATTCCATCATCATAGCCATATCCCAAAGGTTTATTAAAAAAGAAATGACCACTTTTTTCAAATCCTGCTAAAGCGTTATCGGTATTTACCTTTCTTTTGATATGGGAATGACCGGTTTTCCAATAAATTGTTTCACATTTATTTTCTTTTAATATTTTGTCATTGGAATAAAGTCCTGTCGATTTTACATCAACAATAAATTTACTATTTTTATGATCTTTCGAAAGATTTCTAGCAATTAATAGCCCTATTTTATCTGAAAAGATTTCATTACCTTTATCATCTATAACCCCAACTCTATCCCCATCTCCATCAAAACCAAATCCAATATCTGCATTATTTTCTTTAACTGCTGAAGAAATTGCATGTAACATTTCTAAGTCTTCAGGATTTGGGTTGTATTTTGGAAAAGTCCAATCAAGTTCACAATCAAGTTCAATTACCTCGCACCCAATACTTCTTAAAATTTCTGGTGCAAATATTCCTGCTGTTCCATTGCCACAAGCAACTACAGCTTTAATTTTTTTATTTAATGGGTTTTTTGTTATCAAATCATTTTTATAAACATTCTGAAAATCATCAATTTTTTTAACATTACCTTTACCATTAATAAATTTTTGATTAAGAGTAATATCTTTTAGTTCTTTCATTTCTTCAGGTGCATGAGTAAGTCCTTTTTTGATACCCATTTTTACACCCGTCCAACCATTTTCATTATGACTAGCTGTAACCATAGCTATTGCATCTGAATTTAAATTAAATTGTGCGAAGTAAACCATTGGGGATAAAGATAATCCTATATCTTCGATTTTGCACCCAGTTGAAACCATGCCCTCTTTTAATTTTTCTTTGATATGTTCACTGTAAGACCTATAATCTTGGCCAACTATAATTCTAGGATTGTTTTTCTTTGTATGATTAATTATTTGAGTTCCAAGACCTTTACCAAGTTGAACGATTCCATCGTCATCTATGTCTTTTTCGTATACCCATCGTGCGTCATATTCCCGAAAGCCGTAGGGATCAATTTTTCCCGAATTATTCATGTGGATATATGTACATTTTTTTAAAATTTTTATTGATAAATATTTAATAAGTTCTATAAATGTTCTATTGATTTACAATTTATATAGTATATTAGGTAAATCTACACACTATATCTAGTTATTTACTAGATTTTTTAGTATAAAGAATAAAAGGGAGTTTAATGAACAAAATATTGTCTCAGGCAATCAGGAAGGCTGTCTCTGATTATAAACCAGCGGAAAAAATCAGCAATAATGACAAAAGGCCGGACTTATTTTCACTAAATAACAACACAGAGTTGTTTCAAAATTCTAAAGGGATAACTATTAAAATAGATAGATCTAGAGATAATAATTTAACAGATTTTGGAAAAGCAACACTAAGTGACAGATACCTTGGAGAAAACGAGTCTTTCCAAGATTTATTTGCAAGAGTTGCGAGTCATTATGCAGATGACAACCTACACGCGCAAAGACTTTACAACTACATAAGTAATTTATGGTTCATGCCAGCGACACCAGTTTTATCAAACGGTGGAACAAAAAGAGGTTTACCAATTTCTTGTTTCTTAAATGAAGCAGGGGATAGCTTAACTGGAATATTAGATCTATGGAGTGAAAATGTTTGGTTGGCTGCCAAAGGAGGAGGTATTGGAAGTTATTGGGGCAACTTAAGATCTATTGGAGAAAAAATTGGAAGAGTTGGAAAAACTTCAGGCATTATTCCTTTCATCAAAGTTATGGACTCTTTGACAATGGCGATCAGTCAAGGTTCTTTAAGAAGAGGATCTGCAGCTTGTTATCTTCCAATTGATCATCCAGAGATAGAAGAATTTATTGAAATGAGAAGACCAACTGGTGGTGATCCAAATAGAAGATCATTAAATTTACACCACGGTGTTTTAGTTTCAGATGCATTTATGAGAGCCGTAGAGCTAGATGAACAATGGGCACTAAAAAGTCCAAAAGATCAATCAGTACAAGCTACTGTTTCTGCAAGAAATTTATGGATTAGATTATTAACTGCAAGAATTGAAACTGGAGAACCTTATATTGTTTTCATTGATACAGTTAATAGAATGATACCTCAACATCATAAGCTTGCTGGTTTAACTGTTAAGACGTCTAACTTGTGCAGTGAAATAACTTTACCAACAGGAATTGATAAAGAGGGCAGAGATAGAACGGCAGTATGTTGTTTATCATCTTTAAATTTAGAAACTTATGATGAATGGAAAGACGATGAAAACTTTGTTCCAGACGTAATGAGATTTTTAGATAATGTATTAACGGACTTTACTGAAAAAGCACCTGAGTCATTTAGTGATGCAGTTTATTCAGCATTAAAAGAGAGAAGTGTTGGCCTAGGTGTTATGGGACTTCATTCATTCTTCCAACAAAAAATGATTCCTTTTGAATCTGTGATGAGTAAAGTTTGGAATAAAAAAATATTTGAAAGCATCCAAAAACAGGTTGATCAAGCTTCTAAAGATTTAGCTGATGAAAGAGGTGCATGTCCAGATGCTGCTGATTATGGTATTAATGAAAGATTTTCAAATAAAACTGCAATAGCTCCAACTGCTTCAATTTCAATTATTTGTGGTGGAACATCTCCAGGTGTTGAACCAATTGCAGCAAATAGTTATACACATAAAACTTTGTCCGGATCATTTAATGTTAGAAATAAATATCTAAGTAAATTATTAGAGAAGCACGGTAAAAATGATGATGAAACATGGTCAAGTATCACAACCAATCAAGGTTCAATTTCTCATCTTGATTTTTTAACACAACAAGAAAAAGACGTATTTAAAACAGCTTTTGAACTAGACCAGAAATGGATCGTGGAGTTAGGTGCAGATAGAACTCCTCATATTTCTCAAGCACAATCAATAAATATATTTATACCTGCAGATATTCATAAAAGGGACTTACACCAAATCCATTTCCAAGCTTGGAAAAAAGGATTGAAGAGCCTTTATTACTGCAGATCTAAATCAATACAAAGAGCGGAAAACGTAAACGATGCAAATTCTACAGATGTAACTGCAAATGTTTACAAATCTAAGAAACAAGAAAATCAACAACCAGAATATGAGGAGTGTTTATCATGTCAGTAGAAAGTCTAAAAGATGCAAAACAAAAAATTGTAGAACCAAAAAAAATGGGTTTATTAGTTGAGAACCCAGTCTATAAACCATTCAGATACCCATGGTGTTATGATGCTTGGTTAACTCAACAAAGAATTCATTGGTTACCAGAGGAAGTTCCACTCGGTGACGATGTTAGAGATTGGCAAAAAAATCTTTCTGAGTCTGAAAAAAACTTACTAACTCAAATTTTTAGATTTTTTACTCAAGCAGATGTTGAAGTTAATAACTGTTATTTAAGACATTACACAACTGTATTTAAACCTACAGAAGTTTTAATGATGATGACAGCATTTGCCTCTATGGAGACAGTCCATGTAGCAGCTTATTCACATCTATTAGATACAATTGGAATGCCAGAATCTGAATATTCTGCATTCATGAAATACAAAGAGATGAAAGATAAATATGATTACATGCAAAACTTCAATGTAAATTCAAAAGAAGATATCGCAAAAACTGTTGCAGTATTTAGCGCCTTCACAGAAGGTCTTCAATTGTTTGCAAGTTTTGCAATTTTATTAAACTTTCCAAGACATAACAAACTTAAAGGAATGGGTCAGATAGTTACTTGGTCAGTAAGAGATGAAACTCTTCATTGTAATTCTATGATTAGAATTTTTAAAGAGTTCATTAAAGAGAACCCTGAAATTTGGACTCCGAAACTTAAAAAAGAACTTTATGAAGCTTGCAGAACTATAATTGAACATGAGGATGCATTTATTGATCTAGCTTTTGAAATGGGTCCAATGCAAGGATTAACTGCTCAAGAAGTTAAAGATTACATAAGGTTCATTGGAAATAGAAGATTAACCCAGTTAGGTCTTGAACCAATATACGATGTTCAGAAAAATCCATTAACATGGTTAGATACAATGTTAAATGCGGTAGAGCATATGAACTTCTTTGAAGGTAGAGCCACTGAATATTCAAAAGCATCTACACAAGGTAACTGGATAGACGCTTTCTCCTAAGATTAAGTGATAGTAAGCCCCTGTATAAGTATTTGTAAAACTGATCCAGTATCAGGTCTATGTTATGGATGTGGAAGATCTGATGAAGAAAAGAAAATCTGGAAAGACCCTGAAACAACAGATGATTGGAAAAATAGCAATCTAAAAGAAATTGAAAAAAGACTTTCAGGTTGGCAGTTAGAGAGCTTTAAAATGTCTTATAAAAACAAAATTGAAAAAGGCATTTCTTTGTATAAACAAAAACAAATTAAATAGAATATATTTTATTGGTAAAGATAATTAACCAAGTAAATTTAAATAATTAAACTTTTTCTTTAACTTTATAATTTTCTTCTTCATTAAAAACTTTATTCTTCTTTGTATTTAAAATGTCAGCAAAACTATGATTCACATCTCTATGTCCAGCTTCATCGTCTCTAATCACTTTTACTACATCTTTTAGTCTAGAATTTAACGGAAGGTTCCAGTAATTTATTGCTATCTCAGGAGCCTTAATATTTTCAATTTTACCCTCCTCTATTTCATTTAGATACTCAGTGTAGCTTATGACGGCTTCTTCTTCAAAATACCCAACAATTCTATGAGCAGTCTTTTGTGATATTAAATATATAAATAGATACATCAAAATAAATATAAATTGTGCAATCATTATAATTAATCTTTCTATAAAGGTTGGTTTTGCAATTTTAATAAAAGTCATTAAATGCATTCTTTCATTTGCAGCTTCATCAAGTAGAATTTTGATCCAACCTTTGTCATCTTGCATTTTTCTTAAAGATTTTAAATGTAACAACATTCCTGCCACCATACCTGGTACAGCAGCTACAGTTTCTAATACCACAGCTCTATGCCCATACTTTTTTTTGAAAAAAGTATCAGCCAAGAATCTTAAAAATTTTGTAAATGCAAAAGCAATTTTATCACTTAAATTTTGTGGTTTATGATGCTTATTTAGATTTTCCATGGGTTATATATGGCGATTATTTAATTTTTTTAAATAGGTTAGTTAGACCTATTCTCTAAAACTCCAATAGGTGTGGTTAATTAGACCTTGTATTAAGAAGGTCACTTTGGTTTAATTCTTTATTAACTTAAGAGAGGAAATAATGAAAAAAATGTTTAATTTGCTTCTAAGTGCAATATTAGTAGTAACTTCATTTATTGGATTAGGGAATATAGCTGTCGCTGATGGCCATGGCTTCCCTTCAAAACCAATTGAAGTTGTAACACACGCTGGATTAGGCGGTGGTACAGATACAACTGCAAGAATGTTGCTTATTAGAACAAGAAAAAATTTAAAAAATAATGCTTACATAACTCCAAAAAAAGGAGACAGTGGTAACAAAGCTATGGCTTATGTTAAATCAAAGCCAAGAGACGGTCATACTGTCTTAGCAATTACTCCAACTCACTTATTTAGAATGGCTAGAGGAAATGCTGAATTAAAAATTGATGACTTTGTGGGTGTTGCTAGAACAACTGTTGATCCAATTGTTATATTTGTAAATGCAAAAAGCCCTTACAAAACTATTGAAGATTTGATTGAAGCAGGGAATAAAAAACCAATTAAGTATGGTGGAACAAACGTTGGAAGTGTTGACCATATTTCAGGTTTAATTTTTGCAAGAGAAGCAAAAACGAAAATTGCTTTTGTACCATTTGAAGGTGGTGGAGCTATAATGACTAGCTTGGTTGGAAATCAAATTGAGGCTGCTGGATTAAACTTAGACGAAGGTAAAGATCAATTAGATGCAGGTGAATTAAGAGTATTAGCTGTTATGTCTGATCAAAGGATGTCAGCTTTACCAGATACTCCTACTTTAAAAGAGAAGGGGATCAATGCATCATTTGCTACTGTTAGAGGTGTAGTTGTTCTTAAAGGAACGCCACAAGAAACCATCAATACTCTTGAAAAAGGTTTCTTAAAAGCTATGAAGCATCCAGTTTATCAAAATTACCTACAAGGTGCTGGATTAGACTCGTCAAGTGTTGCGGGAGCTGCAGCATGGGATGCAGAAATTAAATCTATTTATAAAGAAGCACGTGCTGCTTTGGTAAGTTTAGGTTTAGCTAAATAATTTCAAAAAAATAACGGGGGAGTAGTCCCCCGTTAGTCACCATAATGATAAAAGATATAAAAATTCTCAGTGTAATAATTATAATTTCCGTAGCTTTATTTGCATATACTTTCACTTTTGATGAAGTGCCAGAAATATTGGCTCAAGGAATGCAGCCCACTATGATGCCAAGATTAATTTTTTCATTAATAATTTTTCTTTCTATTTTTCAGTTAATACAGAACAAAAAACTAAAATCTGATACTAAAGAAATGATAAGAAGAAATGCTTTTGTAACATTTGCATATACTTTATTTATAGTTTTGATTGCAGATAAATTAGGATTTTTGATATCTATTTTCCTTTATACACTGTTAATGCCAATTTTGTGGCAAAGGAAAGATTATATAAAAATATTTTTTTATTCTCTTGTAATATCAATATTTGTATTTGCTTTTTTTACATTAGTTCTACAACTGAAATTTCCACAAGGAATTCTTGAGGAATTTATTATAAGGAATTTTTACTAATGGATTTTTTGTCAAATATTTCACTAATTTTAAATTATACGACATTTGGTCTAATTTTAGGATCTACTATAGTAGGAGTTTTGATAGGGGCGTTACCAGGACTTAGTTCGGGTATGGCAATTGCATTGTTATTGCCTTTTACAATTTACTTAGAACCTAGCCAAGCAATTGCTGCAATGGCAGCTTTATATTGTGGAGGTACTTTTGGTGGTTCAATTACTGCAATATTGATCAATGCTCCAGGAGCACCACCAGCTGCTGCTACTGCATTTGATGGTTTTCCAATGGCACAAAAAGGTGAAGCTGGAAGAGCTTTAGGAATGGCAGCTGTATCAAGCGTGGTTGGAGGAATACTATCTCTTATTGTCTTAATTATATTCGCACCAACTTTGGCAAGAATTGCATATAAGTTTGGTCCGCCAGAGTATTTTGCACTAGCAATATTTGGATTATCCATGCTTGCATCAATTAGTTCTAAATCACCTGTAAAAAATTTAATTGGTGGTTTAATTGGTTTGTTTGTTGCTACAATAGGAGTTCATTTAACAACTGGTGTATCTAGATTTACATTTGGAGTAGCAGAATTATTTGAAGGAATAAGCTTTGTTCCAGTCTTAATAGGTTTATTTGCAATGTCTGAGATTTTGGTTCAAGCATCTAAAAGTGAATTACTGTTAGAGAGGATTAAATTTTCAGCAATTAAGCTTCCCTCAATTTCAGAATTTAAAAATTGTGCAAAGACAATTCTAAGATCTTCAGGTATTGGAACATTCATTGGTATTCTTCCTGCTGAGGGAGGAACGGTTAGTGCAATGATTGGATATAATGAAGCCAGAAGATGGTCTAAAAATAAGGATAATTTTGGCAAAGGTGAAATAGAAGGTGTTGCTGCGCCCGAGTCCGCAAATAATGCTGCAACCGGTGGAGCTATGATACCAACTCTTGCTTTAGGTATTCCAGGTTCTGCAACAACTGCAGTGATTTTAGGTGGTTTTCAAATTCATGGTTTAAGAGCTGGCCCTTATCTTTTTGAACAGCAACCTGATCTTTTGTACACAATTTTTTATGGAATGTTATTGGCTAACTTTATATTTTTAATTTTTGGACTTCTTGGAGCAAAAATATTTTCAAGAATATCATTAATACCAAGAGGCTATCTATGGCCGTCAGTTTTTGTATTTTGCTTGGTTGGATCTTATGGTTTATCCCAATCGATGGTTGATGTTTATATTATGTTAATTTCAGGTGTAGCTGGATTCTTTTTAAGAAGATACGGCTTTTCTCCTGCACCAATTATAATGGGAATTGTACTCGGAGAGTTAGTTGAAAATTCACTAGCTCAGTCAATAATAATTTTTGATCAAAATATATTTATGTTTTTCACAAGACCAATAGTACTAGTATTTTTTGCATTAACTTTTTTAAGTTTATTTTACAGACCAATTAAAAATCTAATAATGAAAGGAAAATAATGACCAAAGCTTTTACACCAAATATTAAATCTAAAAGAGGGAAGGACTTAACAAAATATGTTGCAAACTTTGTATACAAAACAAAATTTAAAAGCATTCCAAAAGAGGTAGTTGAGTTAGCAAAAAAACATATTTTAGATGGTTTTGGTCTAGCACTATCAGGTTCGGTTGCAAGAACGGGTAACTACCTATTTGCACATATAAAAAAAAGTTCAGCCAAAGGAAAAGCAACTGTTATAGGATCTAAAATGAAAGTGCCTACTAACTTTGCAGCATTAGCAAATGGTGTTGGAATACATTCTGATGATTATGATGATACACAATTAGCAGTAGCAAAAGATAGAGTTTATGGTCTTTTAACACATCCAACAGCCCCTTGTTTGCCTAGTGCTTTTGCTGAAGGAGAAGTTAATAAAATAAATGGAAAAGACTTTCTAAATTCATATTTGATAGGTGTTGATGTTGAATGTAAAATCTCAGAAGCCATGTCTCCACGTCACTATCAACATGGGTTTCATTCAACAGCTACTTGTGGAACATTTGCGTCAGCTTCTGCAGCAGCTAAAATAAGAAAATATGATTTAAATAAAATTGTAAAATCTTTAGGTATTGCCGCATCCCTTAGTGCTGGATTAAGAGAAAACTTTGGAACAATGACTAAACCTCTGCATGCAGGTAGAGCTGCAGAAAGTGGAGTTATAGCTTGTGATCTAGTAAGATATGGATGGTCATCTACTGATAAAATTTTAGAATCTCCAAGAGGTTTTTTTCAGGCACATGGTGGGGGGTATAATATTAATTCTTTGAAAGGTAAGCTTGGAAGACCATGGACTTTTAAATCACCTGGAATTTCGATTAAACCACATCCTTGTGGATCCTTAACACATCCTGGGATGACTAAAATGCTAGAGTTAATAAAAAAATTCGATATTAAACCTGAACAAGTTTTAAAGATCGATGTAGGCACAAACCATAATATGCAAAACGCTCTAATACATCATAGACCAAAAAATGAATTTCAAGCAAAGTTCAGTATGGAATATTCAATGGCAATATTGTTAATGGATAGAAGAGCTTACATACCAGAATACCAAGATAAGAGAATTAACAAACCAGATGTACAACAAATGTTAAAAAAAATTAACTTTTATAAAAATAAAATAGCTGAAGCTGCTGGTTACGATAAGATGACAACAATTATAGATATCTATTTAAAAAATGGAAAAAGAATATCTGGCAGAGGTGATTTTGGAAAAGGAAGTCCTGCAATTCCAATGACTTATGATGAAGTAGCTGATAAGTTTTTAGGATGTACAGAATTTGCTAAGTGGCCATCTATAAAGTCGAAAAAAATCATTGATACTGTCAGAAATTTAGAGAAAGTTAAAGATATTAGAATTTTAGGAAAATTATTATCTAAATAATAATTTAAAATTGTAGTTTTTTCAATTTTATTGAAGTGCTCTTAAATATATCAATTAATAATTCGTAAATTGTTAAAGATATAAAATAGAAATTTGAAATGACCCAAATAGTTATGACTAAGTAATCATATAAATTATCTAATTTATAAATGGAATCTATAAGCAATTTAAGAGTTGTAATAAACCACAGAGCCATAAAAATTGTAGATCGAATTTTATATTTTTTAACACGAAGAGGGTGAGCATATTTTAAAGGTATAAATTTAAGTATTATACAAAATGAAATCAAAAATAAGTTTGTCATAGAGTTAAAATCAAAAAAATAAATATAAAGTAAGAGAATATTCCAAATGCAAGGAAAACCTTTATAAAAATTATCTGAACTCATTAAATTGTTATTAGAATAAGAAATTGCAGATATAACAAGAATTATTAGAGGCATAACAATTTCAAAATACATTGGAACAATATCGAACCAATATATCATTATTGATGGGATTATTATGTAATTGAAAAAATCAATAACACTATCAAGCATTCTACCATCAATATTTTTAACATTCTTTGCAACTTCAAATTTCCTTGCAAGTGATCCATCAATTGCATCAATAATTAATGCCATTCCCAACCAAAGAAATGCTCCTGCTTGATTATTTTCAAAAACATTTATTAGTGATAAAAAACCAGCCACTAAACCTGAACACGTCAATAAATGAATACACCATGATATATATACTTTTAAGTTAAATTTATTAATCTTAATAAAATTAGACATTATCTTTAAAACTAAAATAGACTTATCTTTGATTTAAAAGCATAACTTGTCTATGCTTATTACCCTTGTATTTAGCCAAAGGTCTTATCAACTTATTAGATGCATGTTGTTCCATTATGTGAGCTGACCAACCTGTAATTCTTGAAATAACAAATATTGGAGTAAAGAAATCGGTATCAAAACCCATTAAATGGTAGGTTGGACCAGTAGGATAGTCAACATTTGGGTGTATATTTTTTTTGTCTATCATTTCTTTTTCAACAATTTCATAAATTTTCAGAAATTTTTTGTCTTTCTTAATCTTACACACTTTTTCAAAATAACTTTTCATTGTTGGTACTCGAGAATCCCCACTTTTATAAACTCTATGTCCAAATCCCATAACTACTTCTTTATTCTTAAGTGCGTTTTTAATCCATTTGAGAGCTTTTTCAGGTTTTTTTATTTTATTCATCATATGCATAACTTCTTCATTTGCTCCACCGTGTAGTGGTCCTTTTAGACTAGCTATAGCACCTGTTATAGCACCATGAATGTCAGATAAACTACTTGTTATAGTTCTAGCTGTAAATGTTGAAACATTAAAACTGTGTTCTGCGTATAAAATTAAAGATACATCAAAAGCTTTTACAATTTCTTTTTGAGGTACTTTTCCAAAACACATATAGAAAAAGTTTTCTGCAAAAGTTAGTTCTTTTTTTGGTTTAATAATTTTTTTTCCTTTTCGTATTCTGTAAAACGCCGCTAAAGCAGTTGGAGTTTTAGCTAAAATTCTTAAAGCTTTTCTTGTATTTGCTTCCTGAGAATTATCTGTTGTCTCCTTATCCTCTAATCCCATTACACTAACTGCTGTTCGAGCAACATCCATAGGATGAGATTTTTTTGGCATGTGTTTAATTATTTCGTAAAGATTTTTCGACAAATCTCTGTGTCCTCTTTCAATTTTTTCAAATTGTCTTAGTTCAATACTATTTGGTAAATCACCTTTTAAAATAAGATATGCAGCTTCTTCAAATCTACAAAATTCACATAAGTCTTGAACAGCATAACCCCTATAGGTTAATGAGTTAATCTCAGGCATAACTTTAGAAACTTCTGTTTCATCAACAACAATTCCTAATAAACCTTTTTTTACTTCTTCACTCATTATTCATGTCCCTCTGTACTAAAATTATATATCTTTTCGTCTAAAGAGTTGTATTTTTCATACTCAACTAGATCATATAATCTTTTTCTTGTTTGCATCTTATCTATAATATTATTCTGATGTCCATCCACAAAAATGGCACGTAGACCATCCTCAACACTTTTCATCGCTAGTCTTTGTGTAGTAACTGGATAAATTACAATATTGTAACCAAGCTCTTCTAATTGTTTAAAATCTAGCAGCTTCGATTTACCAAACTCGGTCATATTTGCTAAAAGATAACAATCCAGGGATTTTCTAACTTTTTCAAACTCAGCTTCATCTTTTAATGCTTCTGGAAAAACAATTTCTGCACCAGCATCAATATAAGATTTGCAACGATCAATCATTTTATCAATACCCTCTACGCTTTTAGCATCAGAACGTGCAATGATTTTAAAATTTTTGTCTGATCTTGCTTTTACACATTCTTTGATTTTTTTTGTCATATCCTCTTTTGATATCAATTCTTTATTGTCTAGATGACCACATCTTTTCTGTTCTATCTGATCTTCTAAATGAATTGCTGAAATACCAAAATTTTCAAATGTTTGAACAGTTTCTTTACAAGATTTAAAACCTGTATCAACATCAACAATTGTTGGAAGATTTGTAACACGTGCAATTTGTTTTGATCTGTTACTTACATCATTAAGAGTTGTTAATCCTATATCTGGATAACCTAAATCATTAGACATAACACCACCAGATACATAAACTCCATCATATCCAATCTCTTCAATAACTTTAGCTGTTAATGGATTATATGCACCTGGTATTCTTAAAATTTTATTAGATTTAAGTTTATTATCTAAATCAAATCTTTTTTCTTCGGGTTTTTTTTCAACAAAGTGCACTAGAATATTCCTTTTTTATTATTCGTTTTTAAGTATCTTCTACTTACTTCAATATTTAGTTTTGTAAGCTGATTGTTTTTTAATTTTTTCAAATTTTGAACATCTTTTAAAAATCTATCACTTTCTTTTTTTGAAATTATATTTTCTGTTAAAATTTTAAATTTATTTATATAATCTATCCTTTCAAAAGGTCTTTTACCGTAAGGATGAGCATCTGCTCTTTCTAATTCTTCAATTACTTTTTTCCCATTATTTAATGTTACTACAACTCTTGCTCCAAAAGATTTCTTTTTTGGATCAGGATCGTGATATTTATTCGTCCATTTCTTATCCTCATGGGTTTTAATGGATCTCCATATTTTAATTGTACTTTTTTTGTTAGCTCGCTTTTTAGTATAAGACTTTACATGATGCCAATCTGCATCTTCTAAAGCTACAGCAAAAATATACATTATTGAGTGATCCAGTGTTTCTCTACTTGCATTTGGATCCATTTTTTGTGGATCATTGGCTCCAGTTCCTATTACATAATGAGTATGATGGCTCGTATATATATCTATTTTTTTGATAGTATTTAAATTATCAATTTTTTTATTAAGAACTTTTGCAATATCAATTAATGCTTGAGCTTGATATTCAGCAGAATATTCTTTTGTATATGTTTCAAGGATGGCTTTTTTTTCTTCGTTCTTTTTTGGTAAAGGAACAAAGTATTTGGCATTTTTTCCATCTAATATCCTTGCAATTACACTGTCTTCACCTTCATAAATAGGACTCGGAGCTCCCTCACCTCTCATCGTTCTATCTACGGCTTCAATTGCTAATTTTCCTGCATGTGCTGGAGCATATGCTTTCCAACTTGAAATCTCACCTTTTCTCGATTGTCTTGTCGATATACTTACGTGCAATGCTTGTTGAACAGCTTGGTAAATAGTTTCTGTATTTAATTTTAACATTGATCCAATGCCAGCAGCAACACTTGGTCCCAAGTGAGCTATATGATCGACTTTATGTTTATGAAGACAAATAGCTTTTACAAGATTTACTTGTACCTCATAAGCAGTTATAATTCCTCTTAATAAATCATTTCCATTTTTTTTTAATTGTTGTGCTACTGCTAATAGAGCTGGAATGTTATCACCAGGATGGCTGTAATCAGCTGCTAGGAATGTATCATGAAAATCTAATTCTCTAACAGCAGTTCCATTTGCCCAAGCAACCCATTCACAATCAAATTTAATTTTTGAATTTATGCCAAAAAGATTAGCTCCATTTTTTCGTAAGTGTTTTTTTGCCATTTCTCTTGCTGAAATTACCGGTCTTCTATTTAAGGAAGCTATTGCAACAGAAGCGTTATCAATAATTCTATTAACAACCATTTCTATTGAATTTTTATTTAATTTAGCATTATCACTCGCTATCTCTGCTATTTTCCAAGCAAGTTGTTTCTTTTTTGGTAAATTTTTTTTTGATGGGTATACTTTTACAATATGTTTAATCATTGAGAAAATTTAATACTCCCTGATTAAGATTTAATCAATACTAATTAATAAGGTATTTATTTATTATTTGCTCAATACCATTAAAATCTTTTATCAAATGATTGTGATATATCTCATTTATAGTTTTATCTGTATATCCGTCTTCAACTAATATAAATGGCAATCCTGCGGCTTTTGCTGACTCAGAGTCAGTTTCACTATCACCAATCATTATTGATTTTTTTAATTGACCTTGAATAATTTCAATTACATTTGTTAAGTGCCTCGGATCTGGCTTACAATAGTCAAAAGTATTATATCCAGCAACGTATTCAAAATAATCATATACTTTTATTTGTTTCAAAAGATCTACTGCTAAATGTTCAGTTTTATTAGTGCAAACAGCCATTGAAATATTATTTTTTTTACACCATTTAAGAAATTCTAAAACTCCAGGAAGTAGCTTGCTCTCTACTGCAATATTTTTTCCATAATAATCTATAAATTCATGAACCATTTTTGATTTTATTTTTTCATCATCAATTTTTTTTAGTTCTTTTCTAGCTTGATTCCATAAAGATCTTCCAATCATAGATGCAGCGCCTTTTCCTACTAAGTTTCTTATTTCATTGGTAGACTTAGTTTCGTAACCAAATTTTTGCATTACATGATTATGCGCATTCATCAGATCAGGCGCTGTATCAATTAATGTTCCATCTAAATCAAAAAGAACTGTGAATTTTTGTGCCATTTAAAAAGTATTAATAAGAAATAAATTGTGAATTAATTAAACTAATACCTACCTGTATACAACTATCTGATGAATAGTCAAAATTTACAAAGTAAACTTAGAGATAAGTTTTAAAAAAAAGGTGTCAAAATGAAAGGGCCAGAGACAGTTTTTTTTTCTAAAGATACTAAAATTGGAAAGAATGTAGAGATAGAACCTTATGTTGTCCTTGCTGATAAAGTTCAAATTGGAAACAACGTAAAAATTCTATCTTTCTCTCATCTTGAGGGTGTTAAAATAGATAATAATGTGAGTGTTGGTCCATACGCTCGTTTAAGACCTGGAACAAAAATTAAATCTGGATCAAAAATTGGAAATTTTGTTGAAATAAAAAAAACAGTAATAAATAAAAATTCAAAAGTAAATCATTTATCTTATATTGGGGATACCTGGGTCGGAAAAAATGTTAATATTGGTGCAGGTACAATTACTTGTAATTATGATGGAATAAAGAAAAGTAAATCAAAAATAAAAGACAGAGTTTTTGTTGGTTCAAATTCGTCTTTAGTTGCACCAGTTACATTAAATGAAGGAAGCATAATTGGTGCAGGATCGGTAATTACTAAAAATGTATCTAAAGGATCATTAGCATTAACAAGATCAAAACAATATGAAAAAAAAAATTATAAGAGAAAATAAATGTGTGGAATAGTTGGCATTGCTAGTTCTAAAGAGGTTACATCTAGAATAGTTAGTTCATTAAAAAAACTTGAATATAGAGGTTACGACTCTGCAGGAATAGCAACTCTTACAAACGGAAAAATAAATGAAGTAAAATGTGAAGGTAGAGTAGATACTTTAGAGAAAAATATTATTCAAACAAGTTTATCTGGCTCTATTGGAATTGGACATGTTAGATGGGCAACTCATGGAAAACCTAGCGCTGTTAATGCTCATCCCCATTCGTCAGAAAATGTATCTGTAGTTCATAATGGTATTATTGAAAATTCAACAATTCTTAAAAAATTGTTAGAAAAAAAAGGTTATAATTTTAAATCTCAAACTGATACTGAGGTAATTGTTCATTTAGTAAATGATTATTTAAAAAAAAATAATCTGAAAAATACTTTAATAAAAGTTTTAAAAAAACTTCATGGAAGCTTTGCATTAGGAATTATTTTTAAAGATCAACCTGATTTGATTGTTGGAGCTAGAAGAGGATCCCCATTAGCTGTTGGTTATGGTCCAAAAGAGCACTACTTAGGTTCTGATTCATATGCATTAAAGTCGATGACAAATAAAATTTCTTATTTGAATGATGGAGAATTTTGTATAATGAAAAAAGATCATGTTGAGTTTTTTGATTCAAATGGAGTTCGAGTAAATAAAAAAATTTTAAATTTATCAAAAGATGATCAAAATTACGAAAAAGGTGAATATAAATATTTTATGGCTAAAGAAATAGATGAACAACCTATAACACTAAAAAACTGTGTAAATGAGTACATAGATAAACATAATAAAGAAATTAACATTTATAATTTCCCTTGGAAAATCAACGAAATTTCATCAATAATATTAATTGGTTGTGGAACCGCCTATCATTCATGTTTAGTTGCAAAATATTGGTTTGAACAAAACACAAATTTGGATGTTATTGTCGATATAGCATCTGAATTTAGATATAGAAAAATTAAATTTAAAAAAAATTGCCTTTATGTTTTTGTGTCTCAATCAGGTGAAACAGCAGATACATTTGCTGCTTTAGATTTGTGTAAAAAAAATAAAGTTAAAACATGTGCTGTAGTAAATATTGTTGAAAGTTCTATTGCTAGAGATGCTGATTTAGTTTTACCAATACATTGTGGACCTGAAGTTGGTGTGGCTTCCACAAAAGCCTTTTTGGGACAAATGCTAGTACTTTATTTGTTATGCATTAAACTTTCATATGAACAAAAAGTGATCAATAAAAAAGATTATCAAAATAAAATAAAAGATTTACTTTCATTGTCTAAATCTACAAAAATTACATTAGGTATTGATAATAAAATTCAAACTCTTGGGAAAGATTTTGCTAATTCTAAAGGGTCAATGTTTTTAGGTAGAGGATATTCTTACCCAATAGCTTTAGAAGGAGCGCTTAAATTAAAAGAATTAGCTTACGTACATGCTGAAGGCTATCCTGCAGGAGAAATGAAACACGGACCTCTGGCACTCATTGAGGAAGGTATGCCAGTAGTTGTGATAGCTCCAAGAGACAAACATTACAAAAAAACTATTTCGAATATGCAAGAAGTAATTTCAAGAGGAGCAAAAGTATTATTAATTACCAATAAAAGTACTGATGAAATTTATTCTGAAAATATATGGGAAAGTATTGAAGTTGATAATATTTCTGATGAACTAATTCCTTTTTTAACAACTATTCCTTTACAAAAACTAGCATATTTTGCTGCGTTTTATAAAGGATATGATATTGATAAACCAAGAAATTTAGCAAAGTCAGTTACTGTAGAGTAAAGTGTATTTTTATTTATCCAAAATACTTTATCCTCTGATAAATCCTATAAATGCACTAATTATAATTTATTTAACATCTTTATTGTTAAATATAAAATTTAAAAAAAAATATTTAAAATTTTTTTCGAAATTATCTTTATCTATTCTATTAATTATAAGTTTAATGCCTATTGGAAAAATAGGTTTAATATTCCTAGAGAGAGATTATATTAATCAAAAAAAATTAAGAAATATTTCTAATATTATCGTTCTTGGTGGGGCAGAGGAACTATCTATAACAGAAAAAACAAATAAAACAAATTTGAATTCTGCATCTGAAAGATTAATATCAGTTGTTAAACTTTCTAACAGATATTTGAATGCAAAAATTTATTACCTAGGCGGCAGTGGAAGTCTTGTAAAAAATAAAAAAAGTATAAGTGAATTAAATGTTGCTAAAAATTTTTTTAATGACGTTGATTTTGATGTAAGTAGAATTACGTTTATAGGTGAAACTAGAAATACAATTGAAAATTTCCAGAAATTAAATGAAATGTATAGTATCAATAACAAAGAGACTATTTTAATTACTTCAGCATCTCACATGAAAAGAGCAATGATTATTTCACAATATTTTGGTAATAATTTTACTCCTTATGCTGTCGATTTTAAAAGTGGTGGTGAATTTAATTTAATCAGATTTTATCAATCGTTTGATGTTCTATCAAACCTTTCTTCTTTTAAAGTATTTTATATGGAAATTTTAGGAATATTAGCATTTAAATTATTTTACTAAAAAAATATGCTTTTTATTCAAAAAAAAATCAGTATATAGTCCTGGTTGTATATGAAAAATTGGAAAACAAATAGCTGGAGAAAATTTCCCGTTAAACACATTCCTCAATATGAAGATGAGAAGGAATTAGAGATGGTGTTAAATAAGTTGAAAACTTTTCCTCCTCTTGTTTTTGCGGGTGAAACAAGACATTTAAAAAATCAGTTAGCAATGGTAAACGATGGAAAAGCATTTCTATTACAAGGTGGTGATTGTGCGGAAAGTTTTGCAGAATTTCATCCTGATAATATTAGAGACACTTTTAAGGTTATTCTTCAAATGGCATTAGTAATGACTTACTCAGCATCTTTGCCTATAGTAAAACTTGGAAGAATTGCCGGACAATTTTCAAAACCAAGAAGTGCACCAACAGAGAAACAAGGTGATAAAGAATTACCAAGTTATTTGGGAGATAATATTAATGCAATAGATTTTAATGAAAAAGCAAGAAGACCTGATCCAAAAAGAATGTTTAAGGCTTATTCTCAATCAGCTTCAACTTTAAACCTTTTAAGAGCATTTTCAAAAGGTGGTTTTGCCGATTTAAACAAGGTTCACTTATGGAATTTAGATTATATTAAGAAAAGTCCTCAGGCTAAGAAATTTAAAGAGTTAGAAGACAAAATAGCAGATGCATTAGCTTTTATGGATGCTTGTGGAATTACATCTGATTTTAATAATAGATTATATACCGTTAACTTTTGGACTTCTCATGAAGCTTTACACTTGCCATTTGAAGAAAGTATGACAAGAGTAGACTCAACTACAGGTGAATATCACGATACTTCAGCACACTTTGTCTGGATAGGGGATAGAACAAGACAATTAGATGGAGGACATGTTGAGTTTTGTAAAGGAATAGAAAATCCAATTGGTATCAAATGTGGTCCAACTTCAAAACCTGATGAGATTGCAAAAATATGTGAAGTTATAAATCCTAAAAATGAAAAAGGAAAAATAACTTTAATCTCAAGATTTGGTCATCAAAACGTTGAAAAATTTTTACCAAAATTAATTAGAGGAATTAAAAAGGAAGGTTTAAATGTTGTTTGGTCATGTGATCCAATGCATGGCAATACAATTAAATCAACTACTGGTTTTAAAACGAGACCGTTTAATGATGTTGTAAGTGAAGTAAAAAGTGTATTTGCAGTTCATCAAGCAGAAGGTTCTTATGCAGGAGGTCTTCATGTTGAAATGACTGGACAAGATGTGACAGAGTGTACAGGTGGAGCAAAAAAAATATCCGATGCGGATTTATCAAGTAGATATCATACGCACTGTGATCCAAGATTGAACTCTGACCAAGCTATAGAATTAGCATTTTTAATTTCAGATGAGATAAAAAAGAATAGTTTGTATTCTAAATCTGCAATTAAAGCGGCATCTTAACAGTTTAAAAATAAATTTTTTTTCTTATATTTAAATTATGACACCCAAAGACAAAGTAAATCATATTAAAAACTGGATATCAGATTATGTAAATTCTATGCCAAAAAAAGCTCAATCTTTAGTAATTGGTATTTCTGGTGGAATAGACTCTTCTGTCTCAAGCACACTAAGTGCAATGACAGGTTTAAAAACAATAGTTTTATCGATGCCCATAAAACAAAAATCTGCACAACATGATTTAAGTTTGGCACATCAAGAATGGTTAAAGAAGAATTTTAGCAATGTAGAGGGACACACATTAGAATTAGATAGTTTATTCAAAACATTTGAAGGAACACTAAACAATTTTGGTAGTGAACACGGGATGGCTAATTCAAGAGCAAGATTAAGAATGACAACGCTTTATCAAGTAGCTGCTGCAAATAATGGAATAGTTGTCGGAACAGGAAATAAAGTAGAAGATTTTGGAGTTGGTTTTTATACAAAGTACGGTGATGGTGGAGTAGATATTTCTCCAATAGCAGATTGCAATAAAACTGAGGTATGGGAGCTTGGAAAAGAGCTTGGAATTTTAAAAGAAATTATAGACGCTCCTCCTACTGACGGATTATGGGATGATGGTCGTACTGATGAAGGTCAGCTTGGTTTGTCATATAAAGAATTAGAAGAAGCAATGGATAATGAAAGCTCTATAAATAGAGACAAATATAATTCAATTCGAAGAGCAAATTTGCATAAAATGGAACCCATTCCAGTGTGCAAAATTCCTAATTAATCAAATAGATTCACAAATCTATAATTTAAGTATATTCCTAGTTGTATGGCTAAAGATATTTTTTTAACAAATAGTCTTGGTGGGAAGAAAGAAAAATTTATACCTAAAAATGAGAAATCTATAGGCATGTATGTTTGTGGTCCTACTGTTTATGATGATCCACATATTGGTAATGCTAGACCATTAGTTGTCTTTGATATTCTGTACAAAATTTTAAAAAATAGATATGGATCAACATCTGTAAAATATGTCAGAAATATAACAGACATAGATGACAAAATAATTAAAGCATCTAATGATCAAAATATTTCTATTAATGATCTCACATCAAAAATTACTGAGAATTTTCATAAGGATTGTAATTACTTAAAATGTGAAACACCAAACAGCGAACCAAAGGCAACAGAAAATATAAAACAAATGATTGAAATGATCACAGAACTAGAAAAAAAAGGGTTTGCATATTCAAAGGATAAGCATGTTTATTTTGAAGTTAAAAAATTTAGTGATTATGGAAAACTATCTAATAAAAAGTTAGATGAATTAATAGCTGGTTCACGAGTAGAGGTTTCAAAAATAAAAAAGAATCCTGAAGATTTTGTATTATGGAAACCATCAACAGATAAAGAACCTTCATGGGACTCTCCTTGGGGTAAAGGTAGGCCAGGTTGGCATTTAGAATGTTCGGTTATGTCTAAAAGATATTTGGGTGAAGAATTTGATATCCATGGGGGTGGTAGAGACTTGATTTTTCCTCATCATGAAAACGAGATTGCTCAATCAAGATGTGCAAATGAAACAAATTCTTTTGCAAATTATTGGGTTCATAATGGATTTATAACTCTTTCTAATGAAAAAATGGCAAAATCTCAGGGAAATATTTTAAAAATAAAAGATTTTAAAATTAAAAATAATGGCCAAGTTTTAAGACTAGCATTAATTAGCGCTCACTATAGACAAGGATTAGATTGGAATGAAAAATTAATATCAGAATGTGAAAAAACTTTAAGCAAATGGTATTCAATTTACTCCGTTGTTGATAAAAGTCTAATATTATCAGATGAGATATTAGCTCCTTTATATGACGATTTAAACACTCCTGGTTATATTGCTAATTTACATTCTTTATATAGCAAAGCTTCAAGTGGAACTAACGAAGATAAAGCAATTTTTATAAAAGCATGCAACTTTATAGGGCTTTTAACTGATACTTTAGAAGAGTGGCAACAAACAAAAAAAAATACAGTTTCTCTTTCAGAAAATGAGATTAATTCAAAAATAATTGAGAGAAATAAAGCAAGAGATGAAAAAAATTATGAATTAGCTGATAAAATTAGGAAAGATCTTTTAGATAAGGGTATTTTAATTGAAGATAAAGATGGTACAACCTCGTGGAAATTAAAATGAGTAAAGAAAAAATCTACATATTTGATACAACGCTTAGAGACGGTGCACAAACTCAAGGAGTAGATTTTTCATTAAATGAAAAAGAAAAAATTGCTAAATCTTTGGACAACTTAGGAGTTGATTATATAGAAGGCGGTTGGCCAGGAGCAAATCCAACTGATACAGAATTTTTTAATATGGATCAGAACTTTAAAAATGCAAACCTCACAGCCTTTGGTATGACCAAAAAATCAGAGCATAGTGCAAAAAATGACCCTATGTTATCATCCCTGATTAATTCAAAAAGTTCATCAGTTTGTTTATTTGGCAAAAGTTGGGATTTTCATGTCGATGTGGCATTAGGTATTTCAAACGATCAAAATTTAGAAAATATAAGCGAGAGTGCAAAGCATATAGTTAATTCAGGTAAAGAATTTATGTTTGATGCTGAACATTTTTTTGATGGTTATAAATCAAATCCTGAATATGCAATATCTTGTTTAAAAGCTGCATATGATAATGGTGCAAGATGGATTGTTTTATGTGACACCAATGGAGGGACATTGCCTCATGAAATTTCTGAAATTATTAAAGAAGTAACAAAGCATATACCTGGTAAAAACCTTGGAATTCACGCTCACAACGATACTGAAAATGCAGTTGCTAATAGTCTAGTTGCTGTGCAAGCTGGAGTTAGACAGGTTCAAGGCACAATAAATGGACTTGGTGAGAGATGTGGTAATGCAAACCTAATGTCGTTGATACCAACTTTTTATTTAAAAAAAGACTTTTCAGACAAGTATGAAATTAATATCAAACCAGAAAACATTAAAAATTTAACGCAATGTTCAAGATTATTAGATGAAATATTGAATAGAAAACCAAATAAACATTTACCTTACGTAGGTGCTTCTGCATTTTCACACAAAGGTGGAATGCATGTGTCAGCTGTACAAAAAGACCCAAAAACTTATGAACATATTAATCCTGATGAAGTAGGTAACACTAGGAATATAATTGTTTCTGATCAATCAGGACAATCTAATATAATGTCTAGATTAAATGCAATTGGCATTAATATTAAAAAAGATGATCCAAACATTAAAAAACTTCTTCATGAAGTAAAGGATAGAGAGTTCATAGGATATAGTTACGATGGTGCTGATGCATCTTTTGAACTATTAGCTAGAAGATTAATGGGCGAAATACCAAGATATATTTCAATCAATGAGTATGATGTTTCTGTAAAGAAAGATTCTAATGGAGAAGTAATATCATTTGCAAAAGCAAAACTTGAGGTTGATGGTCATGAAATTATATGTGAAGGTGAGGGTAATGGACCTGTTAATGCATTAGATAATGCAATCAGAAAAAATGTAAATAAACTTGAAAAATATTCAGAGTACTTAAAAGATCTAAAATTGGTTGATTACAAAGTTAGAATATTAAATACAGGCACTGGCGCTGTTACCAGAGTATCAATTGAAAGTGCAGATTCTAAACATGGTAATTGGTTTACTATAGGAGTTTCTCCAAATATTATTGATGCTTCTTTTAAAGCTTTAGTTGATAGTTTAGACTATAAACTGTTTAAGGATAATGCTCCTGCAAGTAATTAATGTCGTTTAAAAATATAACATTTATTTTGCATAAACCACAACTATCAGAAAATATTGGAGCCTGTGCAAGAGCATTAAAAAACTTTAATTTTAATAATCTATCAGTCGTTAATCCAAAACCTTCTTTTCCTAATGATAAAATTATTGCGACTTCTGTTGGTGCAAAAGATATTATTAAAAGAGCAATAGTATATAAAAATATAGAAAAATCATTGAATAATCTGGATATTTTAGTTGCCACATCTGCAAGATTTAGAAATAAAAATATAAAACATATATCAATAACAGATCTTAAAATGATAAATTATAAAAAAAAAGTAGGCTTTCTTTTTGGATCAGAGTCATCTGGATTATCAAATAATGAGATTAGTTATGCTGATTACACTTTACAAATTCCAAGTAATAAAAATTTTAAATCACTAAATCTATCTCATAGTCTAATAATCGTAGCTCAAATTGTGAATAGTCTTATCTCAAATAAAAAATCTAGTTTTGAAAAATCAAAAAAAATTAAAAGCGCAAAAAAGAAAGATATTAAAAAAATGCTTAATTTATGTATAAATAATCTAGAAAATAAAAATTTTTTTTATCCTCCTGAAAAAAAACCTATAATGATAGAAAATCTTAGAAGTATTTTTTATAAATTAAATCTATCTGAAAAAGAAACTCGCATTTTATCAAGTGTATTCGCTGGGTTAAGTAAAGAAAAGGTTGATTGACAAAAGATTACTTAAGCTTATAAAGCCAATTACTAATGACAAAAAGATTAAACTCTAAACATAAAGTAGACAGAAGGCTAAAGGTTAACTTGTGGGGAAGACCGAAAAGTCCGTTTAATTCTAGAGCCTATCCTCCTGGACAGCATGGTCAAAGTAAAGCTGGTAAACTGTCAGACTATGGTATTCAACTTCAAGCTAAACAAAAGTTAAAATCTTATTACGGTAATATGAATGAACGTCAATTTAGAAATGTTTATAAAAAAGCTATAATGAAAAAAGGAGATACTGCAGAAAATTTGATTGGATTGTTAGAGAGAAGATTAGATGCGGTAATATATAGATCAAAATTATCGAACACAATTTTTTCATCAAGGCAATTGATAAATCATGGACATGTCAAAGTTAATGGAAAAAAAGTAAATATTTCGAGTTATCAAGTTAAAGAAGAAGATAATATTGAAATTAGAGATAAATCAAAACAACTTGCATTAATTGATATTGCTTTAGCAAATAAAGAAAGAGAAGTTCCTGAGTATCTTCAGTTAGATGAAAAAAATAAAAAAGTAAAATTTGTAAGAATCCCTAAATTTGAAGAAGTTCCTTATCCAGTAACAATGGAACCAAATCTTGTAATTGAATATTATTCTAGATAATAAATATTGATAAAAAGATCATCCAAACAATTTGTTGACCAACTCATTAATAATTATTCATCTTGGAAAATATTGGATATTGGATGTGGATATGGAGCACATAAAAAAGCAACCACGATATGTGACAAACTAGATCTTAAAGATTTTTATAAAGATAAAAATTTTTTGCAAATTCATGAAGATATTTTACCATTTAAAGATAAAGAATTTGATTTTGTAATAGCTTCACACGTTTTAGAACATGTTGAGGATGTTGACAAATTTATTTCTGAATTGGAAAGAATATCAACCAAAGGTTATATAGAATTACCAACAATTCTAGAAGATAATCTTGTTTTTGAAAATAAAAGTGATCATTTATGGCATATGGAATTTGACGATAATTCGAACGAGCTTATAATATCTAATCGTATTCAATATTTAGAGCCAATACTAACTGTC
>CACGWQ010000009.1 GCA_902576815.1 uncultured Pelagibacteraceae bacterium
ATCTTACCGAGTTAGATGAATTTCTACTTCCTATTACAAAAAACATATCACATTTATCTGCTATTTCTTTAACTGCCGATTGTCTATTTGTTGTTGCATAACATATGTCATCTTTTTTAGGCTCTTTAATATCTGGGTATTTAGATTTTAGAGCTGCAATTATATCTTTTGTATCATCTACAGAAAGTGTTGTTTGAGTTATGAAGGACAGCTGTTTATTTGAGATATTTTCATACTTATTTGCATCCTCAATATTTTCTATTAAATCTATCGAACCTTTCGGCAGTTGACCCATAGTTCCTATGACTTCTGGATGGTTTTCGTGTCCTATTAATAATATATGATGACCTTGTTTATTTAAGTTTTCTGCTTCTCTATGAACTTTTGATACCAGAGGACATGTTGCATCTACATACATCATATTTAAATTTGATGCTTCCTTTGGAACAGATTTTGGAACCCCATGTGCTGAGAATATAACTGGTCTCGATTTATCTTTAATCTCATCTAATTCTTCTACAAATATTGCACCTATCTTCTTTAAACCTTCAACAACATGTTTATTATGAACAATTTCGTGTCTCACATAAACTGGAGCACCAAATTTATCTATACTCTTTTTTACAATTTCAATTGCTCTATCAACTCCTGCACAAAATCCTCTTGGTGCAGCTAAATAAATTTTTAAATTTTTGTTACTCATTTCCATCCTTTTTAAAAAATGGAATTAAAAATACTATACAAGCAATAAAAAAAAACAGGCTTCCGAACATAGCCCAAAAACTTCCTACACTTGAGATGATGAAACCAATTGAAGATATAATAAACAATATCCATCCAATTAGATTTATAGTTTTATTTTTCATTTCTTTTCTACCATGAATTCAAGTAAAATATGAGGAAAGGTCAATGAAGCCAATCCAACAAATATTATTTTAATAATACTTTCATCTATACCAAATTTTTCTGAAATAAAATAAAAAACAATCAAATACATTATTGCTGTAATTACTGTAAGTGGAATAATTTTTCGTAAAAAAATAGGAAATCCTTTCATCAAATTTTTATTAATTTCACTAATTAAACTTAGTGAGTGCCTTATAGAATGAAGAAAGCAGAAATAAATTGTAAAAGCCAATATAGGATTAAAAAAATAGTTTAAAATAATTATTGAAAAACTATCTAGAAAAAGAATTGATCTTAAATCATTATTATTACCTCTATATATAAGAAAATTACTTAGCACTGATAATATAACTAAAGGAATTAAAAAATTATTAGCCATAATATTTTCGTCTATTGAAAAATTTAACATTTTAAAAATTTCGATTGTCTCAGCTTTATGAAACAGTAAGGGTGCTGAAATAACTAATGATCCTTTAATGAAATAAAAAATTTCTAAAAAATTAGCATTTTTTGTTTCGATAAAGTCACTATCCTCTTTGCCAAAATGATATGCTGCAACTATTAAAAAAAGCGAAAGCAACAATATTGGACTTAAAATCCAAATTAAAATAACAAAAATAGCAATACCTATATAAGTTATATAGAACACTTCTGTATTTTTAATTTTATAAATTTTTAAAAGTTTCTTACCTTTTTCATGATCCAGCGCACCGTGAGAGATACCAATTGTAAGAATTAAAAAAAAACTAAAAAGTATAAACGAATTATCTCTCAATACCTCAAAGGCAGAAAAAAAAATACAGATATTAAAAAAAATAATAGAATGAAAAAAATTTATTTTGTTGATCATTATTTAAATACAGCTTTAATAAAAATCCATTTTGGCATCTTTAATATAATGGATAAGTCTTCGAAAATATTACTTTTATTGGAAAGGAAATTTATTACTGTTTTTGACTTGCTTTTAAACATTTTGAAGAAAATATTTGGCATGATCTCTGGCTTTTCAGCTAGGACTTTCAAAAAAACATTATCTAAAAACTTATACTTACTTTTTATATTGAAAGCTCTAGTTTGGGTTATTTTATCAATGTTTTGGGTAATATATTCTGCTTGTTCTTGAATATTTAGGAAAGTGTAGCCAGTACTTGAACGCGTCATACCTCCAGCAGTTCCAATATTAATCGTATTTTTGTCGTTTTTAAATTTTGGATAAAATAATGGTATGGCGCCAACTTCTTTATAATTAATTTTATATTTTTTTAATTTTAAAGTGTTTTCGATGTAATCAGCAATTTGTTTATCATAATCTTTTTCACTATCATCTTCCATTTTTGAAAGCCACGTAGTTTCGATTAAAGCTGATTTTTTTGAATATGGTAGTGTATAGAAAAAATGAACACTTTTTTTTTGATCACAATCAAAGTCCATTAAATTCATTATTTGATCATCAAAAAAATCTTTTTCGGTTTCAATCTCAACACCTTGAAAGTGTTGCCATAAATTAGTTTCTTTGTTCTCAAGATTTGGCAAACTGTTAAATAAAATTGCGTTTTCTGTATTTACTTCACTAATATCTTTAAAGAATTGAATATTAGGATTTTTATTGATTTTATTTAAAATTTTTTTGTAGAATAGTCCACTATCAATACTTTCGTAAGGAGTTTCTTTACAATCTTTATATTCAACATTTCCTTTAAAATTGATTGTATAATCTTTCCATCTTTTTTTTACACAGTCATCAAACTTGTGAGGTGCAGTTTTCCAATATGACCAAGTTTTATCTCTTTTATATTCATCTCTTTTTTCAATAATTGCTAAAGTCTTATTTTTAAGTTTATCGTGATACTCTAACTCATAAGCTAATGTTAAACCTGCACAGCCACCTCCAATAATTATGTAATCAAAATCTTTCATTGTATTCAATATCTTGCATTATTATCTCATGCTCTTTTATTGTAAGTTTTTTATCTTCTTTTACAAAATATAATTTAATTAAATCACCAATAGATAGCACTGTATGTAAGACTTTTCCTAAATTGTTTACATAAATTTTTCCTGATTTATTATAATTTTCTAAGTTTCCTTTTTTTAAGATTTCATTTCCAATTTGTCTATATACTCGTCTTGCAACCAAAATCGAAAATCTTAAAAAGAATGGAATTTTTTTAATTGATATAAAAGAATTATTATAAAATTTGTCAGCGATTTTTAGAATTCTTTTAATTTCATCAAAATTCTTTTTTATATAAAACCTATTATTGCTTTCATCTTCAATAACATCTCTTGAAATATTAGTTAATTGCATTGCAATACCTAAGTCAATCGCTCCTAAAAGTGCTGATCTTTCTTTGACATTTAAAATTTTTGCCATCATTAATCCAACTGTTCCAGCCACTCTATATGAATAAATATATAGATCTTTGTCGGTGTTGATTTCTACTTTTGATTTTATATCAGCCTCGATGCCATCGAATAAATCATCAATTATTTTTTGTGATATTCCAAATTTATTTATTAAAGCCCACATATTTTTAATTATTTGGTTATTTTCATTTTTTAATTTGAAATCTTCTTTGAAAGTATTGAAATTTTTTAATTTCGTATCAAGATCACCTTTTTCATCTGCTATATTGTCTATGTATCTACAAAAATCGTATAAATTAGAGCAATCAGAGTAGACTTGTTTTGGTAAAAAGAAACCTGCCCAATTAAAAGATTTAGCGTATATCGACAAATAATTTTGTTCATTCATTACAAAATTTTATCTAAGACCTTTGCGGATGATAGGACTCCTGGTACACCAGCTCCAGGATGAGTGCCTGCTCCAACAAAATATAAACCGTCATAAACTTCAGATTTATTATGAAATCTAAAGTATGCTGATTGAGAAAATTTTGGCTGAATTGAAAAACCAGAGCCATATTTTGTGTTTAATTCATTCTCAAAATAATCAGGAGTTAAATAAAAATCATCTACAATATTTTCTCTTAAGTTAGGTAATAAACTTTTTTCCATTTTATCTATTACAAGTTTTTTTAGATTCTCACCTTCCACTGACCAGTCTATACCTGACTTATTATTAGGAACAGGAACTAATACATAAAAGCAATCATGATCTTTTGGTGCCATACTTGAATCTGTTGCGGTAGGTCTATGTAGGTAATAGCTTATATCGTTATTTAATTTTTTGTTTACAAATATATCATCCAAGTGTTCTTTGTACTTATCGCCAAACTTTATAGTATGATGTTCAACATTTTCGTATTTTTTCTTCGTTCCAAAATAATAAACAAACAATCCCATTGAATATTCCATTCTATTTATCTTCCAATTAAATAAGGTGTTATATTTTTGATTATTTAGCATTTTTGAATAAACACCGGGAGGATCTGCATTACAAACTACGTTATCTGCTTTAATTTCCTCATCTTCACTTGTCACAACCCCGACAACTCTTTTATTTTCTGTAAGCAAGTGTTTAACTTCTTTACCTTTAATAATTGTAACATCTTCTTCTAACATCAATTTCTCAAAACCTTTTATGATTTGTCCCGTTCCACCCATAGAATAATGAATTCCCCATTTTTTTTCTAAATACAAAATTAATCCATATATAGACGTTGTAGTAAAAGGGTTCCCACCCACTAATAATGGATGCATACTAAATAGCCTTCTTAGTTTTTCATTTTCAATAAAACCACTAACCAAAGAATAAACAGATTTATAACTTTTTAAACTTAGCAATGCAGGAATTTGCTTAAACATAAATGAAGGTTTATCAAATGGCACATCTGATAATTCTGAATAACCCTTATCAAATATTTTTTTTGTAAATTTAAGTAAATTTTTGTAACCCACAACATCTTTATGATTAATTTTTGCAATCTGTTCTTCCATTTTCTTTTCATCAGCCGAGTAATCAAAATGGCTTCCATCTTCGAAAACAAATCTGTACCAAGTATCCAAATCTTTTATTTTTATATAATCATCTGGATTTTTATTAAAAAGTTTAAAAATTTCATAAATTAAATAAGGAGCAGTTATTACTGTTGGTCCACCATCATAAGTAAACCCATTACTTTTAAATACTCTCGCTCTTCCACCTAAATCTTTTTGTTTTTCAATTAAAGTAACTTTATGACCTTTTGCTCGAAGTCTAAGAGCCGCTGCTATGCCACCAAAACCTGATCCAATTACAATTGAATTCATATTCCCTAATTTACATTATTTTTATAAAATTTGATAAACTATCTTAGTTTAAGAACTGATTTTCTTTAATTCTGTCTTTGTTTCTTCAAGATTTTTATTAAACAAATTGTCAAGTTTAGACTTATCAACAGATGTTGAAATAATTTTTTTTACAGACTCTACAGCAATGTTAATTGATGCATCTTTAATTTCTTTAATGGCATTATCCTTCATTTGAGAGATTTTAGTTTTTGCTAGACTTTTTTTCAGTTCAGCTGATTTATGAAATTTGTCATTCATTTCAATTGCAAATCTTTCAGTTTCATTTTTTGACTGCTGCATAATCTTTTCACTCTCAATTTTTGCAGTATCTAGCTTCTTTTGCGCCTCATCCAATAGTCTTTTAGATTCAGCTCGTAGTTTTTCACTTTCATCAATTTCATTTTTGATATCAGTAATCATTTTGCTTAATAAATTATTAACATTTTGCGGAACTTTTAAATAAATTAGCGCTCCAAAAAATATTACAAAAGATACTGCTACCCAAAATGTTGCATCAAATCCCATTATGTTTTTCCATTTCTTTTTTAGAAAGATCTTCGACTATGGCTGAAAGACTACTTTTATTTATATCTTCACCAATTAATTGTTTAACTAGATCGGAGGATGTCTCAATTGCAATTTTAGTAACTTTCTCTTGAGAAGTTTTTTTTAATTGGTCTATTTCTTCTTCAGCTTTTATTATTTCTTTTTCAATATCTTTTTCTAAAGATAATCTTTTATTGTTTATATCATCCAAAACTTTTTGTCTTTCACTATTAAAGAAGTTTTTCGCTTCGACTTTTGTACCATTGATAATTTTATCAAATTCTTTAACTTTTTTTTCAGTTTCTTCCCGTTGTTTGTCTGCAGTTTCGATATTCTCTAAGATTTGTGATTTTCTGGTTTCAAGATTGTTACTAATCTTTGGTAGTATGAACTTAGATAAAATTATAAACAATAATCCAAAAGTAAGTACTAACCAAAAAATTTGAGATATCCAAAACTCGGGATTAAGCTGGGGCATACCTCCACTTTCAGCGCTTTGAGCGCTATAAGTAAAGATAAGACCTAAAGCTAGAAATTGAAAAATTATCTTTTTCAACATTAATTAAAACGCGAAAAGAATAATTAATGCAACAACTAATCCAAATAAACCAGTCGCTTCCGCTAATGCAAAGCCTAATAGCAAATTTGGAAACTGCTTTTGAGCTGCGGATGGATTTCTCATTGCACCTGAAAGATAATTTCCAAAAATTATCCCAATTCCAACTCCTGCACCTGCAAGCGCAATTGCTGCTAGTCCTGCTCCTATCATTTTTGCTGCTTCTAATTCCATTATATCCTCCTTATGTTAATTAATGGTGTAAATTTAATGCATCATTCAAATAGATACATGTTAAAATTGCAAATACATATGCTTGAAGAAAAGCAACTAATATCTCCAAACCTGTTAATGCAACTGAAAAACCTAGTGGTAGCCAGCCCCCAACAATTCCTAAGCTAACTACGAAACCTCCAAAAACTTTCATCATCGTATGGCCTGCCATCATATTTGCAAACAATCTAACTGACAAACTAATTGGTCTACTTAAGTATGAAATTATTTCTATAACAACTATTAATGGCAATAAAACCATCGGAACTCCACTTGGCACAAAAAGTTTTAAGTATCCTAGTCCATGTTTAATAAATCCAATTATTGTTACTCCTATAAATATAAATGCTGCTAATACAAAAGTTACAATGATGTGGCTAGTGACAGTAAAAGAGTATGGTATCATCCCAAACATGTTACAAAATAAAACAAACATAAATAAAGAAAATATGAAAGAAAAGTAAGGCTTAGCTTTCGATCCAGCTGTATCACTGATCATTTTTGAAATAAAAGAGTAACTGAGTTCCGCAAGTAATTGAATTTTATTTGGTATGATAGATCTCTTCGTACCTAAATTAAAAATAATTAATATTGCTAGTGAACTTATGACCATAAACAAACTCGCGTTTGTGAACGAAATATCTATGTTATTTATTTTAATTTCAGGACCAATTCGGTAAACATTGAATTGGTACATTGGATTTGCTGCCATTTGCCTACTATTTTTGCATTTTTTTTGCTGATCTAATAACGTTCATAATTCCAGCTACTACACCAATAAAAAAAAATATTAAAATTAACCAGGGTTTAGTACCAAACCAATTGTCTAAAATAAACCCAATAATTGTCCCAACAGCCACTGCAGATACCAATTCCGTGCTCATTTTGAAGGCTGATCCCATACTTGAGCCTTTATTTCCCTCTTCAGATTTTTTGTCCTTATCAGTCCTATTTTTTGCAATTTTTAGGCGAGTTTTAAACTGGTCTTCATCCATTATTAAGCAACCATACTCTCTGCTTTTTGAAGATCTACAGCAACTAGTTGGCTAATTCCTTTTTCTGGCATCGTTACGCCATATAGTCTGTCCATTTTAGACATGGTTAGAGCGTGGTGAGTTACAATAATAAATCTTGTAGATGTAATTTTAGTTAGCTCCGACAAAAGATTGCAAAATCTTGTTACATTCGCATCATCGAGAGGTGCGTCTACTTCATCGAGAACACATATCGGAGCTGGATTAGTAAGAAACACCGCGAAGATTAAAGATAAAGCTGTCAGGGCTTGTTCACCTCCAGACAATAAAGTTATTGATTGTAATCTTTTTCCTGGTGGACTTACTAACATTTCTAATCCTGCATCTAAAGGATCATCAGAGTCTACTAGTTCTAGCTTTGCGCTACCTCCATTAAATAGTTTGGTATAAACTTCATTGAACTTTCTATTTACTTTTTCAAAAGCATCTAGAAGTCTTTCCCTACCTTTCTGATTTAGTTCAGTAATACTTTCTTTTAATTTTATAATTGCAGTTACTAAATCTTGCCTATCTTTTTCCATTTTCTTAATTTCATCTTCATATTTTGAAGTTTCTTCATCTGCTCTTAAGTTGACTGAGCCTAATTTTTCTCTTTCTCTTTTTTTTTCATCAAGCAATTCTTCTTGTGTTACTGTATCTGGATATTCAGATGCATCTTTTAAATTTGAAAAATTCAGTATCTCTTCTTCTTTCAGATTAAGTTCTGTTGATACTCTTTCTAACAAGTCATTTCTTCTTTTATTCAAACCATCGATTGTTGCTCCAGAGCTTGCCTTTCGCTCTCTTATTTCAATAGACTCTTCCTTTGTTATATTAAGATTGCTTCTTAACTCGTTAATTTCTTTATCTAGCTCATCTATTAATATTTCATTATCACTTTTTTCTTTTTCAGAAATTCTTAAACTTTCAGATATTTGTCCTTTTCTTTCAGCTTGTGTTTGAGGTTGTTTTTCTAGGCCATCTAATTTTTTTTGTTGAGTATCTTTTCTACTATTTAATTCATTAATCATTTTTTCAGAATTTACTAATAAGTTTTTCCAACTTTCTATTTCTTGGTCAATTATTTTAATTCTTTCACTTCTCTTGACTGATTCTTTTTTAATATTTTGATTTGTACTAAATGCTTCAGCATATTCTTCCTGTAGACTTTTGATTTCTTCGTTTTTCTTAGTTACTGTTACAGCTAAATCGTCATCATGCATTTCATTAATTTTCATTTTTAAAAAAGAGAGATTTATTTTGCATTCATCTATTAAATTAGTTGCACCATTAATATTGTTCTCTAAGAGCATTTCTTTTGCTTTATCTAACTGCTCACTTGCTAAATCAATAGTGTCTGAGTTCTTTTTCAGAGTATCAAGGTTTAAATTTTCTAATATTCTCTCTAATTTATCCTGCTCATCTTTTAATTTACTTTTTGCATTTACCAAATCTAAACCAGACAATTTTTCAGTTTCATAGTATTTGGAGTCGATTGTAATTAAATTTTCTTTTTCTTCTCTAAGTCTTTTTTCATTAGAGTTTGCATCAATAATTATGCTTTTTTCTCTGACAATATCCTCATCAATTACACCTAAAGTCTTTCTAATTGACTGTATTTCATCATTAACTCTATCTTTTTCCTCATCTAAACTCTTTAACTCTAAATTTAATCTTTGTATTTTTGACAAGTTTTCTTGATTTTTGTCTCTTATAGGATTTACATTCTTATTCTTTTCAATAATCTTCATGCTTAAATCCTCTAATTTATCATTGAAGGACTTAACTTGATCATCAGCCTCATTATTGATCTCATTCTCTACTTTAATTTCATTATCAATTTCTAAAAGACGTAAATAATATAAACCTGCCTCAACTTTTTTTATTTCTTCTGAAATAGATTTGTATCTTGCTGCCTCTTCAGCTTGCTTTTGCAAATTTGCTAATTGTCTTTCCTGTTGTCTTCTTAATTCATCAGCCCTTTTTAAATTATTTTCTGCCGCGCCCAATCGTAATTCTGCTTCGTGTCTTCTAACGTGTAAACCTGCTATACCAGCTGCTTCTTCTAATATAGCTCTACGATCAGAAGGTTTTGCCGTGACCAATGCACCAATTCTACCTTGACTAATAATTGAAGGTGAATGAGCACCTGTTGATAAATCTGCAAAAAACATCTGAGCATCTTTAGCTCTAACTTCTTTCCCATTTATGTAAAATTTTGAACCTTTATCTTTTTCTATTTTTCTTCTTATTTCAATTTCATCGAGCTCATTATATTGAAGAGGACCATCTTTATTGTCATTTGATAAGCTCACTAAAACTTCTGCAATATTTTTCGATGGTTTGTTTGAAGTTCCAGAAAATATAACATCTTCCATTCCTGAACCTCTCATACTTTTTGCTGATGTCTCACCCATACACCATCGCAAAGATTCCACTATATTTGATTTGCCACAACCGTTTGGACCAACTATCCCAGTTAAGCCTTCCTCAATCAGAAAATTTGTTTTTTCAGCAAAAGACTTAAATCCATTTAGTTGGATTTTTTTAAATTCCATTCACTGACTTATATCAGTTTTTCAATGTATTTTTTTAATTTTTTGTAGTTTGAGTGATTTTCAAACTTTTTTCCGTTAATTATTACTGTAGGAGTAGCATTCACTTTATACTTTTTAACACCTTCGATTCGGTCTTCTAAAATATGATCCTCAATTTTTTTATCCGCCATGCACTTATTAAAATCAAGATTATATTCAGTATTATCAATAAATTGTTTCATTGCTTGATTTGCCTCTAATTCATTTTTTCCTTTTATCCACTTATCTTGATTTAAATATAAATGATGCAAAATTTCATGCTCACCATCATTTCTACAATGCGCTAATTTAGTTGCATTAAATGCAATAATATCTAATGGAAAGCTTTTAAATTCTATTGAGATCAACCCTTTATCAATAAAATCTTCTTTTAGTTTAGGATATATATTTTTATGAAAATTAGCACAATGACCACAAGTTAAAGATTCAAAAACCATTAACTTAACTTTTGAGTCTGCATTTCCTACTAAAATTGGTTTAACTTCAGAATTAGCATTAATGAAATTAAAAAATATTAAAATTGAGACAAGAATTATTTTTTTCATTTTATTTTAAAGTGCTTACTAAGCTCTAACAGCGAGTTTTTTATTTTGTCATTTTTAATATTATTTATGCTCTTTATATGTTTATTTTTTGTCGCATTAATAACGGTATTTTTATGGCCTTCTTCAATTTTTCCATCAAATGTATTCAATTTAATATCATCTAAAACATGATAGCCAAAAAAAACATTAATTTTTTTTATTATTTCTTTTTTAGAATACTCAAGATCAACCTCGTTTCCCCTTTTTACCAAAATATTTAAACGACTACCCGATAACTTATTTGAGCTTTTATATGACTTAGGAAAGCTTACTTTAAATAAATCTTTACCTACTAAATATTTCCAATTGTCTAAAGTTTCATTATAAATTTTACCTTTTTTACTAATTATTCTTTTTGCTTCTGTGGGTAAAGTATCTTTAAAAGATCTTAAACCTTGAATGGAGTTATATCTCTGCTTAGTATTATATTTTTGACTCATATGAATAATAAAAACATATCAAATAAAATTCTACATTGGTACGATAATAATAAAAGAATTTTACCTTGGAGAAAAAAAATTTCTCAGAAGCAAAAAGAATATTATACGTTTGTTAGTGAATTTATGTTGCAGCAAACACAAGTAAAAACTGTTATTCCTTATTTTGAAAAATTTGTAAAACAAATTCCAACCCTGCAATCATTGGCAGATGTTGATGAAAAGATCTTAATGAAACATTGGGAAGGTCTTGGTTATTACTCAAGAGCAAGAAATCTAAAAAAAAGTGCAATTAAGATTCTTAAAGATTTCAATGGTAAGTTGCCAAAATCTTATGAGAAGTTGGTACAATTACCAGGCGTTGGTGAATATACATCTAAAGCAATAATGTCTATAGCATTTAATATTAAAACTATTCCTTTAGATGGAAATGTAGAGAGAATTCTTAAAAGAACTCTATATTTAAAAAAGCAGGAAGAAATATCTAAAGATTTTTTAAAAACAAAAATTAATTTTTTTGGACTTTCCGATCGTGCCAGCGATTACTCCCAAGCAATTATGGAAATAGGTGCTTTAATTTGCAAACCAAAAAATCCGAGTTGTAAAGAATGTCCATTAAATAAAAATTGTTTATCTTTTAAAAAAAATGATTTTGAGTTAACTAAAATTAATAAAGAAATAAAAACTAAATATTTTGAAGCGACTATCTACAAAAAACAAAATAATTACTTATTGGTTAAAAATGATAAATTTAAATTTTTAAAAAATATGCCAATTTTTCCTATGACTGAAGTTCGAGAAAGTAAGTATAATTATTCAAATAATAAAAAAATTAATATAAAATTATCTAATATGGAAATGAAAATTTTGTTAAATAATGCAAAGAGACCTCCAAAGATTAAAAATAAAATATTAATTAAAAAAGATAAATTAAGCTCGGAAATAATTCCATCATTTACTAAAAAAATATTTTATACTATCTCAAAATCTGAATGAAAAAAGTTGCAATTGTTGGAGCTGGTATATCTGGTTTATATCTTGCAAATGAATTGAACAAAAATACTGAAATAGACTATAAAATCTTTGAAAAAAAAGATTACCTCAATTTAAATGAAGGTTATGGCATTCAACTTTCAGTTAATAGTATTAATTTGTTGAATAAAATAGGATTTAAAAATATTTCAGCATCAGATGTTTATTATCCGACAAAAGTTAATTTTTTCCAGGCTAATAATATTAAAAAGATTTGTGAAATAGATTTAAAGCAATTCAATAGTGTAAACGACCGTTACACAACACTTAAAAGATCAACATTAATAGAGTTTTTACTTGGTAATATCCCTGAAGAAAAAATTCAATTTAAAGCCAATATTGAGAATATTGAATATAGTGAAAAAATAGAGATTTCTTGGGATAATAAGAATGAAAGTTTCGATTATATAGTAATTGCAGATGGTGTTTTTTCAAAATTAAAATCCCAATTATGCAATAATAATTTAAATCCAACTTTTAATGGCAACATTGCTTTAAGGGCCAATTTAAAACAACATGAAAAAGATAATATTTCTGTATATATGGGTTCAAATTTTCACTATGTAACTTATCCTGTAAATCAAAAACTTGAATACAATTTCGTTGCTATAATCAAAAAGAAGCTAACTACTAAAGAAATTGAAGATAAAAATATTCTTAATTCTGAAACATTTATAAAATCTTTAAAAGACCTTATTTCAAAAAATTCTATTATAAATTTGGAAAATTTAGTAAATTTAAAGTGTTTTCCTGTATTTGTGAGCACTGAATTACCCTCATTAAAATACCAAAATACTTTTTTGAGTGGAGATGCTTTATTTGCCTTTCCACCTTCTTTTGCACAAGGTGCCTCTCAAAGTATTGAAATGGCAAATGGTATTTTAGAAAATATTACAAATTCAAATAATGTTTATAAAAATAAAATAAGTAAAATATTACTAGTAAACAAAAGATCTAAACTTAATCATTTTGCCTTCCATTTAACTAATCCAATAATAATATTAATTAGAAATATTGTGTTGAAATTTCTATCAAAAAATAACAAATTTTTAGAGAGTTATCTTGGAAAAATTTATAGAAATTAAGTAGTTGGCCTTAGCCTTTGCCTCAAATCATCAATTGGTCTGAGTGAATTACCTGATTTATAATACCAAAAAGTCCAACCATTACAGCTTTCAGCACCTAATATTTGTGCAGCAACTTTATGTATTGATCCTTCTGATTTCCGATATTTTATACTACCATCAATCATAATTTTCGCATTGATTTGCTTTTTTTGATCAAAAATTTCAGTACCTGGTTTAATAATTCCTAATTCAACCAAAGATCCAAATGGCACTCTTGGTTTGGATCTATTATTTTTTATAGTATCCAAATATTCATCTTCTATAACTTTTGTATTTTTAATTCTTTTACTTGCTGCCTCAAAATAGTTTTTTTCTTTTTCTACCCCATAATAGTTTCTACCTAACTTTTTGGAAACTACAGCAGTTGTTCCTGTACCAAGAAACGGGTCCAATATTAAATCACCTTTATTGGAGGATGCTAATATAATTCTATGTAATAAAGACTCAGGCTTTTGCGTTGAGTGAACTTTATTACCATTATTTTTAAGTCTTTCTTTTCCATTACATATAGGTAAATTCCATGTAGATCTCATCTGTAGATCATCATTTAAACATTTAAGTGATTGATAATTAAAAGTATACTTTGAACCTTCACTTTTTGATGCCCAAATAAGTGTTTCGTGCGCATTTGTAAAACGTGTTCCTCTAAAATTTGGCATCGGGTTATTTTTATTCCAAATCACGTCATTTAATATCCAAAAACCTAAATCTTGCATTTTTGAGCCAATTCTAAAAATATTATGATAACTTCCTATTACCCATATAGATCCATTTTTTTTTAAAACTCTTTTACATTCTTTAAGCCATTCAATTGAAAACTCATCATAACTCTTAAGACTATCAAATTTATCCCACGCATCGTCTACAGCATTTACTTTAGATCTATCAGGTCTACTTAATTCTTTTTTCAGTTGAAGGTTGTATGGAGGATCTGCAAATATAAGATCAAAACTTTCAGCCGGAATTTGTTTTAATTCTTTAATACTATCTCCCTTAATAATTTTATTTTTTATGCCTGAAATAATCATTTTATATTTTTGAATTAGACTCCAGTAAGGAGTCCACGTCAACCTGTGATTGAATTTATTTATTGATAATTGTTATGATTATTTTTTAAGACTCAATATCTTGTGTATTGGTTGGAAGGTTTTTCTATGAAATCTAGTCACTCCAAATTTTTTAATAGCTTTAATATGATCCTTAGTTCCATAACCTGAATTATTATCCCAGCCGTATTTTTTAAAAGAAAAAGAAATCTTTTTCATCAATTTATCTCTTTCAACTTTAGCAATAATCGATGCAGCTGAAATTTCAGGAATTTTTTCATCTCCTTTTACAATAGTTTTAATAACATAATTTTTTAAGTCTGGAGGTTTATTACCATCTATTAAAACTTTTCTAGGTTTAAATTTGAGTTTCTTAATTGCTCTTTTCATCGAAAGTAGACTAGCATTTAAAATATTAATTTTTTCAATTTCCTTTATTGATGCAGATCCTAACGCCCAAACTGAATTTTTTTTTATATATTTAGCTAAAGTTTCCCTCTGAATTTTGTTAAGTTTTTTTGAATCTTTAAGAATTTTTCTATTAATTTCTTTATTTAATATAACAGCAGCTGCATAAACTGGTCCTACAAGACTTCCTCTTCCAACTTCATCAACTCCAGCAATAATTTTTTTCATATAAAATATTATTAAAAATTTAAATCTCTAAACCAGTTTCATCAATTTTTTTTCTAATCTCTTTAAGGTCAACCCAAGAATATTTTTTTTGCTCTGCTTGTCTTAGTAGATATGCTGGGTGAAAAGTTATCATTGTTAAATATGTTTTATTATTAATTACTACTTCTTTCCATTTTCCTCGTTCTTTAGAAATTTTATTTTTATTCCCGAATAGTGCTTCCATTGCTGTGCTTCCCATTAAAACAAGTATTTCTGGATTGATAATCGAAATATGTTTCCTTAAATATTCAGAGTATCTATTGATCTCTAGTACTTCTGGCTTTCTGTTATTTGGTGGTCTATAATTTACAACATTTGTTATATACACGTTAGTTCTATCTAAATTAATAGCTTTCAACATTTTATTTAAAAGCATTCCTGCATCACCAACAAATGGTTTTCCTAATTCATCTTCTTTTTGTCCTGGTCCTTCCCCTACAATCATTATTTTTGAAGATGAATTTCCGTCACTGAAAACAAGATTTTTTGCACTATTTTTTAGTTCGCAATCTTCAATCTTTTCTATTTCAACTCTAAGTTTTGCTAATTCTTCAGATTTATCCTCATTAGGAGCATTACTTTTAAATCTATTTATTGGCTCATCACTAAATTCATACTCAATACCTAGTTCGTTTAATAAATCATTATCAAATATGTCATTTTGATTTTTTTCATTTAAAGTCATAAAGTAAATAAATGTTCTTAAAAATATTTTGTTTTATAATATTAATTCTATATCAAACAAATCTCTATTCAAAAGCAGCGAATGAAAAAGAATTCAACCAGAAGTATCTATCAAATTATCTTTCAGCATTATTATCATTTGATAACCAGAAAAATAACGATGCTATTAAGTTTTTTGAAAATTCAAAAATATTAATTCAATCACATGATAGTTTTTTGCAAGAGTATGTATTTTCTTTACTTTTGGATGGGCAGGTTAAAAAAGCAATCAAACAGGTAAAATATTCTAATACCTCAATAGGAGGAGATTTTTTTGAGGGAAATTTATTATTAATTTTAGATAGCATTAACAAGAAAAAGTTTAAACAAGCAGCTTTGAAGTTAAAAAAATTGGAAAAGTTCAAAGAGGACGACTCATACAAATTTATAATTTATTCTAGCTTAAAAAGTTACATTGATCTTTTTATATATAAAAAATCTGACATTGTTGAGCAATTTGGAAAATTAGATTTAATAAATATGGCTTTTCAAAATTGTTATTTAAATTCCGAAAAAACTGAGCCTTATTTTTTAAATTTAATTAAAGATCGTCAAAGTGATTACTCTAGATATACTTTTTTTTATTTGAGTAACGAAGTGTCTAATAACGATTTTGCAACAGTTGATAGATTTGCTGACACAATAGACCCTTTAAGAAGTAGTTTGCTTATTTCTCAAGTAAAAAAATGGATTGATGAAAAAAAATACAAAAAGTTGACACAACATTTTTCATGTCAAAATGAGAACGATATTTTGGCAGAATTTTTCTTCCTGATATCTAATTTTTATTCATCTCAAAATAGATTTGATTACTCAAACATATATTTAAATATTTCAAATTATTTAAATCCTAAATTTTATTTTAATTTGTCTTTAATAGCAGAAAACTATCAGTCTAATAATAATTTTGATTTAGCAAAAAAAACTTTTGAAAAATTTGATGATAAAGATGAAATATTTTTTTGGTATAAAACAAAGAAGATTGCTAGAATTATTGCAGAGGAAGAAAATTATGATGCAAGTTTAAAATACATATTAAAAAATTTAGAAAAGTTTAATATTAAGTCGACAAAGATGATTTATGATTTGGCAAATATTTACAAAAACTTTAAAAAATATGATCAGGCAATTGATTATTATACTATGGCTTTAAAAAATTTGGATAAAAACTCTATGGCTTACGCAGATGTTCTTTATCGTAGAGGTGGAGCATACGAAAGATTAAAAAATTATGATTTGGCAGATAAGGATTTGCTAAATTCAATTAAAATTAGACCTGACGAACCATATACACTTAACTATCTTGCTTATAGTTGGTTAGAAAGAGGATATAAAATTGATGAAGCAATAGAGATGTTAAACCAAGCTTACAAAGGGAAAGAAGAAGACCCATACATAACAGACTCTGTTGGTTGGGGTTATTATTTGACAGGAAATTATATTGAAGCAGAAAAATATTTAAGAAAGGCTGTTGAATTGTTACCGAGTGATCCAATTGCAAGTGATCACTATGGAGATGTGCTTTGGCAATTAAATAGAAAAATTCAAGCTAATTATTTTTGGAAAAGTGCTTTAAATAGCGATGAAGCAGATGAGGAATTAAAAATTAAAGTTAAGGAAAAATTATATAATGGCTTAAACAATAATTCTTAAATGAAGTTTCATAAAATAAAATCATTTGCAAAAGTAAACTTAACTTTAAAAATTCTAAATAAATACTCAAATGGTTATCATAAAATCGAAAGTTTAATATCTAAGATTAATTTAGCTGATGAGATTTTAATAAAAGAGATACAAGGTTCAAAAAATAGAATATCTTTTAGTGGTAAATTTTCTTCAAATATTTCAAATACAAATACAATTTCAAAATTACTAAAAATCTTAAATAATCAAAATTATATTCAAAATAAAAAATTCAATATCAAAGTAAAAAAAAATATACCACAATCCTCTGGTATGGGAGGAGGATCAATGAATGCAGCATCCATTTTGAACTATTTATTTAAAAAAAGAATAATTAAAACTACAAAAAATAATTTAATAAAAATTGCAAATAAAGTTGGTTCAGATGTAATTTTGGGTCTTTATGAGAGTCCAGTGATCCTACAAGGGCAAAATATAAGTAAAATTAATAAAAAATTAAATTTTCATTTGTTAATAATTAAGCCTAATCTTGGATGTTCTACTAAGATGATTTATGCAAAACACAAAGGATTTTCAAAGAGCCTATTCAATAAATCAAACAAGATTGACAGACAAGATCTATTAAAAGTTTCAAATAACGATTTAGAGAGAGCAGCTTTTAATAAATATCCAATTTTAAGAAAGATCAAAAGTTACTTGCAAAATTTAGATAATATTTACTTTGCAAATATGACAGGATCGGGTTCTACTATAATTGGTTATTTTTTAACCAAAAATGCGGCAATAAAAGCTCAAAAAAAATTAAAAAATAAATATAAAAACTATTGGTGTATTTATTCTAAAACTATATAAAGCTTTTTTTTTGTGTTATACGAAAAACATCTTGGGGTGTAGCCAAGTGGTAAGGCAGCGGTTTTTGGTACCGCCATTCCTAGGTTCGAATCCTAGCACCCCAGCCATTTATGAAAACTTTACTTAAAAAAATTTTTCAAAACAAAAAAATTTCAAGTGATAAAGATCTCAAATTTCAATATTTAAAAAGTAATAAGGGAGTATATAAAATATTTGGTGCAATAAATAACCACAATGAAACCAGCGAGATTAGATATGTTGGTGGTTGTGTAAGAAAAATTTTAAATGATGAAAAAACAGATGATATTGACCTTGCAACTAATTTAACTCCTGATCAGGTTAAGCAATGTTTAGATAAAAACCAAATAAAGTTTTTTGAAACAGGAATTGAACATGGCACAATCACAGCAGTGATTGATGATCAAAATTTTGAAATTACAACATTAAGAAAAGATGTAAAAACAGATGGAAGGCATGCTGTCGTAGAATATACAACTAATTGGGAGGAAGATTCATTAAGGAGAGATTTTTCAATAAATTCAATATATTCAGATTTAGACGGGAATTTATATGATCCAAATTCTGGTCATAAAGATTTAAAAGTTGGAATAATTAAATTTATAGGTGATCCAGAAACTAGAATAAAAGAAGATTATTTAAGAATTATTAGATATTTAAGATTTTATACTGAATATAGCAAAATCGATCATGAAATTAATATAATAAAAATCATTAAAAAAAATATAGAGGGTTTAGGAAAAATATCAAAAGAAAGACAATTCAATGAATTGAAAAAAATTCTCAAATTGGATAACTTTTTAAAGTTATTTAAAAATAAAACCTCTTGTGAATTATTTTCATTAATTTTCCCTCAACTAAAAAATATTAAAAAATTGAGCAAGTTATCAAAACCACAAGAAAAGATATTAAAAAATAAAAGTTTAAATTTCATCATTTCTTTTCTTGTAATCGATGAAACTGACAATTCTGACTATTTTGTATATAAATATAATTTACCCAATGAGTTAAAAGATAAAATTAATTTTCTAAAAAATAATTCGCTAAATAAAGATAGTACTAAAATTTTTAACAAGAAAGATTTACAAAAAATATTTTATTATGAGGGTAAATCTAGCATAATCGATTTAATTGATTTCAATTTGTTATATTTTAAACAAAGTAAAAAACTTTCAGAATTAAAAACTTACTTTGAAAAATTAGATAAACCAGAATTTCCAATAAAAGCTCAGTTATTAATAAATGATTATGGATTAAAGGAGGGAAGGGAATTGGGTCAAAAATTAAAAAATTTAGAAATGAAATGGATTGAAAATAATTTTAATTTATCAAAAAAAGATATGGAAAAAGTTTTATCAAATTAAACGTATTTTACGTTTACAATCTCAAAATTTTTTGTCCCTGCTGGTGTATTTATCTCTACAAGATCCCCTTTATTTTTACCTATAAGACCTTTTCCTATTGGTGATTGAAAATAAAGAAGCTTTTGTTTTAGATCTGCCTCGTCTTTACCAACAATTTTGTAATTTATTTTTTCATTTGTATCTAAATTTTGAAGGTAGACTGTAGATCCAAATATCACTTTTCCATCATTACTAATCTTGGTGATATCAATTACATTTGCTCTCGCAATTAAATCCTCAACTTCTTGAATTCTTCCCTCATTATGTGATTGCTGTTCTTTTGCAGCGTGATATTCAGCATTCTCTTTCAAATCACCATGAGATCTTGCTTCAGCAATGGCTGCAACAATTTCGGGTCTCTTTTTTTCTTTTAAAAAAATTAATTCACTTTTTAATTTTTCTAATCCTTCAGTAGTAATTGGTTCTTTATCCATAATTTACCATTTAGCTGTTGGTGGTAATGACATAAGTATAGCTTCAACATTTCCACCAGTTTGTAAACCAAATTTTGTCCCCCTATCATGTAATAAATTAAATTCAACATATCTACCTCTTTTTTTGTATTGGATTTCTTTATCTTTAATTGTCCATTTTAATTTATTTCTTTTCCCAATTATTTCATTAGAAATGTTTTTAAAACTTATTCCCACTTCTCTAACAAAAGAAAAATCTTTTTCCCAATTATTTTTTTTATAATCAAAAAAAATTCCGCCAATACCTCTAGGCTCTTTCCTATGTGGTAAATAAAAATATTCATCACACCACTTTTTATATTTTTTGTAATAATTTTTGTTGTGTTTATTACATGATTTTTTTAGTTCTGAATGAAACCAATTTTCTAATTTCTTATCTTTCATACAAGGTGTAACATCCATTCCACCTCCAAACCAACCAAATGAAGTAACTATATACCTCGTGTTAAAATGCATCGCGGGCACATGAGGATTTTTCATATGCATAACAACAGATATTCCAGATGCCCAAAATTTAGAGCTTGTTTTAGTACCTGGAACTTTATTTTTAAATTCATCTGAAAATTTTCCATAAACTTCTGAAAAATTTACCCCAACTTTATCAAAAATTTTACCGTTTTCTAAAATTCTATATTGTCCTCCACCTTCATCATTACTTTTACTTCTATTCCAATTAGTAATTTTAAATTTGGTTTTTTTGCCCTCTTTTTCCTCTATTTCTCTACAAAGCACTTCTTGTAAAGTTTTAAACCAATTTTTTGCTAATTTCTTTTTTATGTATTGATCCATTTAACCTAACTGTCTTATAAATTCTGAAGCTCCTATGGCCACTGATATTGAAATGTTTAATGATCTTTTATTTTTTATCATTGGAATCTTAATTTTTTCATTAACCTTAGAATGTATATCTTCTGGAACACCAGCACTTTCTCTGCCAAAGAGCAATATATCATTACGCTTAAATTTAAACTTTGTATAAACTTTGCTAGCTTTTGTAGTCATTAAAACTACTCTATTTTTACTATTTTCATCAAAGAATTCTTTAGGGCTCTTGTAAAATTTAATTTTACTGTAATCTAAATAATCCATAACAACTCTCTTGAACCTTTTATCGCTAAATAAAAACCCACAAGGTTCAATGATTTCTAAACTAGCCCCTAGGCAAGAACAAGTTCGAATAATTGAAGCTGTATTTTGAGGAATATCCGGCTGATATAGAGCTACTTTTAGACCGTGTTTTAAAGGTTTCTGTGTCATTGTTACCATAGAAATATCTCTTTTTTATTATATGAAATCATATATTACCAAAATTATAAAATATTAAAGATGTCAGATCAAAAAGACGAAAAAAAGACCAACAGAAGAGATTTCTTGTTTACTGCTACTGCCGCCGCAGGTGTAGTCGGAGTAGGTGCTGCTGTTTGGCCATTAGTCGATCAAATGAACCCAGACGCCTCTGTAAAAGCATTAGCAAGTACAGAAGTAGATGTGAGTTCAATGCAACCCGGACAATCTTTAACCGTTCTTTGGAGAGGTAAACCTGTTTTTATAAAGAGAAGAACAAATGATGAAATTAAAAAAGCGAGAGCAGTTGACATAAATGATCTTAAGCATCCTGAGAAAGATGAAGATAGAGCAAAAAATCCTGAATGGTTAGTGATGCTTGGGATTTGTACTCATCTAGGATGTGTTCCATTAACAGATAAAGGTGATTATGATGGTTGGTTTTGTCCTTGCCATGGTTCTCATTATGATACATCTGGTAGAATTAGAAAAGGACCAGCTCCAACTAATATGGAGATACCTAAATACGAATTTGTAAATACTAACACGATTAAGATTGGATAAATATGAGTGATCACGAATACACACCTAGTTCAAAGTTTGGTAAATGGTTTAATGATAGATTGCCTTTGCTTACATTGGCAAATCACTTAACAGATTATCCTACACCAAAAAATTTAAATTACTGGTGGACTTTTGGTGGGATATTAACTTTTTGCTTAATTACCCAAATAGTTACAGGATTAGTTTTAGCTATGCACTACATTGCTCATGCAGATATGGCATTCAGCAGTGTCGAACATATAATGAGAGATGTGAATTATGGATGGTTGTTAAGATATGTTCACGCAAATGGTGCATCTATGTTTTTCCTTGCAGTTTATATTCATATTTTTAGATCTTTATTTTACGGATCATATAAATCTCCAAGAGAAATAATTTGGATACTTGGAATTATAATTTATCTGCTAATGATGGCAGCTGCTTTTATGGGTTATGTTCTTCCTTGGGGACAAATGAGTTTTTGGGGAGCAACAGTAATAACCAATTTATTTAGTGCAATCCCACTTGTGGGGGAGAGTATAACAACTTGGTTATGGGGTGGTTACTCAGTTGACAATCCAACTTTAACAAGATTTTTTACTCTTCATTACTTGATACCGTTTTTAATACTAGGGCTAGTAGTACTTCATATATGGGCGTTACATGTTCCTGGAAATAACAATCCAGTTGGTATTGACATTAAAAAACCTTCTAAAGATACAGTTCCATTCCACCCATACATTGTAATAAAAGATGCTTTTGCACTTTTAATGTTCTGTATAGTATTTGCAATGTTTGTATTTTATCAACCAAACATTCTAGGTCATGCTGATAATTATATTGAGGCGGACCCACTTGTTACTCCTGCTCACATAGTTCCAGAGTGGTATCTATTACCTTTTTATGCGATCTTAAGATCGGTGCCTGATAAACTTATGGGTGTTGTAGCTATGTTGTCAGCTATTTTAATTTTAGCTGCTTTACCATGGTTGGATACGTCTAAAGTTAGATCGGCAGTATTCAGACCATTATTTAGACAGTTCTACTGGATCTTAGTAGCTGATGTTTTAATTCTAGGATATGTAGGGGCGATGCCAGCAGAAGGATTGTACTTGTTAATCGCAAGAGTTGCTACAGCGTATTATTTTGCGCATTTTTTAATTATTCTTCCAGTTTTAGGATGGAAAGAAAAGACTACCCCGCTGCCTTTGAGTATTACCGAACCAGTTTTAGGAGGTTCTCCAAATTTAGCTGCAGCAAGGAGTGATGAAAAAATAGAAAAAACAATAAAGTGAGAAAGTTAAAAAATATTTTTTTTGTATTAATATTCTCAGTTATAGTACTAAATTCATCTAACTCTGCTGAAAAATCACCTCCTTTTTTAGAGACTAAATGGACTTTCAAAGGTCTCTTTGGAAAATTTGATAGAGCATCACTTCAAAGGGGTTATCAAGTATATACAGAAGTATGTGCATCTTGCCATTCTATGAAATATTTAACCTATAGAAATCTGGCAGAAAAGGGCGGACCAGAATTTTCTGAAGCAGAAGCCAAAGCAATAGCTGCAAGTTTTGAGGTAACAGATGGCCCGGACAGCACTGGAGAAATGTTTGTAAGACCAGCCAAATTATCTGATAAATTCGTGATGCCATATGCTAATGAGCAAGAAGCTAAAGCTGCTAATGGTGGTGCTTATCCACCAGACATGTCAGTTCTAGTTAAGGCAAGAAAAGGTGGAGCAGATTATATTTATTCTTTATTGCTAGGATATTCTGAACCACCAGAGGGTGTAGAACTTGATGATGGCGTTTATTACAACAAGTATATGTATGGTAATAAAATTAAAATGCCAGCTCCTTTATCTGATGATCTAATTGAGTATACAGATGGAACAAAAGCTACAGCTGAGCAAATGTCTAAAGATGTTACAAATTTTCTGATGTGGTCAGCAGAACCACACTTAGAGCAAAGACATAAAACAGGATTTAGAGTTATAGCTTATTTGATAATATTGACTGTATTAGTTTACTTTACAATGAAGAAGATATGGTCACGTGTTGAACCTAAAGTTTAGAACATCCCCATCTTTAACAATATAATCTTTACCTTCTAATCTCATTTTACCATTTTCTCTAGATTTTAACCAACCGCCATTACTAACGAAATCTTGATAAGACACAGTTTCTGCTCTTATAAACCCTTTTTCAAAATCTGTATGAATTATACCCGCTGCTTGAGGAGCTATGCAATTTTTGTTAATTGTCCAAGCTCTTGTCTCCTCAACTCCTGAAGTAAAAAACGTATCTAAAGATAAAAGGTCATATCCTTTTTTGATTAGCAAATTTAATCCAGTATCATCAACGTTGATCATTTTCATATAGTTTTTTCTTTCTTCATTTTCTAGCTCATTTAATTGATTTTCTATTTCAGCTGAAATAATTAGTGTGTTTTTAGAACCATATTTTTCAATAAAACTTTTTGTATAATCGTTGCCTTTATCAATACTATTTTCATCAACATTACAAACATACAATTTAGGCTTTATTGACAATAATCCTGATAATCTAACATCTTTTTTATCAAATTCATCGAATAATTTATTTATATCATTGTTATCATTAATTAAATTCTGAGCTCTTTCTAAAATTTGGTTTTGATTTTCATCATTATTTTTTTTGTTTTTCTTATCTAGTCTTTTTTGAATTGATTCTAAATCGGCTAAAGACATTTCTGTTTCAATTATTTCTAAATCCCTAATAGGATCAACAGTTGAATTTACATTTTGAATATCATCTGAATCAAAACATCTAATTAAATGAATAATAGCATCTACTTCTCTTATATGAGATAAGAATTTGTTGCCTAATCCTTCACCTTTGGATGCTCCCTCTACCAATCCCGCTATATCTACAAAAGATATTGTAGTATTTATTTTTTTTTTTGAATTTGAAATTTTAACCAATTCATCTAACCTATAATCTGGCACAGGAACTACACCTATATTTGGATCTATCGTACAGAAAGGAAAATTTGCTGCCTGGGCTTTAGTTGAATTTGTAAGTGCATTAAATAAAGTAGACTTACCAACATTCGGTAAACCAACTATACCACACTTAAAACCCATTTAATTATTGTTAACTTTGCTTGAAAATAAATCTAATTTTTTATCTATTAAAATAGCAATAGAGTCTATTATATTGTGAGTAATTTTTTCTAAGTGTTCTTGTTCATCATCAGAAAAATCATTTAAAACAAAGTCTGATACAGTCATTTTATTCTGTGGTTTTCCAATCCCAATCCTTACTCTTGAATAGTCTTTTCCAATAAATTTATCTATTGAAGCAACTCCATTGTGACCTGCACTTGATCCACCAAACTTTGCCTTTATTTTTCCAAACTCTACATCTAAATCATCATGAAAAACTATAACATCTGCTGAGTCCATTTTAAAATACTCAAGCAACTCTCTAATACATATTCCAGAATTATTCATGAAAGTTAGAGGTTTGATAGCATAAATTTTCTTTTCCCCAATATTACCTGTTGTAAGTAAACCCTTAAATTTAGGCTTTTGCTTTGAAAGACCAAATTTTTGATTTATGGCATCCACAACTTTAAAACCTATATTATGTCTATTATTATGACTGTTTGGGGTTGGATTGCCCAAACCTACGAGTAACAACATTTTTATTTTATTTTATTATTTTTTTTCACAGACTATTATTTTTTCTCTGCTGGAGCTTTTCCTTCTTCTTTTCCTTTATCACCTTCTGCAACTTTTTCTGCACCTTCTTCAGGTTTAGCGTCTCCATCTACAGTTGCCTCCGCAGTATCACCACCTTCTCCCTCAGCTTCAGCTGGTTTTTCAGGTTCTTTAACAACTGTTGGAGCTGCTACTGTCGCGATTACAAAGTCTCTTCCTTGAATTGTAGGTGTTACATTTTCAGGTAACTCTATAAATGATATTTTAATACTTGCTCCAATATCTAAGCCATTAAGATCAACAACTAGTTCGGTTGGAATATTTTCTGTAGGACATCTTAATTCAACTTTTCGTCTTACGATATTCAAAACTCCACCTCTTTTTAGTCCTGGTGATAATTCATGGTTTATAAATTTGACTGGAATTTCTAAAATTACTTTAGCACCTTTAACAATTCTTAAAAAATCTAGGTGTATAGGCTCATCCGTAACCGTATCAAAATCAATAACTCTTGGTAAAACCTTTTGTTCTTTTCCATCAATATTAATTGAAATTATATTTGATAAAATATTTTCCTTATTTAATAAATTTTTTACTTCTTTAATAGAAACAGAAATTTTTTGATTTGACTCTTCTCCTCCATAAATTATTCCTGGAACCATACCTTTACTTCTAAGTGATTTTACTTCACCCTTAGTTTTTGTTTCTCTTATTGTGGCTGCTAATAAACTCATAAAGTGACGGGTTTTTAACTTATGAAAGTAAATTTTACAAGTAAATTATTTAAATAGATCTGATACTGATGTTGAGTTTGATATTCTTTTAATAGCTTCTCCAACCAAATTAGAGATTGTTAATACCTCAATATTCTTAGCTTTTTTAACTTTCATTGAATTATCTATTGTATCAGTTACAACTAAATTTTTTATCGAAGATTTCTTAATTTTTTCAACAGCATTACCACTTAATACACCATGTGTTACATACACATGAACATCTTTAGCTCCTCTTTTTTTTAATTCAGAAGCTGCATTTACAATTGTTCCACCAGAGTCGATTATATCATCAACTAATATACAAGTTTTATTTTTCACATTTCCAATTACATTCATCACTTCTGATTTTCCAGGAGCAGGTCTTCTTTTGTCTACTATTGCTAAATCTACATTTAACAATTTTCCTAAAGCCCTTGCTCTTGCGGTACCACCGACATCTGGAGCAACACAGATTATATTATTTTTTTTTAATTTCTTTTTTATATGTCTAGCAAATATTGGAGTTGCAAATAAGTTATCTACTGGAATATCAAAAAATCCTTGAATTTGTCCAGAGTGTAAATCAACTGTAACGACTCTATCTGCTCCTGCTTTTGCAATAAGATTAGACACAAGTTTTGCAGATATAGATGTTCTTGGAACCACCTTTCTATCTTGTCTTGCATATCCAAAATATGGGATCACAGCAGTTATGTTTTTGGCTGATGATCTTTTTAAAGCATCAATTGATAGTAGTAATTCCATTAAATTGTCATTCGCAGGAGATGAAACTGATTGAATTAAAAAAATACTATTACCTCTAATATTTTCATTAATTTCAATATAGATTTCTCCATCTGCAAATTTTCTTATGTTTGAATTCACTAGTCTATTTTTCAAAAATTTAGATATTTTTTGACTAAGATGTTTATTACTGTTTCCTGTGAGAATTTTCATCCGCGATATCCTATTTAATCATAATTGTAGAAATATTTCTACCATAATCGTTATGCTTATTTTTTTTTGATCTCCTAGAACTAAAAAAGTTATTTTCTAAAGCGTAGGTATCTTTTCTTATTATTTCTATTTTTTTAACTCCATTTTCATAAAATTGAGTTTTTATATATTCGCTTAAATCAAAAAAAATTTTTTTCTTTTTAAATATGAAGAAATTCACATTTTTTTTATTTTTGTTCATAAACAATTTTAAAAAATCATCTTTTACTTCATAGCTGTTTTTTTTTATACATGGCCCTATACAAACAATCATATCTTTCTCTGAACATCCGTTTTTTTTTAAAAGTTGAATTGTTTTCTTTACTATTCCCTTAAAAGCACCTTTCCATCCAGCATGAATTGCACCAACAAATTTTTGCTTTTTTTCTATAATTAGAATTGGTGCACAGTCTGCAGTAAGTATACTAATCGCAATATTTTGTTTATTTGTAATCATTGCATCCCCAGTCATTTTTTTTTTTGGAATTTTACTGATTTTATAAACTTTATTACTGTGAATTTGATTAAGAGAAATTAGATTTCCACTATCACAGCCTATTTTTTTTGAAACTATTTTTAAATTTTTACTTATATTAGTAATTTTATCTTTTGACCCTTTTCCACAATTTAAACTTCTGTAGATCCCTTTCGAGGTACCACCCAATCTATTAAAAAAATAATGTGAAACGTATTTTTGATTTCTTAAAATTTTTGACTTAATCACTTAAAACCCAAATTAAAATTATTTTTGGATTTGCTTACAAATAATACTTTAAACAAAGAGCCCATGTATTTTTCATCAATTAATCTTTTTATTCTGTAAAATATGTCAGCCTTCTTACTAAATTGTAAATTTTTACTTAATATCTCAGCTCTTTTTAATATTCCTAATTTAATTAAGAAATTACCTTGGGTTGTTATTAAAGATTTCAAATTAGAATTTGCAAACTCTTTCTTGTACATTTTAAAATTTATTAAATGTGTGATATCTGAGTTGTAGGGATTTTCTAAATAACTAATTTTTCTATGTTTCTCAACACTTTGTAGAGTATCTTTCATTTTACCGTTAGCAAAACCATAGTCTATCATTAGTAAACCACCATTATTTTTAAAAATAAAATTCGCTATTTCGTTAACAAATTTCATTGCTGAAGGTGAATATTCTACAAATTTTTCTTTTTTTATATTCTTACCTAAATATTTCTCAATTATTTTTGACGACACTTTTTGATCACAAACTTCAAATTTATTTTTTTTACATACTACATATTTTTCATACCAATTATTCCTTTTCTTTAAAAACTGTTTTATCGGAAATGCATCAAAAAATTCATTAGCTAAGAATATAGTTGGAGACTTTGGAATTTCTTTTAAATTTTTAATCCAAATTACTTTTTTCTTATCAATTTTATTTTTCTGAATTTTCATCAGTAATGGACTTTTTTCTAAAATTAAAAAATTTGCAGATAAACTAATTTTATTAAAATTATTTAAAGTTTTTATAATTTGTGACATCATTTCGCCATTACCTGCACCTAGCTCTACAATATTTATCTTTTTTGGTTTTTTTAAATTCTCCCAAAATGAAATTAGCCAAATAGATATCATTTCTGAGAAAAGAAAAGAGATATTAGGTGAGGTTATGAAGTCACCTTTTTTTCCAAAAGGATTTTTTTTAATATAATAACCATTATCTTTGTCATACAAAGATTTGTAAATAAATTTATCTAATGGGATTTTTTTATTATGTTCTATTAGCATTTTTATAATAGATGATAATTAATCCGCAGCTAAGTGCTATACAACTTATTATTTGACCCATACTCAAATTGAAAAATAAATAACCTAGTTGTTGATCTGGTTCTCTGAAGAACTCGATAAAAAATCTAAAAAATGAGTATAAAATTAAAAAATACCCCGAAATAATCCCAGGTGTTTGTCTTAGTCTATTAAATAACAAACTCAAAATAATAAATAAAATAATACCCTCAAATATTGCTTCATAAATTTGTGAAGGATGCCTATTTAAATCATCAATTTTAATAAATTTTACTGACCATGGTACATTTGTTTCTATGCCATAAAGTTCTGAATTTATGAAATTTGATACTCTTCCTAAAAATATTCCAATAGGAGAACAAACAGCAACCACATCTAAATAACTAAAAATATTTTGATTTTTATTTTTGCAGAAAAAATAAGTTCCAATAATAATTCCAACTAGTGCACCGTGAAAAGACATACCCCCTTGCCAAATTTTAATAATCTCAACTGGATTACTAATAAAATAAACTGGATCATAAATAATTACATATCCAAGTCTTCCACCAAGGATGATACTTATAATCAAATAAGTTATATAATCGTCAAAATATTCTTTTTGAGCGCTATCTTTAATTATTTTGTTCTTTGCAAAATACCAACCAAATACCAAGCCAAGTATATAAGACAAAGAATACCATCTAATTTCTAATGAAAAGATCTCAAACGCGACTGGGTCAAAATTATTAATAAACATTTAATTGTAATATTATAAATATCACTTAAACTTTGATAAGGAATTATTATGTCAAAATCAAGATTCGTATTTGATAAATTTGCAAAATTTTTGGAAGAGGGCTTGATCAATTATAAAGATTTTAGTGATGAAGTTGTAAATATTTTAAGATCAAAAAAAGAGGAAATTATCCTTAAATTGAATCTAGTGAGTAAAGACGAAATTGATATATTAAAACAAAGGGTTGAAAAACTAGAAATAAAAGTTGCTGAAAAAAAAATTAAAAAAAAAATTAAACGGGCAAAGAAATAATAATTTTCAATCCTCCTAAACTAGACTTATCAAATTTAAGATCGCCACCATGTGATTTTATGACATCTGATGATATTGACAAGCCAAGACCAACACTTGACTTCGTTTCTGATCTACTTTTGTCAATTTTATAAAATGGCTTCAAGACATTTTGATGTTCGTTTTTTGGAATTCCTGGACCATCATCCTCTATTGAAATATTAATAGTTGATCTTCCTCTTTTTAGATTTAATTCAACATTATCACCAAATTTCAAAGAATTATCTATAAGATTGCTAATACATCTGTTTATTAAATTTTTTCTACCATCAAAATAAATTCTATCTTTTAAATGGTATTTCAAATTTGGTTTTTCATATTTTTTGCATATATCGTCAATTAGTTCTGAAATATTAAATGTCTCAGTTTTATCTTTTGCTCCAGATCTAGCAAACTCTAAATATTCATTTAACATTTTTTCCATTTCATCTACGTCTCTTGTAAGTTTTTCTACTACTGCTTTATCTTTAATCATTGCTATTTGAAGTTTTATTCTTGTGAGAGGCGTTCTTAAATCATGACTAATACCTGATAGCATTTCTGATCTTTGATTTAAATGCCTTAATATTCTTTTTCTCATTTTATCAAACTCTAGACCAGCTTTTCTAATCTCCAAAGCACCAGATGGCCTATATTCAACAATTTCTTCTCCTCTACCAAATCGTTCTGAAACCTCAGCAAGTTTAGTTATTGGTCTTGTTTGGTTCTTTAAGAAAATAATTGCAACTGAAAACATTAAAATTGCTGGAAATGTTATCCATAATGCAAAAAGTCTTGCTGAACTGTTTGTGAGTCTACTCCGTGGTATAAAAAATTGGAAGTAACCCTTTTTATATGAAATTCTTAAATCAACTATTTCTTTAATCTTAGTTGTGTCAAACCAGTAAGTTAAATTTTTTGATTTAAGTTCTCGTCTTAATGATCTATCAACTGGACTATACCATCTTTCAGTATCATTATTTGGTATTAATTTATCTTTTTCATATTTAATATTGAAACCTAAATGTTCTTTAAATAATATTATTATGAAATCTTTATTAGTTTCATCATTTTCATAAGCATCAATAAATGTTTTGACTTCAGAGACAAGAGCTCTTGTCATTCCAACATTCGTTTTTATCCACAAGCTGTCAAAAAAAACTATAGAAATTGTAATTTGAAGCACAACTATAGGAACAGCAACAATTAAAAGACCTCTGTAAAATAGTCTTTTAGGTAGTAAATTTTTAATAAATTTATTCAATCCATAATACATAGCCCTCTCCTCTAATAGTTTGAAGATATTTAGGATTTTTAGGATCAACCTCGATTTTCTTTCTCAGACGAGTAACAATAACATCAATTGATCTCTCTTTTTCTAATTTTATGAGATTTGCAATTTCATTACGTGAAAATATTTTCCCAGGTCTATGTATCATATTTTCTAGAATAATTTTTTCTGCGGAGCTTATTTTTACTGATAAACTTTTGTTAAAAATGATTTGTTTAGTTAAATTAATTTTAATATTTCCAAATTGTATTAAATTTTTTGAAAAAACTTTTTTTGTTTTTTTTAAAATATTTAAAATTCTTAAAATTAATTCTTTAGGTTCGAATGGTTTTGGAAGATAATCGTCTGCACCAAATTCCAGGCCTTTAACTCTCTCTGAAGCTTCTCCTTTTGCAGTTAACAATATTATAGGTGTATCAATTTTTTTTTTATAATCTTTTGTAAATTCTAAACCACTTTTACCTGGCATCATAATATCTAAAATTATTAAATCAAACTTTATAAACTTTGTTTTATCTAAAGCTTCTTCAGCGTTACAAGCACTAGTTACTAAAAATCCGTTTTGTCTAAGATAATTCTTTACAAGATCTCTAATACCATCATCATCATCAACTACTAAAATATGTGCTTCAAAATTATCCATCTATTATTTTGCTTAGAACTTTATTAAAGTGTAATACTTCTGTAGAATTAGATTTTACAAATGCATTGTATAGTCTCTTTTTTTGAATTTTAAATATCTTATTGAATAAATGCTTACCTTCCTCTGTCAAATAAACATGTTTTATTCGTGTATCTTTATTATCTCTCTCATATTTGATAGCATTAAGTTTTATTAAATCTTTAAGAACTCGGTTAAGACTTTGTTTAGTCACTTTCAATCTTTTTAATAGTTCAGAAATTGTTATACCTTCATACAACGAAATTAGATGAATTAACTTATTATGAGCAATTCCAATAGAATATTGATCTAAAACAATTTTCGCATCATTTGTTGTCTCCCTATAGCTCTGAAACATCTTTTCTATATAACTTTTTAATTCTTGATCGTTTAGATATAAAAGTTTTTTCATATTAGTAAGTTATATTGACATATTATATATACAAATATATTTTTATATAATTAAATCGATGATACCTTTTGATAAACGTTCAGGCAAAATTTGGTACAATAATGAACTTGTAGAATGGCAAGACGCAAAATGTCATGTAATAAATCATGGTTTACATTATGCAAGTTTAGTTTTTGAGGGTGAGAGGGTATATGATGGAGAAATTTTTAAACTTCAGGAACATACCGATAGATTATTTTACTCAGCAAAAAGGCTAGATATTACTATTCCTTATACTAAAGATGAAATTAACGAAGCTTCTAAAAAAATAGTGGCGGTTCAAAATATTCAAAATGGATATGTAAGACCATTTGCGTGGAGAGGAAGTGAAATGATGGGTGTATCTGCTCAAAAAAATACAATTAATGTAGCAATAGCCACATGGGAATGGCCTGCGTATTTTGATCCAAAATTAAAAGCTGAAGGAATAAAATTAAATATTTCTAAATGGCGAAGACCGGCTCCAAATACTATTCCTTGGGATGCAAAAGCAGCTGGATTATATATGATTTGTACTCTTTCAAAACACGAAGCCGAACAACAAGGTTATTCTGAATCATTAATGTTAGATTTTGAAGGTAATGTTGCAGAAGGAACAAGTGCAAACATTTTTTTTAAAGATAAAAATAATGAATTACATACACCAACACCAGATTCTTTTTTAAATGGTATTACAAGACAAGCGGTAATTGAGCTAGCAAAATCAAAAAATATTAAAGTTCGTGAAAGAAAAATTTCTCCAGATGAACTAGGTAATTTTGATGGATGTTTCTTAACTGGTACAGCAGCTGAAATAACTCCTGTTGCAAGTATAGCAGATCATAAATATAAAATTTGTGATCTTATATTAGGATTATCAAAAGACTTTGATCAGTTGGTTAGACAGAAAAAAGCTGCCTAATCCTTATTATCTTCAGATATTGCATGGTCTATTCCTTTTCTAAGATAATCATATCCAGTATAAAGTGTTAAAAACGCAGATAGCCATAAAATAATAATACCAATTGTTTGAGCATTATAATCTTGAAAATTTATTAATTTATTTCCTGTTTCCCCAGTCAGAAGTATTGCTATCGAAAACATCTGCAAGAATGTTTTAAGTTTTGCTAAATTAGAAACTGGAAGCTTTATTTTTCCTTTCGCTAGAAATTCTCTTAAACCTGAAATTAGTATTTCCCTTGTAAGAATTATAATAGCTGCAATAACTTCGTAATTTTTTATTGTTTGGTCCATGACTAATAAAATTAACGCAGTTGCAACAATAATTTTATCTGCAATAGGATCTAAAAGTTCACCAAGTTTAGACTCTTCTTTAAACATTCTCGCCAAAAGGCCATCTAAAAAATCTGTAAATGAGGCAATTAAAAAAAGAGCAAATGGTATAACGTCTCCATAAAATCCAGGAAGGTAGAACGTAAATACAAATATTGGAACAATTATTATTCGTCCAATTGTTAAATAATTAGGTATTTTAAATTTCATTCGTGAAAGAAGTTATATATTTTTTTTGCAACTTTTTCCTCAACTCCATCAACTGATTTTATTTCATCTAAACTAGCTGATTCTACAGCTCTGGCTGAACCAAAATGATTTAATAAGGCCCTTTTTCTTATAGATCCAATACCATCAATTTGATCTAATAGGGATTTACTTATGCCTTTTTTCCTTTTTGCTCTATGAGCACTTATAGCAAATCTATGAGACTCATCTCTTAATCGTTGCAAAAAGAATAATGTAGGGTCATTTTTCTCAAACTTGAATTCTTTTCCATTATGAAAAAATGTTTCATTTCCACTATTTCTCATCTTACCCTTTGCTATTGCTACAATCGGAATTTCATGTAAACCAAGTTCATTCATTGCTTCTCTTGCCACTGAATATTGACCTTTCCCTCCATCAATCAAAACTAAATCAGGGAAAGTTAAATAATTATCTTTCTCTTGAACTGCTCTTTTAAATCTTCTGTTAAGAACTTCTTTCATCATTCCATAATCATCTTGAGCATTTTTTTGAATTTTTATATTAAATTTTCTATACCTTTTTTTAACGAACCCTTCGTCGCCATAAGTAATTAAAGCGCCCACGCTATTTGTGCCTTGAATATGGCTATTATCATAAACCTCAACTAAATTAATATTAGTTTCAAGATTAAATTTTTTTGATACTGCATCAAAAAGATCTCTATTATTCTGACTCTCGTAAAGTTTTCTATTCAAACTATCTTTTGCATTATTTATTGCTTGATTTATAACCTTTAGTTTTGTCCCTTTTTTTGCAACAGTAATTGTGATTTGTTTACCTTCTTTTTGTGTAAGTGTTTTTTCAATTAATTCTTTCTCTTTAATTTCATTTGACAAAATTATTGAAGATGGCACACTTTTATTTTCATAAAATTGAGAGACAAAAGAATTAATGATATCACTTAGATTTTCTTCTGGATCATGCTTTGGAAAAAAAGCTTGATTACCCCAATTTTGTTTTGACCTATAAAAAAAAACTTGAATACAAGTTTTTCCAGACTCTTTATATCCCGCGATAACATCTGCTTCGACTAAATTTGCTTCATTAATTCTTTGAGAAGATTGGATAATATTTAATGATTTAATTCGATCTCTTAATATTGCTGCTTTTTCAAAGTCTAAATCCTCACTAGCCTTTTCCATTTGATTAGATAAGCTTTTCTGAATTTTTCTAGATTTACCTGACACAAACTCAATTGCATCATCAACAGTTTGTTTATAATCACTCTCAGTTACGTAACCAACACAAGGTCCTGAGCATCTTTTAATTTGATAAAGTATGCAGGGTCTTTCTCTATTTTTGAAAACAGTATCATCACAAATTCTGAGATGAAATATTTTTTGGATCATTTTTATAGTCCAATTTGCAGATCCAGCTGATGCAAATGGTCCAAAATAAAATCCTTCTTTGCCTTTTTTTCCTCTGTGCCTTTTGATTTGCGGCCATTTATCTTTGTCGCCTATAAAAATAAAAGGAAAGGATTTGTCATCTCTTAGTAAAATATTAAATTTTGGTTTAAACTTTTTAATTAAATTTGCCTCTAAAAGTAAAGCCTCACTTTCATTTGAAGTAGTAGTAATTTCGAGTCTTTTTGTTTGAGAGAGCATTCTCTCAGTTCTAATGATATGGCTTTTCTCTGATACATAACTTTTAAGTCTATTTGGAAGGTTTTTTGCTTTACCTACATAAAGAATTTCTCCTTTTGAATTTAGCATCCTATAAACACCTGGCAGCTTAGGAACCAAGGGCAATTCTTTTTTAATTACTTCTTTACCTATATCAGAGCTGATCATGGCTTCTTTTTTTAGAAATTTGGATCCCAACTGAGCTGCAATCCTTCATTATTTCTAATTTTTCGATTTGAAGAGTAATTTTATCTATTCTTTTATCTTTGAATAGCTCATCAAAAACATCTTCTGCCAATGTTTCAAGAAAATTGTAATGTTTGTTTTTTACTAGTTTTTTTATTAATTTTACTATTTTAGCATAGTTAACTATCGATTTAATATCTTTATCATTCGAAGGCTGTTTATCTTGATAATTTACTTCTAAATTAAATTTTACTTTTTGAGGCTTTTCTTTTTCAAAATCAAAATAACCAAGTTTTAAATCTAACACTAATTCTTTTATTAAGACCTTCTTTTCATAGTTAAATAGGCTTTTATTTTTATCTATTTTTACAACTTTGAGATTATTTTTTTTCATATTTACATTCTAGATTCTATAAATTTAATAATTTCTGGATGGTAATAACTAAAACAGCTATATTTAACAAGTTGATGGCCTGCAGCACTCTTTTTCATTTCTTTCTGTAATTTCTTATCAAGAACTACAAATTTTTTTTGACTTGTTAGTTTTTCTTTACCTTCTGGCCAAGCTTCTTCCCATCCACCTATCATTTTCTCTTTAATTTTACAATCTTTTCCATTGACAAAAATTTTTCTATTTGTGTGACCAGGTGTATCAATCCATTTTATACCCGGGATATTTCCTAAATCTTTTTTCATCCAGACACTATTGCTGCGCCAATCTCCCTCACCATCTACGGGGCTATGAAAAACTAGAGCATCTATTCTTTTAAAACCTTTCAGTTCGTCAATTTGCATTTTTCTAAGTGGAGTGTTTGGATTTCTATCCCAACAATTAGGCATGAAGGAAATAGTTGCATTAAAGTCTTCTGGATAAAGACCTTTGTGTCTAAGTGTATCAATACCTCCGCAAGACAATCCAGACATAAATATTTGATTTCTTGGAGTTCCTTTTGAAACTAATTCATCAATTATTTCTTTATTTACATCGACTCTTTTACTTATTCCCCAATTTTCTAAAATACAATCATACCAAGGTTTGTGAAATGCACCTTTGAATTTCCATGCACAACCATATCCATCATCTCCGCCTGCTTTATGTAACCTTTTATTAAGCATTAAAACCAGTTCTTTACCTTTAATTTTAGTTCCAGATATTTGACCTAAATGTTTTGGAAGAAAATCTTTACATTCTCCCCAACTCTTTTTGACTGTCCATCCTCCTGTATTATAGATCATTATGATTTTATTTTCTGGATTTGGAATATCAGTTCCTTTTATTACAGTTACTTTTTTTCCATCACTATAAATAAATGCGTCTCCCTTGATATTTCCAGATTTACATTCTCTAGCTTCTGCCAAAGAAATTAATGTAAATAATATTGAAATTGTGAGTATTAATTTCCTCATTCTTTGCCCATTACATCTGGTGTTTGCCAATTTAGATTTTGACCACTATCAATTGCTAAAACTTGACCAGTAATAGATATATTTTTTATAAAAAAGTCAACTGCATTACAGATTTGTTCCACATTAACTTGTCTTTTCAAAGGGGTTGCTAAATATTGTTTCCTAAAATGCTTTTCAGATTGTCTTTGATTTTTGATGGTTGGTCCTGGAGCAATTCCGTTAACTCTTATCCTGGGTGCCAAACTCATAGCACTTGTTTTTGTAAGAGTATAAAGACCAGTTTTACTTATGGTATATGAAAAAAAGTATGGAGTTAGTTTAAAAACTCTCTGATCAATTATGTTAATTATGTTGTTATTTTTTCCCTTAACATTTTTAGCAAATTCTTTTGATAATAGAGCAGGGGTTTTTAAATTAGTTTTTAAATGTTTATCCCAGCTATCTGTTGTAAAACTTTCAAGCTTATCATTTTCAAACAATGAAGCATTGTTTATTAAACAATCAAAATATTTTAATTTTGATTTTGCATATTTAACAATTTTACTTACATCATTTTCTTTGCTCAAATCACCTTTGACAAGGTAAACTTTAGTACCATTTAACTCTAGATTTTTTTTGAGTTTTTCAGCTTTTAATTTTGATTTATTAAAATGAATTAGTATTTCTTTATTAGTGCCAGATAATTGTTTTGCAATTGCAGCACCAATTCTGGTAGCTCCACCAGTAATTATTATCTTCCGTGCTTCCATTTTTTATCTCTTTTTTTTGTAACTTTTGTTCCTGGCATACCTAGTGTTGATCTACCTTTAGGATAAATTTTATTTTTAACATCGTACTGTCTAATTTTAGGGTTTAAAGTAATTTCTAATTCAGTACTTTGAAGTTTTCTCATTTCATCTCTAATTTTAGCAGCTTCTTCAAATTCCAGATTGGATGCGGCTTCTTTCATTTTTTTATCTAATCCTTTTAAATGTTTTTTAAGGTTGCCACCAATATTGGAACCTTCACTTATTTTGACGTAATCTTTCTCGTAAACACTTTCTAAAATATCACTTATTTCTTTTTTTACAGATTTAGCATCGATTTTATTTTTCTTATTGTACTCTAATTGAATCATTCTTCTTCTCTCAGTTTCTTTAATTGCTTTCTTTATACTTTTTGTTTCCTTATCGGCATAAAGAATAACTTTTCCATCAACGTTTCTTGCGGCTCTTCCTATTGTTTGAATTAGTGAAGTTTCTGATCGCAAAAATCCTTCCTTATCCGCATCTAGTATTCCAACTAATGCACATTCTGGAATATCTAAACCTTCTCTTAATAAATTTATTCCAACTAGAACATCAAATACACCCATTCTAAGATCTCTCATAATCTCTATTCTCTCAAGTGTATCTATATCAGAATGAAGGTATCTTACTTTTATCCCATTTTCATGAAGATACTCGGTTAAATCCTCTGCCATTTTTTTTGTAAGTGTTGTAACCAAAACTCTATAATTATTTTCAACTACTTTTTTACATTCATGCATAAGGTCATCTACTTGATTTTTAGCTGGTCTAATCTCAACTGGTGGATCAATTAAGCCTGTAGGTCTTATGACTTGATCAATAAATTTACCTTTAGTCTGTTCCAATTCCCACGGGCCAGGAGTTGCTGAAACAAATACGGTTTGTGTTCTCATCAAATCCCACTCTTCAAATTTTAAAGGTCTATTGTCCATACAAGAAGGCAATCTAAAACCATACTCAGCTAACGTGCTTTTTCGAGATCTATCTCCCTTAAACATTCCATTAAGTTGGGGAACTGTAACATGAGATTCATCTACAAAAACTAATGTGTTATCAGGAAAATATTCAAAAAGAGTAGGTGGCGGCTCTCCTGGTTTTCTACCAGATAAAAATCTTGAATAATTTTCAATTCCCGCACAAGATCCAGTTGCCTCGATCATTTCTAAATCAAATTTAGTTCTCTCCTCTAGTCGTTGTGCCTCTAATAATTTGTTTTCTGATTTGTGTTTTTTTAAAGTCTCCTCTAATTCTTTTCTTATTTTTATAATTGCTTGTTCTACAGTTGGTTTAGGAGTGATGTAATGTGAATTAGCATAAACTTTCACAAGGCTAAGGTCTCTAACCTGGTCTCCTGTCAAAGGATCAAATTCTTCAATCTTTTCTAGTTTATCACCAAATAAACTTAATCTCCATGCTCTATCCTCTAGATGAGATGGAAATATTTCTAAATATTCTCCCCTTGCCCTAAATGTTCCTCTAAAAAAATTTTGATCATTTCTCTTGTACTGAAGAGCAACAAGAGATTTTATTATTTGTTCTCTATTATATTCGTAGTTTTTCTGAAGAGTTAAAGTCATTTTGCTGTAAGCTTCAACTGATCCCAAACCATAAATACAGGAAACACTTGCAACAATTAAAACATCGTCTCTTTCAAGAAGGGATCTTGTTGCCGAGTGTCTCATTCTATCAATCTGCTCGTTTATAGATGCCTCTTTCTCTATGTACGTATCTGATCTTGGCACGTAAGCTTCTGGAGTGTAATAATCATAGTAAGATACAAAATACTCAACAGCATTATCTGGAAAAAAAGTTTTCATCTCACCGTAAAGTTGAGCTGCCAAAGTTTTATTTGGTGCCAATATTAATGCTGGTCTATTTGTAGCTTCTATAACTTTTGCCATTGTAAAAGTTTTTCCAGATCCAGTTACTCCTAATAATACTTGATTAAACTCATTTTTTTTAGCTCCTTGGACAAGCTTTTTAATTGCATCTGGCTGGTCACCAGCTGGGGTAAAATCTGACTTTATTTTGAATTTTTTTCCACCTTCGAGTTTTCCACCGATTTTTGGGTTTTTACTCTGAATGTCTGTAATTAGGTCTTGATATGTATTCTCCATATATTAAACAACGTAATTGAATAATTTCATAATTCAATGAGCATAATATCTAATAATTTAAAAAGAATTAAACCATCTCCAACTATTGCAGTTACTCAAAAGGCAAGAGAATTAAGAGCTGCAGGAAAAGATGTAGTTGGACTTGGGGCAGGGGAACCAGATTTTGATACTCCTATCAATGTTAAAAATGCAGCCATTAAAGCAATAAGAGAAGGAGATACAAAGTATACTGCAGTTGATGGAACTCCAGCATTAAAAAAAGCAATTTTAAAAAAATTTAAAAGAGAAAACAAACTAAACTATAAACTAGACGAAATCACAGTTGGAACTGGAGGGAAGCAAGTTCTCTATAATACTTTTATGGCAACTTTAAATAAAGGTGACGAAGTTATTATTCCTGCACCATTCTGGGTTTCATATCCAGATATGGTTCTCCTAGCAGGAGGAAAACCAAAAATAGTAAAATGTGATGAAAAAGATGGATTTAAAATTACACCTGCAAAATTAAAAGCCGCAATTACAAAAAGAACGAAATGGATAATCCTTAATTCTCCATCTAATCCTACTGGATCTGGATACAGTAAATTAGAAATTCAAAAATTAGCTAAGGTTTTAATCAAAAACAAAAAAGTTCACATTTTGAGCGATGATATTTATGAGCATGTTAAATATGATAATTTTAAATTTTTTACTATTGCTCAAATTTCAAAATTAAAATCTCGAACATTAACAATGAATGGAGTGAGCAAATCTTATGCAATGACCGGGTGGAGAATTGGTTATGCAGCTGGACCAAAAGAAATAATTTCTGCAATTAGAAAAATTCAGTCTCAGTCTACTTCGAATCCATCATCAATTAGTCAAGCAGCAGCTGTTGAAGCTTTAAATGGAAAACAAGACTTTATTAAGAAAAGAGCAAAATCATTTAAAGAAAGAAGAGATTTTGTTGTAAAAAGTCTAAATAATATTGATGGTATCAGCTGCTTGAAACCAAATGGTGCATTTTATGTATTTCCAAATTGTAAAAAACTATTAAATAAAAGAACTAAACTTAAAAAAGATACTGATTTTGTCCAAAAGCTATTAGAAAAACAAAATGTTGCCGCTGTCCAAGGCTCAGCATTTGGTTTAGATGGATATTTTAGAATTTCATATGCAACTTCAATGGCAAAACTTAAAATAGCAATGTCTAGAATTAAAAAGTTTTGTGAGGATTTAGGATAAACCTATTTTTTTTTATTTAGTCCAATTAGTGGAGAATTTCTAAATCTTAAAATTACAATTGCTAAAGCAATTAAAACAATCGCACCTGCTTCATATAGTAATATCTCTGGATTTAGAGATTTTCCTTGTAAAATAATAAATCTAGCAAGTGCAGTTATAGCAATAAATAACGGTAGTGTAATTTGAATTGATTGGCTTTCCCAAAATACCCTAACCATTGCAAGCACTTCAAGGTATAAAAAAAGTAAAAGCAGATCGGCTAAAGTAACTCTTTGCACGAGTATCATCTGGTACATTTCTTGCCCAAAAGCAATAACTGTACTGACTAAAATGATTACTAATGCTACAAGCTGGATTTGCTTTACAATGTTTTCCATTAACAATCTCTTATAAATTAAAATAACTTTTTATTCTAGACTGAAATAACAAATAAATCGCCGATATATGAATTATTGAGTTAAGAGTAAGTACAGATTTCACACCAAAATCATTTAATCCTAATTCTGGAATTGGTTCATATGGAACTAAAATACTAGTTGTTATGGCCTCATATAAATCAAATAAACCAACAAAGTTCCAAGCTAATAAAATACCCCAAAGTACTGCAGATGGTTTTTTATAAATAAAGTAAACTAAAAATAAAGCAGTTATTCCAATTATAAAATCACCAGTCAAAGATACAATCCACTCGTACGGTGCTGCTCTCTCATTTTCTGTGATTGTCCAAAATAAAATTAAACTTGAACCAATAGCCCTGAATGACATCCAGCCAGTTGCAAACATAATCCACTTTATTCCTTTTGTCATATTATACTAATCCAAGTCTAACTACTGATTTTGCTGCATCCTCAATACACCCTCTAGCTGGCTGAAATTTAAATCCTAATAAATCTTCAGCATACGAAGCATCAGTTTGCATTTGTATCCCCAAATCTGGAACCATCATTTTTGCACTTGTATCCAGATGACTAATTATTCTCACTAAAAAGTTTGGCAACACTCTTTTTGGAAGTTTTTTTGAATATTTAGGTAATGCTTCAGCCATAATATTAGAAAAATCTATCATTCTTTTGACCTCAGAGCCAATTATTAGTCGTCTTCCACCAACATCTGGTCTTGTTAATGAATTGATATGAGCTTTTACTACGTCTTTCATATCCGAGACTAAAATACTAAAATCCGGAGCACCTGGATATTTACCTTCTAGAAATAATTTAACATAACTTATCGAAGTTTTTTCTTTTGTATCTAAAGCGTCTCCAAAGACACCTCCAGGACATATACATACCAACTTATTCTTTAAACCT
>CACGWQ010000010.1 GCA_902576815.1 uncultured Pelagibacteraceae bacterium
AATAATGCATTGAAAAGAAAGTTTACAATTCCCATAAAATTTAATGGAAATATTAATGAAAAAAGAAAATTTCATACTCAAATAAAAAAATTAGGTCTTATAATTCAGTATGGAGGTAGAGTCTCTAACCTTGGTGATAAAGTTGATAAATCTAAATCAATTAAGTTATTCTTAAAATTGGTTAAAAGTAAAATTAAAGATCCTATCAAAACTATTGGTGTTGGGGATAATCATAATGATATAAGCATGCTTAAAAATACTGATATTCCATGCTTAATTTTTAATCAGCATTTTAAAACAACTAACTTAAATATAAGAAAATTAATAATTTCTAGTAAGCCATCTCCCCAGGGCTGGGCTGATGTGATCAAAAAGGCGGTGCTTAAAATTAAATAATATGATTAATAGCTGCCATGAGTGAATTTTCACAAAATGGAATTATCTCAACATTGCATGATTTTGGGACCAAATCCACCAAAGAAATAGAAAGTGAACTATTAAAATTTTCTAGTGAGAGAAAAATGGAATTAATTTTACCATGTCTCTTCTCAGAAATTGAAGGTGATGCTTTACCCAATATCGTTTCAGAAATAAAAAAAACTAATTATTTAAATCACATAATTATAGGTCTCGATAAGGCTAATGAGGATCAAGCTAGAAAGGCATGGACTTTTTTCGAGCAACTTGAAACACCTTTTACAATTTTATGGAATGACGGACCCAATTTAAAAAAGTTAGATAAAGAATTAAAAAAAAAGGATTTAGCCCCAAGTGAAAAAGGTAAGGGTAGAAATGTATGGTATTGTATAGGAATGTCCATTGCTAGAGATACAGCAAGATCTGTGGCTTTACATGATTGTGATATAAAAACTTATGACAGGCGAATGCTAGCTAAATTGTTTTATCCTGTTGTAAATCCTCTTTTTAATTTTGAGTTTTGTAAAGGATATTATCCAAGAGTTGCTGATGGTAAAATGAATGGCAGAGTTGCAAGATTATTGGTTTTTCCTTTACTGACAGCTTTGGAAAAAACTATTGGTAAAAGTGATTATCTAGATTTCATGAAATCCTTCAAATATCCTCTCGCAGGGGAATTTTCATTTAGGCGTAATGTTCTACCTGAATTAAGGATTTCCTCTGACTGGGGTATAGAAATTGGAATTTTATCTGAAATGCAAAGGAGTTATTCTCCACAAAACATATGTCAGGTTGATCTTGCAGAAACTTACGATCACAAGCACCAGAAACTATCTATTGATGATGAAACAAAAGGTTTGTCTAGAATGTCTATAGATATAATAAAAACTTTTATTAAAAAATTAGCCACGCAAGGACATTCTTTTAGTAGAGAAAAATTTAGATCTTTGAAAGCAACTTATTATAGGTCAGCTTTAGATTTAATTGATATATATAGAAGTGATTCACAAATGAATGGTCTAAAATTTGATTCTCACACAGAAGAGAAGGCAGTAGAACTTTTTGCAATAAATATAATGAAAGCTGGTGAGGCATTTTATTTAAATCCTATGGATACACCATTTATTCCAACTTGGAGCAGAGTTAAAAGTGCTATTCCTGATTTTTTAGACAGACTTCAAGATGCTGTAAATGAAGATAACAAACAATACATTTAATTTTCCTTTTTATTACAAACAAAAAATAACTTTCTTGGAAAAGAGCCCTCTTCGAAATAATCAATAGATAAATTTTCATATCCGTTTATCAGATTTTGAATTTTTTTTTTTGAAAAAAAATGAATTATAAAACCATCGATTTCGTATAGATCTTCTCCTCTATGAATACCTTTTTTATAATCTCCATCGTCAGTATTTCTTACTGTGTAAATATTTATTCCTCCTGGTTTTAAAATTCTATGAATTTCGCTATTAAGTTTGTCCAAATCTTTCTGGGTTAAAGCCATGCAATAAAGCATATGTGAATAACAAGCATCAACTGAATTACTTTCAAATGGTAGGTCCTCTCTTATGTCAAATTTTAATGCAGAAATTGAAGATGTTAGATTTTCTTTTTTTATTTTTTCATTGATAACTTTAATTCCATTTTCACTATAATCTAATGCTGTTACATTTATCAAATTCTTGGCAAAGTAAATGCTATCTCTTCCTAGGCCAGCTCCTAGCTCAACAATTTTAGAATAATTGTTTTCTTTGAAAATATTTAAAGCTTTTTTTGCAGGTAAACTTGGTTTTAAACCAAACATCTCAGGCTTATTTGAGAAATTGGTTTCCCAATGCTGAGATTGTCGGTTTAAAATATTTTTATCCAATTTACTTAGAAGGGTCTGGAACCTTTCTTAGATAAGGTTTTACGGTTTCCCATCCATCTGGATATATTTTTTTAGCTTCGTCATTTTTAATCGCTGGCAAAATAACAACATCCTCTCCCTTTTTCCAATTAGCAGGAGTAGCTACTTTATGTTTAGCTGTTAACTGCATAGAGTCTATTGCGCGCAAAATCTCTAAAAAGTTTCTTCCAGTTGCCATAGGATACGTAAGATATAATCCAATTCTCTTATCAGGTCTGATTACAAAAATAGTTCTTACAGTTTCATTATCAACTGCAGTTCTACCCATTGATGTTGTTCCAGCATCTGCTTCCAACATATTGAATAATTTTGCAACTTTTAAATCTTCATCAGCAATAATTGGATAATTTGGTTTTGTACCAGATACATCTTTAATATCATCTAACCATTTTTTATGATCCTCTACCCCGTCAACGCTTAAACCAATCACTTTGACATTTCTTTTATCGAACTCATCTTTCATTAAACCTAAAGCACCAAGTTCTGTAGTACAAACTGGTGTAAAATCTTTAGGGTGTGAAAAAATAACTCCCCAACTATCACCTAACCATTCGTGGAAAGAAATATCTCCTTCAGTTGTTTTAGCTTGAAAATCAGGACACATACTATTTATTTTTAACATTGTCTCCTCCTTATAAAAAAAATATTATATGAAAGATTGTTTTACTAAGCAAACTTTTATAAAGTTAGGTATATATGATATTTGAACAACTTTTCGATCAAAAATCTTCTACATACACTTATATAATTGCAAGTGGTGAAGGTAGAGAAGCATTAATAATTGATCCGGTCATTGAACATTCTGATGAGTATTCAACTATATTAAATAATTTAGATCTTAAACTTGTAAAAGTAATTGATACTCACATTCATGCTGATCATATCTCAGCATTAAATGAATTAAATAAAAGAACAAACTGTATAAGGGTTATGGGAGAAAAATCTAAATCAGAAGTGATAGATCTAAGAATTAAAGATGGTGAAAAAATTAAAGTTGAAGAAGTTGAACTTCAAGCAATTTATACTCCTGGTCATACTGATTGTTCTTATAGTTTTTTGATGAATGACAGAGTTTTTACTGGAGATACACTTTTAATAAATGGAAGTGGTAGAACAGATTTTCAAAATGGTAATGCTTACGATGCTTACGACTCTATATTTAATAAATTATTAAAATTACCCGAAAAAACTCTCGTATTTCCAGCTCATGATTATAATGGCAAGAAATTTTCCACTATCGAAAATGAAAAAAATAATAATCCAAGATTACAAGTAAGTTCAAAAGAAGAATACGCAGACATAATGAATAATCTAAATCTTGCAAATCCAAAAATGATGGATGTCGCAGTGCCTGCTAATGTAAAAGGGCTTACTTTAGACAATATTAATTAACTTTAAATTTCAACATTAATAACTATATAGGCAGTCTATGAATGACTATTTGCAATCAATTATTGATAGGGATCCAGCAGCAAGATCAAAGCTAAGTGTAATTTTAACATACCCTGGCGTTAAGGCTGTATTTTTTCACAGAATTGCAAATTTTTTTGCTACTGCAAAATTTGATCTTATCGCAAGAATTATTTCTCAGTTTTCCCGTTTCTTGACTGGTATTGAAATTCACCCTAAAGCAAAAATCGGAAAAAATTTATTTATTGATCATGGTATGGGAGTTGTAATTGGAGAAACATCAGACATCGCAGACAATGTAACTATTTATCATATGGTTACTTTAGGTGGAATATACCCTAGTATTAATTCTAATGATCAAAGAGAAGTTAAGAGACACCCTACTCTTCGTGACAATGTTGTAGTTGGTTCAGGTGCTCAAATTTTAGGGCCAGTAATAGTTGGAAAAAATGCTAAAATTGGTGCGAATGCAGTTGTCACAAAAAATGTTCCTGAAAATGCTGTTATGGTAGGAATACCTGCTAAGAATGTTGGAACAGCAACTGAAGAATTTAAACCTTATGCTGTAACTAATGGCAGTGAGGAAAACGAATAATGAAAAATTACAAGGATGATTTTATCCAATCAATTGGAAATACTCCTTTAATAAAACTAAAAGCTGCATCTGAGATAACTGGTTGTAATATTTATGGTAAAGCTGAATTTTTAAATCCAGGAGGATCTGTAAAAGACAGAGCAGCACTTGCTCTTATAAAAGACGCTGAAGAAAAAAAATTAATATCTAAAGGCGGAATAATTGTGGAAGGTACTGCAGGAAATACTGGAATTGGATTATGTTTATTAGGAAATTCACTAGGTTACAAAACTATTATTGTAATGAACGATAATCAAACTCAAGAAAAAAAAGATACATTAAGAAATATTGGTGCAGATTTGAAATTGGTTCCACCAAAACCTTATAAAGATGAAAATAACTTTGTTAAAATTGCTGCTAGAATGGCTGAGGAGCTAAAAAGTTCAAATAATCATGGAGTTGTCTGGGCAAACCAATTTGATAATACCGCAAACTCTAAAGGTCACTACTATACAACGGGTCCTGAGATATGGGAGCAAACGGAAGGAAAAGTTGATGGATTTGTATGTTCTTCTGGAACTGGAGGAACAATTGGTGGAGTAAGTAGTTTTTTAAAAGAAAAAAATAAAGATATAAAAATTTATCTATCAGATCCAAAGGGATCCTCTCTTTACAATCACATTGAAAACGGCGAGTTAAAAGCTGAAGGTGGATCAATAACTGAGGGTATTGGATCCAGCAGAGTAACTGCTAATTTTGCAGAAGCAAAAATAGATGGAGCCTTTTCAATTGAAGATAAAGAATCTTTGCCAATACTATATGATTTAATCAAAAATGAAGGTTTAAGTCTTGGAACAAGTTGTGGAGTAAATATTGCAGGTGCAATTAGATTGGGTAAAAAACTAGGCCCAGGAAAAACTATTGTCACTATTCTTTGCGACAAATCAGACAGATACAACTCAAAGATGTTTAATAAACCTTTTTTAATTGAAAAAGGTTTACCTTATCCCGACTGGATATAATCACGCATACCAGCACTGTAATAAAACCATTACATTTTTGATTTAGAATAAATAAATATTATCTAATAATAAAAGGAATTTTATGAACGCAAAAGAAGTAGTTAAAAAAGGATATGAACTTTTTGGCAAAGGAGATATGGAGGGATTTATGGAAATGGTACATGATGATATCACTTGGATTTATCCTGGAGATAAGCATCCAATGTCAGGAACTCATAAAGGCAAAGAAGCATATATGAAAACCATGATGCGAGTTCCAGATCTATGGAGTAATTTTTCAGTAACCCCTGATATGATGATAAGTGAGGGGAATAAAGTGTTTGTTAAAGCAATTGCTAAGGCAGATGGCATGGATACTATTTTTGGTCATTATTTTGAAGTAAGCGATGATGGTAAACTGACATTGTTTATTGCGTTTGACGACACATTGAGCATGTTCAATGCAATGAAAAAGTAAGAGTTTATGAAAAAATTATATTTTTTTTTAATTATCATATTTATGTCGAGCACAGCTTTTGCTGAACAAGGACAAATTAAACAAAACGGTTTTTTTGCAGGTACATCAAAGGTTTTAGGTGACGATAAAGGTAATTTTACAATTATCTATGATGGTATGTTGGGTTTAAAAGCATTAGATGGAACGACTTTTGGAGATAAATCTTCAATGAGATGCGTAGGTTCAATAGTTGTTTTTGCAGGAAAAGGATATGAAAGTGGTACTTGCGTAAATAAATTTGAAGATGGTGGAACAGCAACTTCGCAATATAAAGGTGTTTTTGGAAAAATGTTGAGATGGAAATATGTAAGTGGAACTGGAAAGTATGAAAATATATCAGGTGGTGGAACTGCGACTATAAAAGGTATGAATTCTGCACAAGAAGGGATAGTTCATTCTTACAATGAAATTACAGGAAATTATAATTTAAACTAAGGAGAAATATGTCAATTTTAGAAAAACTTAATAAAGCAATTTTGGAAAAGGATGGGGCTGCAGCTGGAGAGTTAGTGCATGAAGAATATAAGATGTTTTCTCATCTTAAAGGCGAATATGTGCATATGGGTAAAGAAGGTATGATAGAGGCTGTAAGTAAAGGAATGATGAGTCCTGTTAAACATAGAATTCTTTTTGAAAATGATGAGATAGGTTTTGATCATTCTTATGTGACTTATCAAGATGGAAACACAGAGGCGTTAATGTGTTGTTGGAAGTTCAAAGATGGAAAAATCATCGAAGTAGAAACAGGCGCAACAAAATTACCAAAAGAGTAAATTAAGGAGGATTATGAGTGGCGCAGAAACAAAAAGTTTTGATAAACCAGATCAGGAATTTAAACAATTTGACAATGCAGACATGTACCATGTGAATGTTGGTGGACAGAGGTTAGTACAAATTAAACTTCAACCAGGTTGGAAATGGTCAAAAGATGTTAAACCAAAAATAGACTCCGACGCTGCAAGTTGTCAGGCAAATCATATTGGGGTTATTGTAAAAGGAACTGTGAGTGCAAAACATGACGATGGAACAGAAATTACTTATACCGCCGGTAGCGCTTACTCAGTTAAACCAGGTCATGATGCATGGGTAGTTGGTGATGAGCCAGTTATTGCATACGAGTTTGGTGGAGTGTGGGGCGAATAATGGTGAAGATGGTAGGTAGTTTTGAAGTAAAAGATTGGGATCACTGGAAAAAATCTTTTGATGCCCATAAAGAACCTAGGGAAGCTGCTGGTATAAAAACAGTTTATGTTGGAAATGAAATAGATAATCCAAATAAAGTTCATATAGTCATGGAGACTCCCACAGCAGATACAATGCAAAAATTTATGCAAGACCCAGATAATGCTAAAGTAATCGAAGAATCTGGACACAAACAAGAAACAACAATGATGAGCGTTTGCTCAGATTAAAACAAACTGAAAGGTAATATGAAATACTATATGGTAACTCACACGTTTAAATCTAAAGAAATGAAAAAAAAATTTAATGAAACTTTAGGCGGAATGACTAGAGAACAAATAATTGAATCATCAACAAGTGATAAGGCCAAATGTCAAATGACATACTACACTCCTGATGAGACAATGACTATGTTCTGTCATTGGATGGCTGAAAGCACCGATGCTATTAATGAGCAACTTTCTGCTATGAATGATTTTTTTGAACCACATCAATTTACAGAGGTAAAAGAGGAAGTATTCAATTTTAATAGTTAAACAATATAGGAAAATTTATGAAAAAAATTATAGTCGTATTATTCTTAAGTATCTTTACTTCAAATTGCTTTGCAGATGGTCATGTAAAGAGAATATTATCAACTAGTGAAACTGGTATGGGAAATGAAATTGTTTATCCATCGGGTAAAGCAAAAATAACAGCTTTTGAATTTACTGTCCCTGTAGGAGCTCCAGTAAAACCTCACACACATTCATTTCCAGTTTTAATAATGATCCAACAAGGTGAAATTGAGCTTACGATGGATGACAAAACCAAAGTTTATAAAGCTGGTGATGCATTTGTTGAAGATGTTGGAATTGTACACGAGTCGAAAAATATTGGAAATGTGCCTGCTAAAGCAATAGTAGTTGCAATCGGTGTTGAAGGTCAGAAGATTGTAAATCCAGTTAAATAGATAGGAAACAGAAATGATAATTAAAATAGAAGAAAATATAAAATCACTTTCATCATGGATGAATATGGTAAAAGCGAATGCTGAAAAAATTAAAGGATTTGGTGCTACGATTACTTTTGCAGGTGTATCAAAAGAAGACCCTACAAAATTTACTGTAATCGTTAAGTATCCAACCATGGAAGGTTTTGAAGCATTTAAAAATGACAAAGAACTTCATGCAGCAAGAGCTGAAGCAGGCGTGGATTTAGATTCAGCAAAGGTTACACCGATGCATGAAGATTTTATGGAAAATTTTAGTGGATAAACAATCAATATAAAGAAAGGATAAAATATGGAAACAGAAACACTAGTAGTAGCTCATTTAAAAGAAGGTATGTTAGAAAAATTTATGGGCTTTATGCAATCAGATGCTGGTATGGCAGAAAGATCGAAAGTTGCAAATGTATCAAAAACAATTGGAACAGTTGCACCTGACAAAAAAACAGTAATGTTTAAAATTTTTGTAACCGATAAAGCTGCCCTTAAAGCTTTTATAGATGGAAGCAATCCAGTATCAGCTCCAGTTATGAAAGAAGTTATGGAAAGTTACAGTGTCTACGAATTAAATAAAGTAGATATGTAATAATTTTTGTAATAAGGTTTGTAATGCCTTCAGGATATATCATATTAAATATTAATGTGCTAAATCCTGAAAATTACAAAGAGTATTTGGAAAAAGCTCCTCCAACTGCTCAAATGTTTGGAGGCGAATACATAATAAGAGGTGGCGAAAATGAAGTTATTGAAGGTGAGTGGAAATATCCAAGAACTGTTGTAATTAAATTCCCATCCTATGAAAAAGTTTTTGAGTGGTACAATTCAGAAATATATAAACCTATCAGACAAATTAGATTAGATAATACAGTATCAAATACATTAATAATTAAAGGAGCATAAAGGAGAAAAAAATGTCAATATTAGAAAAATATAGTGCTGCAATTAAAAATAAAGATGAAGCAGCAATGAACGAACTTTTGCATGATGATTTTAAATTCACAATGCATAAATCAGGGAGTGTTTTAACTAAAGGTGATGTTATCAAATGGGCAATGAGTGGTGATATCAAGCAAGATAAAACTAGAATTGTTTATGAAAATGATGAAGTTGGTGTTCACCATGCGTTCGTAACATTTGATGATGGTAATGTAGAAGCAGTTATGGCAGTCTACAAATACAAAGATGGTAAAATGATTAGTTTAGAAACTGGCGCAACACCAATGCCAAAATAAGTGAACAACATAGATTTCTATTTTTCTATCGGAAGTACTTATACTTATCTTTCGGTCACTCGAGCACTAGAAGCAGAAAAACAACATCAAATTAAGTTTAGCTGGACTCCTTTTAGTGTGAGAGCAATAATGAAAGAAATGAACAATGTTCCCTTTCCTAAAGAAAAAAAAAATAAAGTAGATTACATGTGGAGGGACATAGAAAGACGAGCAAAAAATTATGGATTTTTTGCCAAAACACCAGTCCCTTACCCTTTAACAGAATTTGATTTAGCTAATAAAATTGCAATATTAGGTTTAAAAAATAACTGGGGTGTAGATTACGTTCAGCTTACGTATAAACGATGGTTTCAAGAAGGAAAAGAGCCTGCTGTTGAACCCAACTTGAGTGAAATCTGCGAAAAACTAAGCTTAGATAAAGAAAAGATTGTTTCAGAGGCAAGCTCTGAGGAAATAAATAATATTTATTTATCAAATACAGAAAAAGCTAGAAAAAACAAAATATTTGGAAGTCCGTCATTTGTTGTAAAAAATGAAATATTCTGGGGAGATGATAGAATGGAAGATGCAATCAAATGGTCGAAGGCAAATGAATAATATAACTGCTTATATAATTTTATTAATCGCAGTAATTCTTGGAACAGCATCTAACAGTTTTGCTAAAAGTGCTCAAGGTTTTACATTATTAATACCTAGTATAATCACAGCAGTAACAATTGTTGGATGCATGTATACTTTGTCTTTAGTTATGAAAAGTATACCAGTTGGAATAACATATGCCTCTTTTGCAGGCTTATGTATAATTGCAACAGCTGCTGTTGGTGTTATAAAATTTAATCAAGTACCAAATTTTTATACAATAATTGGATTGATTTTAATTATATCGGGTGTCTTAATAGTTAACTTATTAGGAACAAATAAATGAAACCATTATCTGGTTATATTTATTTGGTATTAGCTATATCAACAGGAATTGCTGCAAATAGTTTTGCTAAAATTTCAGATGGATTTTCAAAATTAACTCCAACGATATTATCAATAGCTTTTATGTGTATAACTATGTATGGACTTGCAAAAGCAATGTCTATGATACCAGTAGGTTTTACTTATGCTACTTATAGTGGGATAACAGTGGCTGCTATTTTAGTCTTCGGTATGATTAAATATAACCAGATACCAAATATGTATGGGTTAATTGGGATTTTTTTAATTATTATTGGTGTTGTAATGGTTAATTATCTTGGAAGAATTAATTAACTTTTATTAAGTAGTAAAATTAGTACACCTACTACAAATATAATTATCCCTAAAATTTCTGTAATTTTTACTTTTTCTTTAAACATATACTTTGAAGACACATAGCTAAATAATAATTCTATTTGGCCGATAGCTCTAACAAATGAAGACTGTATTAACGTAAAAGCATAAAACCAAGACAATGTTGCGAGAAATCCAGCTAATCCTGCTGTCAAACATTCGTACTTGTTTTCATATAATTTTTTAAACTGTGACTTTTCAAATATAATTAAATAAATAGTAACTAATGTTGTTTGTATAACTAGACCAAAAAATAGGGTTGCTATAGCTTTTTCAAAGTTATTACTAAAATTTTCCAATGTTAATGCTGCTGCTCTAAAATATACAACGCTTAAACCCAAGAATAGCCCTGCGGATAAACCAATTAAAGTTGTTTTTGAAAATAAGTTTTTTAGAAATAAACTTAAGTCTTTAATCGAAAGTATAATTACTCCAATTGTAGATACGATAATACCTGTTATTCCAAATTTATTTAATTTATCCCCTATTATCAAATATTCAAAAATCGCAACCTGAATGACTTCAGTCTTACTTAATGAAGTTCCAACTACAAAATTAGCAAATCTAAATAAGTAAAGTAAAACAAATGTAAAAATTATTTGGAAAATTGAACCTAATAATACGTTAAATATAAATTTTTTTTGACTTAGAATTTCAGGGATTACATTTAAGTCTTGAAAATACAAAAAAAATAAAATTGTCCCAAATGGTAATGCAAAAGCAAATCTTACATAAGTAGATGCAATAGTTGATACCTTTTGATTAAGTTTTTTCTGTAAAGTTGATCTAAGATTTTGAAAAAAAGCCCCAGAAATAGCTACAATTATCCAATTCATTGATGATTATTAATATTGTATTTAATTTTAAAGTCGACTTAAATAGTCAGATTAAACAAAAAAGAGGGAAATAACATGAAAATCTTTAAAAGAATAATATTTTCTCTAATTTTCGTTTCTTTTGCCAGTGCAAGTTTGGCAGAAACAAAAATGAGAATTACACTTCAATTACCATTAAAGGCTCACTTAGGTCAGAACCTTTTGGTATTTAAAAAAGAATTAGAATCAAGATCAGACATTAAAGTTGAGATTTACGACTCTGCGCAACTTTACAAAGATAAAGAAGTTCCACAAGCTGTAGGTTCAGGAGCGATCGAAGCTGGTGTTGCATCTATAACAAGATTTGCAGGAACTAATCCTGAAGTTGATGTTTTCTATCTTCCATTCTTATTTGATTCAGAACAAAAAGTAAGAAAAGCAACTCAAGCTGGATCTGAGATAAGAGCTATTCTTGATCCTGCAATAGCAAAGACTGGAGCTGTTCCACTTTATTATCAAGCTTATGGATCAGCAATTATGTTATCTAATGGTGGTCCGATGAAAACTCCGGCTGACTTTAAAGATAAAAAAATTAGAGTATTTGGAAAAACACTTGGAGCTTTTGTAAGTTCTTTAGGTGGTAAACCAGCATTAATATCTGGATCTGAGCAATATTTAGCTTACCAAAGAAATACAGTTGATGCAGGTATGACTGGTGTATCTGGTGTAAAATCTAGAAAATTATATCAAGTAATGGATACTTTAACGGTTACAAATCATGGCGATATCGAATTCGTTGTTGTTGCTAATGATAAATGGCTAAGCTCATTAACTCAAAAACAAAGAGATGCTATAGCTGAAGCATCAAAAGTAGCTGAAAAAGCTGTTAGAGATGACATGGCTAACATCGAAGCAGGCGCTTACAAAGAAGCAAAAGAAAATGGAATGAACATTGTAAACCTAAGTAGTTCTGAAGTTTCTGCTCTTAAAAAAGCATCGTCATCTGTTATTGATGATTACATTTCTAGAACAGGTGGAGCTGGTGGAGTTGGTGATCAACTTGTAAAAGCTGCAAACAAACTTTAAATCGTATAAATACCCCGCACGTAAGTGCGGGGTTTTCAAATGAATACCTACGACAAAATTGTAAAATATTCTGGCTATTTAGCTTCAGCATTATTTATTATGATAGGCTTTATAGTTTCTTATGAAGTTATCATGAGATACATATTTAATTCACCTACTATTTGGGTAAATGAAATTTCTCGATTTTTACAAATTTGGGCTACTTATTTAGCCTTAACTTATACTTTTCATAAAAATGATTTTATCAGAATAACAGTTATATATGACAAAGTAGGAGATAAAGGAAAAAAGATATTAGATTTAATAAGTGCAATATTCATTTTAATTTTTAGTGGATTTGTACTTTATTATGGATGGTTAATTGCTTACGACTCTCTTAAAGTTGGGAGAACAAGCTCCACAATTTTAGATGTTCCATCCTTTCTTACAGAATTTGCAATACCATTATGTTTTGCATTTTTGGTATTAAGAGTGCTTTTTGAAGTACCTAAATACATAAAAGATATAATTAAATGACAGTAGCAATAATCTTATTTTTGTTATTTTTTGTACTTTTTTTAGGAGTGCCAATAGCATTTGGTTTAGGCTCTATAGGATTGGGTTTAATGTTATTTGGAGATATTTCTCCTTTAATGATCCCACAAACTTTTTACAGTGTGGCAGATAACTTTATTTTATTAGCTGTTCCGATGTTTTTGATGATGTCTAATATATTGTTAAAAGCAGGTGTTGGAGAAGATTTATTTAATTTTGCTCAAAGCTGGGTTGGAAATTTTCCAGGAGGTTTAGCAATAGCAACTATAGTTTCTTGCAGTATTTTTGCTGCTATATCTGGATCATCAGTGGCTACTGCTGCAACAATCTCAACTGTAGCATTTCCTGCAATGATTAATAGAGGTTATCACAGAAATTTTACTTTAGGTATTTTGGCAGCGGGTGGAACTTTAGGGATTTTAATTCCTCCATCAATTCCAATGATTGTTTATGCATTTGTTGTTGAAGAGTCTGTACTAAGTATGTTTCTTGCAGGAATTGGGCCAGGAATAGTTTTAGCATTATTTTTTATTATCTTTTCAGTTTTTTACGTAAAATTTTTTAATAAAGAAGTTCAAAATGTATCCAGTACTCTAGAAGAAAAAATTAAATACACAAAAAGAGGTTTGCCAATATTATTAATGGCCTTCATCATGCTAGGTGGAATTTATGCTGGAATTTATACACCAACAGAGGCAGGTGGTATTGGTTTTTTAATATCATTTATCTATGTTGTGGCTAAAAAAAGATTAGATTTTAAAGGCTTTATCGAAGCTGGTTTGGAGACAATGAAAACTACAGTTACTATATTTATAATTATTGCAGGAGCTAAAGTTTTTGGTAAAGCAATTTCTCTTTATAGAATTCCCCAAGATTTATCATCTTTCATAGTTACTAATATTAATGAGACTGGTTTATTTATACTAGTTGTTTGTATTACTTTGTTAATCTTAGGATTTATAATGGAAACTCTTTCATTAATTTTAATCATGATGCCTATATTTTCGATTTCAATCGCTGCAATGAATATTGATTTAATTTGGTTTGGAATAATTTTTACACTAATGATTGAGTGTGCATTAATTACACCACCCGTTGGACTAAATATTTATGTTCTCCAAGCAATTGGTAAAGCAAAAATGTCAGAAATAGCTAAAGGTGTGATACCTTTTGTCATTATAATGTTATTTACAGTATTTGTTATTTACTTATTCCCTGACCTAGCATTATATATACCTTTTAAATTATAAATATGTTTTCAAAAATAAAATCAAAAGATAAAGCAGAACAACTAAGACAATTGTTAAATGGACCAGAAATAATTGTAATGCCTGGATGCTTTGATGCATTATCAGCAAAATTAATTGAAAGAGAAGGTTTGAAAGTTGGGTTTATGTCTGGCTTCAGTGTTTCATCAACAAAACTTGGTATGCCGGACACAGGTTTAATTTCTTTTTCTGAAATGGCAGAACAAGTAAGAAATATATGTAATGCTACATCAATTCCAATAATATTTGATGGGGATACTGGATATGGAAATTCAGTGAACGTATTTAGAACTGTAAGAGGATATGCGGATGCAGGAGCAGCTGGTGTGATGATTGAAGACCAAAAGTGGCCAAAAAAATGTGGTCACACAAAGGGTAAAGATGTTGTCGAACTTGATGAGGCAAACTCAAGAATTAAAGCTGCGGTGGATGCAAGAGAATATGGAAATAAAGATATCTTAATAATGGCAAGAACTGATGCCATAGCAACTAGAGGATTAGATGATGCAATTAAAAGAATGCAATCTTTTTCAAAACTTGGTGTTGATATTTTATTTATTGAAGCTGTTAAAAATAAAGAAGATATGAAAAGAATTATTAAAGAAGTTCCAGGTCATCATATGTTAAATTTGATCGAAGATGGTGAAACCCCATTATTGGAAATTAATGAAATAGAGGAAATTGGTTATAAAATTGCTGTAATGCCTCTAACCCTAATGAGTGCATCAGTAAAAACAATGCAAGAATGTTTGAATAATATGAAAAATAAAGTTTATAATAAAAATATTTCTAAATTTTCAGACTTAAGAGATATAGTTGGCTTCAACGAATATTACGATATTGAAGACAAATATAAATAATGTTTCCAAAAAAATTTTCTAAAATTCTTTTCGTTTTTTTTATGGGTTTAGGAATGAGTTTGTTAATGACCCTAATTATTACATTTATAAATACAGGTTATGATGAATTTTATTATAAAAGATTTTTCAAAGCTTGGTCTATTAGTTTGCCAGTTGCATTAGTTGCAACAACTTTTGTTGCACCGTTGGTTAATAAATTAGTGGAAAAAATTACTAAATAGAGAGGATGTCATATGAGTGAAAATATAGCTTTTATAGGAGTTGGTAATATGGGAAACCCAATGGCCTGTAATTTAAAGAATGCAGGGAAAAAAGTTAAGGTTTTTGATGTTTCTAAAGAAATGATTGATAAAGCCATTGAAAATAATCTTGATGTTGAGAGGGATTTTGAAAAACTAATCAATAGTGAAACATCTGTTGTAATCACTATGTTGCCCGAGGGTAAACATTCAAAAGAAGTTTATTTAAAAGAAAACGGTGTTCTAGATAAAGTTTCAAAAAATTGTCTACTGATAGATTGTTCAACAATCGATATAGATACTTCTAAGGAAATAGGAGAGAAAGCAAATGAAAAAGGTATTAAGATGATTGATGCACCAGTAAGTGGTGGAGTGATGGGTGCACAAAAAGCAACTTTAAATATTATGGTTGGTGGATCAAATGATGCATTTAATCAAGCTTTACCTATTTTAAAATTAATGGGTAAAAATATTTATCATGCTGGAGAGATAGGAAGCGGAAACGGTGCAAAGATTTGTAACAACATGTCTCTTGGAATAACAATGATTGCTGCTTCAGAGTCGTTAATGTTAGCAAGAAGATTGAATATAGATATAAAGAAAGTTCATGAAATTATGAAAAATGCCTCTGGAAATAGCTGGCCTATTTCAGTTTATCCACCCTTACCTGGATTAATTGAAGGAACTCCATCTAACAACAAATATAAGCCTGGCTTTTCTGCAGGAATGATGAACAAAGATTTAAAACTTGCAAATGAATGTGCTAAAAATGCAAATGCATCTACTCCATTAGGAGAGATGGCATTAGAAATATATTCAAAGTTTTGTGAAGATGGAAATGATTCGAAAGATTTTTCCGCTATATCAAAAGTTATTGGTGGAGATGCTTGGGATTATCCAATAGAATAATTACCACGAGGAATTTGGACTTTCCAAAAATTTTAACTCATCTGGTGTAGATTTTCTTCCCATAACTTTATTTCGATGAGGATATCTATGAAATCTTTTAATTGCAGCTGTATGATCTTTCCAAAATTTTTTTATCTCATTATAGTTTGGATGGTTAGATAAATAGTTATCCAACAATTTATATGCTCTATCATGATCTATAACTTCTTCGCTGTGAATGTATGGCAGTAGCATGAAAAAACGTTGATATTCATCCATTTGATCAAGATACCCGTTATAGACTGCATCATTTACAATCAGTCTTGCTTTATGGTCAAACTCGAAAGCTTTTTTATCATCCCTATATAAATTTCTTGAAAATTGATCCAATAAAATAACTAAAGCTAGAGTGCTTAATGGTTCATCTTGCCAATCATCATATTCATTCGAAGTAGCTTTTTCATGATCATCTTTGAATTTATCTCTAATCAATTGATCAAAATTATCATCTCTTTTAAATCGCTTTTCAACGATCATATCATCAAACCAAAAATCTAATATTGCTTTGGCTCTATCATTCATAAACTTTATCAACTTTTACCTGATATGATTCAACAAGTCTGTTAGTTTCATTTGCCATTGCAACAACTGCAATAAGTTCGCTTAACATCTCTGTAGTAGCACCTTTAGATTTAGCAGCGATACTGTGAGATTTAATACAATACTCACAACTATTTGTCATTGAAACTGCAACATAAATAAGCTCTTTTGTCATTTCATCTAAAGCGCCTTTTTTCATCACTTGCTGTATAGAATTCCAAGTTCTCTCTAAAGTTTCTGGGTTGTTGGCTAACATTTTCCAAAAATTGTTTATGTAATCTGTGTTTCTCTTCTTTTTTATATCTTCAAATACCTCTTTCACCTTTCCTGTAGCATCAGCTTCTTCAATCATATTAAAAACTGCCATTTCACCTCCTTAATTGTAAATTTTTTCTATTTTAGGCATTAATCTTAATAATTCCTTAGTATATTCATGATTTGGATTTTTAAACAACTCTTCTGTCTCAGACACCTCGCATAGTTTTCCATTCCTTAAAACTCCAATGTCATCACACATTTGTCGTACAACTGGTAGATCATGACTTATAAAAAGTATAGTTAAATTAAGTTGTTCTTGTAAATCTTTAAGTAAATTTAGTATTTGAGCCTGAATACTCACATCCAAAGCAGATGTTGGTTCATCACAAACTAATAATCTTGGTTTTGTTGCTAACGCTCTTGCAATAGAAATTCTTTGTCTTTGTCCTCCTGAAAACTCATGAGGATATCTTTCGGCTGAAGACTTGGATAACTCTACCGAGTCTAAGAGATCATTTATATACTCATTCAATTCATTAGAGCTAATATTTGTATCATGTAACTTTATAGGTTCAGCAATGATATCTTTAACCTTAAGCCTACCATTCAACGAAGAGTATGGATCTTGAAAAATCATTTGAATTTGTTTTCTGAATTTAAGTAATTCTTTATTACTTTTTATATTATTAATACATACATCATCGAAATAAATTTCACCTGAGGTGGGTTTAAATAAATTAACAATCATTTTTGCAATTGTAGTCTTTCCACTGCCACTTTCGCCAACAAGTCCAAAAGATTTTCCTTCTTGTATATTAAATGAAACAGTATCAACTGCTAATACATTATTTTGAGATTTTTCTGTAAAAAAACCTTCATTAAAAGTTTTAGAAAGATTTTTTATTTGAACTAAATCTTTTTTTGAAATTTCTCTTTTATTCCATCTGTTTAAAATTTTTAAATTAATATTTTCCTGTTTATTATTTTCTTTCTCTATAATTTTAAATCTGGATATCTTTTTATTTGTGGGAGGAACAGAACTAACTAAACTTTTTGTATAAGTTTCTTTTGGTTCTGTTAATATTTGCTTTGTTGTTCCCAATTCTACCAAATTACCATTTTTCATGACAGCAACTCTATTGGTAGTCTCCGCTATAACTCCCATATCATGTGTGATTAATATAACCGCTAAATTTCTCTCTTTAGTCAGCTTTTTGATAAGTTCTAATATTTGTGATTGTATTGATACATCAAGTGCAGTTGTGGGCTCATCTGCAATTAACAACTCTGGTTCACAACATAGAGAAAGTGATATAACAACCCTTTGTCTCATACCTCCTGAAAATTGATGAGGATAATCATTAAATCTTTTATCAGCATCTTTTATGCCTACTTCTTTTAAAAGATTTATTGATTTTTCTTTTGCTTCTGAGTTACTGAGGTTTAGATGAGTTTGGATTGTTTCAATAAGTTGTTGTCCAATTGTTAAGATAGGATTTAAAGATGTCTGGGGATCTTGAAAAATAAATCCAATTTTTTTTCCTCTTAAACTTAGAATATTTTTTTTATTTTCATGAATATTTATGTCACTTAAATAAATTGATCCTTCAGATACTTTCCCTGGTTCGTCAATTAAATCAATTATTGCATTTGCAACGGTACTTTTTCCAGAACCAGATTCCCCAACTAATCCTACGATTTCTCCTCTTTTTATCTCAATATTAATGTCTTTTGCAGCATGAACCGTCTCTTTTCTCAATTTATAATCCACGCTTAAATTTTGTATTTTTAAAAAACTCATTTTTTTAATTTTGGATTAAGAGTGTCTCTCATCCAATCTCCTAATAGATTAATCGAAAAAGCTAAAACAACTAAGAATATTGCTGGGAAAAAGGTAATCCACCATTCACCAGAAAATAAAAAATCGTTTCCAAGTCTAATCAGAGTTCCTAAAGAAGGAGTAGTTGGGGGAACGCCAACACCTAGAAAACTCAATGTGGCTTCTGCAATGATTGCTAATGCAAGACCTATGGTTCCAATAACAAGTACCGGTCTCATTATATTTGGAAGAATATGTTTAAACATTACTATAAAATTAGAAACTCCAATAATTGTTGAGGCTGAAACATAATCTTTATTTTTTTCAACTAAAGTTGCTGCTCTTGATACTCTTGCAAACTGTGGCCACTCTGAAATACCAATTGCAAAAATTAAAACATATATTGCCATCTCGTCATGAAGTTCACGCGAAATTATACCTCGAGCAATACCATCAACCAGAAGAGCCATCAAAATACTTGGAACTGTTAATTGAACATCAGTTAATCTCATAACAATCATTTCATACTTGCCACCAAAAAAACCAGCAGTAAGACCTAATCCAACTCCTAAAATTAAACTAAATAAAATTGCTGAGAAACCAACAATCAAAGATATTCTAGATCCATAAAGAATAGTTGATAACATATCTCTTCCTTGTCCGTCAGTACCAAGTAAAAATTCTACTTTTCCATCACTAGTCCAAGATGGTGGAGTGAATGCATCCATTAAAGATAAAGATGATGGATCGAATGGATTATAAGGTGTGATAAATTCTACAAAAAATGAACAGAAAAATATTATTACTAATAAAATCGATGAAACTATTGCTGTAGGAGATTTTATAAAACTAAAATAAATTTCACTATCTTTTATTTTATCCCAAGTTGTTAAAGCTTTATTATCCACTAGCTGAATCTCCTTTAACTCTAATTCTTGGATCTATAAAGTAATACAAGATATCGACTATAAAATTTATCATTACAAAAACGAATGCTATAAATACTAAATATGCTGACATAATTGGAATATCTACAAACTGAACAGCTTGAATGAAAAGAAATCCCATACCTGGCCATTGAAATACTGTTTCCGTAATAATTGAAAATGCAATTAATGTTCCAATATTTATACCAGCAATAGTTATTACTGGAATTAGTCCATTTTTAAGTGCGTGCTTGTAATTGATGCTTTTTTCATTAATACCTCTGGCTCTTGCGAACTTTATGTAATCAGTTTGAAGTATTTCCATCATTTCAGCTCTAACGAGTCTAATTATATATGTCATTTGAAAAAGGCTTAAAGTAACTGATGGTAATATAATTGCTTTTAAACCTGATATGGTTAAAAAGCCTGTCGACCAAAATCCTAAATCTACCACATCACCTCTTCCAAAAGATGGTAGAACACCCAATATAACCGCAAAAAGATAAATAAATAAAATACCAATTACGAAAGTTGGAAGAGAAACACCTAATAATGAAACTGCAAGTATAAAATCACTCAAAAAACCTTTTCTTTTTATGCCTGTATATACTCCCAATAAAGTACCTGAAACCAATGCAATTAGAGCAGATATTAAAACTAATTCAATTGTTGCCGGCAATCTTTCAATTATTATTTCTGATACGGGTCTTCTTAATTGATAAGATATTCCAAATTCTCCTTTTGAAGCATTAATTATAAACCTAGTAAATTGTACATGTATTGGATCCATTAAACCCAAAGTTTCTCTTAACTCAGCTCTTTCTTCGTCTGATGTTTCCTCACCCACCATGTTATTTATTGGGTCTCCTACAAAATTAAAAAGAGAAAAAGATACAAAAGCTACGACAAGCATAACCATCGCAGATTGAAACAATCGTTTGAAAAAATACTTTATCAATTTATGAAATTTTATTTTTATACAAGCCCTTTAATTAAAAAGGGCTTGTAATAAATTATTTAGTCAAAGCTCGCAAAACGGAATAAAGGTTCGTTATTCGGTCTTATCGGAACATTAACATCTTTTTTTGCAGCCCAAGATATAACTTGGTGATGTAAAGGAAGATAAGAAATATCATCTTTTACTATTTTCCAAGCTTTAGCTATCGCAGCATTTCTCTTATCTAGGTTAACTTCACCTTCCATAACTCTTATCGCGGCATCTACATCAGAGTTACTAAAGTTAACTCTGTTCCAGCTTGCTCCACTTTCATATAAGTAATGGAAAACATAATGACTATCTAAAGTTGGAACTCCCCAACCTAACATATAAAAGTCACCTTGATTATCTTTTAGTTCTTTAAAGTGCTTACTTTTTGTTTGAGCAAATAAATTTACTTTAACACCGATTTTACCTAACATACCAACAACAGCTGTACATATAGCTTCATCATTTACATACCTGTCATTTGGACATCTAAGTTCAACTTCAAATCCATTTGGATATCCAGCATCAGCTAAAAGTTTTTTTGCAGCAGCTACATCATAAGGAAGTCTCTTATCAAGTTCCTCTGTGTATCCATTAACACCTGGAAAAGTAATTATTCCAGCAGGTTCACTTAAACCTCTCATTACTTTTTTCTTAATAGCCTCAATATCTATTGCTTGATAGAGAGCTTGTCTTACTGCTTTCTTTTTAAATGGGTTATCACCTGTATTACCTGTTCTAAGTTTATCTGCTCCCTGATCCATTCCTAGGAATATAGTTCTCATTTGAGCAGTACTTTCCACTTTGTGAGCAGGTGAATTTTTAATTCTAGCCAAATCCTGCACAGGTGCATCAGTAACAACATCAATTTCACCAGATAAAAGAGCTGCAACTCTAGTAGCTGCATTTTTTATAGGTAGTAGATGAATTTCAGTTACTTTATCATCTTTCATTGTTCCCCACCATTTTTTATTACGTTTGAAAACTGTTTTAGTGTTTGGTTCTCTTAATGTAATTTTAAATGGTCCAGTTCCCATAGCATTTGTGGCTGAAAATGTTTCTTGTCCAGCATCCCAGTTTTGGGCCATAACTGCAAAATTGTTTTCACTCCATTTTTTTGACATTATAAAAATGTTTGAAAGTTGGTTTAAAAGAATTGGATTTGGTTTACTTGTTGTTATTTCTACTGTGTAGTCATTAACTGCTTTTACACCTGATACTGTACTTATATATTCTTTAAAATCAGATGTTCTTTGTTTTGCTCTTAAAATACTAAATACAACATCTTCAGATGTAAATGAAGTTCCATCAGAAAATTTAACATCTTCTCTTAATTTAAAGATCCAAGTATTAGGACCTTGAGTTCTCCACTCTGTTGCTAGTTGAGGTCCAATTTTCATATCTAATCCTCTAGTAACTAGAGCTTCGTATACTTGTCTAGATACTTGAGTGGTAGGACCTTCGTTTTGAGCATGAGGATCAAGTGTTAAACTATCACCCTGCATTGACCATTTAATAGTTTTTGCAAATGCTTGTGTTGGAGCAAAAGCTAGAAAAAAAGCCAATAAAATTTTTATAAAATATCCATACTTCATTTCTCTCTCCTATATTATTAAAATAAAAATCTAACTTATTAATTATGTAAACTAAAGTGATTTAATTCACTATTTTTTTGAAGTTTTCGTAAAGAATTTTAGAATATTTGTTCATAGATTGAATATTGTCTTTAGCGTCACTATCAAATTTATTAAGAGCTCCTTGTCCTAACTGACTCTCTAAAGCAGACTTATATTCAGGCACACATCCCCATTCTCCTACAGTGGTATCTTTTATCTCTATATGAAATTGAATACCGTAAGCATGTTTTTTGTATTTAAAAATTTGGTATTTCGTTTCAGGAGAAGACGCTAAAAGAGTTATATCATTATTATTTTCTAGATTTTGAACTTCATATGAGTGCCATTGGAGTGATTTAATAATATCAGGAAATTCTTTAAATAATAAATCGTCCTTTTTACTATTTAAAAAATTAATATCTAAAATACCTATCTCTGGATTTTTTGATTTAACTACTTTACCTCCAACTACCTCTCCTAATAATTGACAACCTAAACAAAAACCTAAATATGGTTTATTTAAGTCTACTACAAATTCTTTGATTTTTTTTTTCTCTTCTATTAACCACGGGTAATCTTTTTCCATCCAAGTATCCATTGGTCCACCCATAGAAAACATTGCATCAAATCCAGATATATCATCAGGTATTTTTTCCCCTTCATCAAGTTCTACAGTTTTAATATGAACTTTATCCTCTAACATTAAATCTTTAATATAACCAGGATCCTCAATTTTAATGTGTTGAAGAACAATTATATTTTTCATGTAGCTGGCTTAAGCAATTTTAAAATTTTTTTATGATTTGATAAATTATTTGAAACAATTATGTTTCCACCTAATGAAGCATCTTTATTATCCCATGTAGTAATTATTCCACCTGATGCTTTAATAATTGGTATTATTGGATGTATATCCCAAATTTTGTTTGCACATTGAGCTACAATATCTAGTCTTCCCTCTGCCAATTGGCAATATGTTAGTGCATCGAAACATGGAAACTGCATTCTCGTAATAAATTTCATTATTTTTTTTTGTTTTTGAAAAGACAAAGTTCCGTGAAAAGCAGCAGCTACTTTCAAATAATTAAATTTTATTTTTTTGTTTACTTTTAATTTTCTTTTTTTTCCATTTTCAAACACAAAAGCAGATTTATCATCTTGATTTAAATAGTATCTTTTCATTCTTGGAAAATTTGCTAAACCAAGTATAGGAGCATCGTTATAATTTAGAGAAATTAAATTGCTCCATGTAGGATTTCCAGCTACAAATGATCTTGTCCCATCAATTGGGTCAATTATCCATGAAAATAGACTTTTTGTCTTTTTTGCTCCAAACTCTTCACCGATAATTTGATGATCTGGGAACTTATCATTAATCTTTTTTCTTATAAATTTTTCAAAAGCTTTATCAGAACTGGTAACAGGATCATAACCTTTACCTTTTAACTTGTTATTAATTGTAAAAGTTTTGTTAAGTTTAGTGTAATAAAAATTAGTTAAATCCTTAGCAAGCTTATTCAAAAAGGTGTAATAAATCTTGAAATCTTTTGTTTTTTTGAAGGTCATTTATCTGATGAGTAATAGTTAAAATATACAACTAGTTCAAATAAAATATCTTGAAAATTTTTGAATTTGATAGAAGAATCCAGATAGATGAAAATAGAAATCGATTCTAAAAAAATATTTATAAATAGTGGAAATAATAAAGAAGAAATACATCCATTTTGGCTTAGAGAAAGAATAAATAACGAAGATGCTCTGGATAAAGGAAATCAACAAAGATTATTTGATCCAAATTCTATAAATACTAACATTGATATAGAAAAAATTGAGAAAGAGGATGGATTACTTAATTTATTTTTCAATGATGGAACCAATTATAAAATAAAAGAAGATCAAATATTAAATGAGTACAAATCGCAAAATTTTGATCCTATTTCAATTGATAAAATTAAATGGGATTCAAATTTTAATAATTTTCAAAAATTTAAATTTGAAAATGATATTTTTGAAAAAAAAATCATGTATGATTTATTAGTATCATTCTATAAATATGGTTTTGTAGTTTTAACTAACGTTCCAACTGAAGATAATTTTATTATTAAATTTGCAAATTCAATTGGCAGTGTCAGAAGAACAAATTTTGGCGAATTTTTTAATGTAAGATCTTTACCTAATCCAAATGATTTGGCTTATACATCATTAGCATTATCTCCACATACAGATAATCCGTATAGAAAACCAGTTCCTTGTGTTCAATTATTGCATTGTATTACAAATAATGTGAATGGAGGAAATTCTACCTTGGTTGATGGTTATACAGTAAGTGAAAAAATCAAAGAGGATTATCCAGACTATTATGAAATTTTATCTTCAGTTAAAGTAAAATTTAAATTTATAGACAATACAGTTGTTCTAGAAGATATGTCTGAGTTAATTAGATTGGATGAAAAAAATAATTTTAGACAAGTTAGATTTAGTCCAAGATTAGATTATGCTCCGATATTAGAAAAATCAAAATTGGATTTATTCTATAAAGCTAGAAATAAAATTTCTGAATTATACAACTCTGATAAATATAAAGTTGAATTTAAATTAGAAACTAGAGATTTATTAATGATGGACAATCATAGATTGCTTCATGGAAGAACAAAGTATGATGTTAACGAAGGTGATAGATATTTACAAGGATGCTACATTGATTTCGACAGCACAGAAGGTAAACTTAGACATTTAAAAAGAAAATTTAATCTTTGAATAATTCTTTTATTTTTTCTTCAGCGTTTTTTATCGACTTTTCATAATCTAATGCCATTTGATCTGCTGCAACTATATCGATTTTTTTAATACCAAAAAAATTTAACATATGTATCAACCACGGAGTTAAAAAGTCTTCTTCCCCTTGTATTTTTGTTCCACCAGAAGTAATTACTAAATATACCTGCTTATCTTCTAATAAACCTTTTCTTCTTCCGTCGTCCCCGTATTTAAATGTCAATTTTACTCTGGCCGCAAGATCAGCCCAAGCTTTCAGTGTTGCTGGCGGACCAAAATTATAAATTGGCACTGATATAATAATTACATCACATTCTTTTAACTCTGATACTAACTTATCAGATAATTCAAACATTTTTTTATGTTCATCTGTTTGCTCATTCTCTGGAATTTTCATTCCAGACTCAGTTAAACCAGATATAAAAAGCATTTCGTCATCTAGATCTCTATAAATGACTTCATCATTATCTTTTTTAACTTTATCAAGTATTTTTTTTGCAAGCATCCTTGAGGTAGAACCCTCTTTTCTAGCGCTACAATCGATTTGGTATATTTTCATTTTTATCCAAGTTTTTGAAGTATAGGAAAATACTTTAATATGTAAAATCCTAAAGCTTGCAACTGGTTTGTAATCATTAATATTCCTGTTATCAATAGTAATCCTCCACCAACTCTTGAAATAGTTATCATTTTTGATTTTAGATTTTTTGTAACAACCATAAAGCGTTGAATCAAATAACCTGATGCAATAAATGGCAATGCTAAACCAAGTGAATAGAACACAAGCAACAATATACCTCGGTTCAAACTTTGCTCAATTGAAGCTAGAGCTAATATTGAACCCAAAATAGGTCCAATACATGGAGTCCATCCAAATCCAAATGCCATACCAACTAATATTGAACTAAAATTTCCTGATTTAATCTCAGTATTAATTCTTTTTTCATAATTTAAAAACTTAATATTAATTAATCCCATAATATGAAGGGAGAAAATGATTATTATACTTCCTGCAATAATTCTTAATTCAAAAGAGTTACTTAAAATTAAAGAACCTAAAAAAGTTGCGGTAGCTCCGAAGCTTATAAAAACAATGGAAAAACCAAAAGTAAATAAAACTATAGGGAATATATTAATTGTTTTTTTTTCTAATAGCTCATTTAAAGAGCTTCCAGAAATATAAGATATATATCCAGGTATTAATGGAAGTACACATGGAGACAAAAAGCTTATCAATCCAGCTCCAAATGCAACAAATAATTCTATCATTTAACCAGTATTTTTCATTGCAGCTGAAATACCTGCAATAGATGTTAATAATGCATCATTAAGATCATTTTTTTTATCTGAATTTAATTTTTTGTTTTTGATTTTATTCATAACTACTGCTTGAATTATATTTAATACCTCTGTGTAAATATTTCTTACAATAACTCCTGATCTAAATTTTTTTCTTTCATTTATAATTTCTTTAGGTGTAATCTTTTTATTTAATTTTTTAATAACTTCGAATTGGAACCTAAGTTTTTTTCCAACTCTTTTTAAATCTTTATCAGCTAAGTATTCCTCATATATTTTTGAAATATCTGGGTCCACTTTTGAAATTACCATATCCAAGATATCCATCATTGAATTGAAGAAAGGCCAATTTTTTTCCATATCTATTAGTGTTTTCTCAAATTTTTCTATCGATGAATATCTTAAAGCTTCTGCACTTCCAAGCCATGCTGGGAGCATTAGTCTTATTTGTGTCCAAGCAAATACCCAGGGTATTGCTCTTAAACCTTTGATATTATCAATATTCTTTCTTTTAGACGGTCTTGATCCAATTGAAAGTTTTCCTAAAGACACATGTGGCGTAACGGTTTTAAAATATTTAATAAAATCTGAACTTTGATTAATATTTTTTCTATATGAACTTTTTGAAATATCAGACATTTTTTCAATTAGATTTCTCCAATCTTTTTTAGGGACTGGCGGTGGTGTTAATGTTGCCTCCATTACCGCTCCTATATAGCTACATAAATTATAAATTGCTAAAGGCTGATATCCATATTTCTGCTGAATAACTTCTCCTTGATCGGTTATTCTAATTTTTCCATTAACTGTGTTTGGTGGTTGAGATTTTAAAGTAGCTTGAATTGGACCTCCACCTCTACCCGCTGAACCACCTCTTCCATGAAAGAAAGTAACATCTATTTTATATTTTTTTGCAATTTTAATAATTTCTTCTTGAGCCTTATATTGATGCCAACTTGCACAAATTTTTCCAGCATCTTTACTTGAGTCTGAATATCCAATCATGACTTCTTGTTTATTTTTTATTAAATCTCTGTACCACTTTAATGAAAACAAGCTGGTCATTATTGATTTTGCATTAATTAAGTCATCTAATGTTTCAAATAAAGGGACAACTCTTAATTTATTCTTAATATTTGCTTCTTTTTGCAAATATAAAACTGAGAGAATATCAGATGCAGATGATGTCATTGAAATAACATAAGCCCCTAAACATTCAGTTGGCTCTTCAGATAAAATTTTAAATGTTGACCAAACTTCTTTGTTTTCTTTATTTTTAAAATTAAAGTTTTTGATGAAATTTGATTTTTTTTTCATCTTAGATGATAAAAATTTAATTTTTTCTTGCTCACTCCATTTTAAATAATTAAGTTTATTATTTTTTTTAACAAGTTCATTAATTAACTGTGAATGTCTAGAAGACTCTTGTCTAATATCTAGTTTTGCCAGATTAATTCCAAAACATTTTGCTCTTCTCATTAAATCTAATAAATCACCACTTGCAATATTTTCACTTTGATTTTCCTCTAAAGACTCACGGACAATTCTAAGAGGTTTTAAAATTTCCTCTTTTGAGTTTAGCAATTTGTTATAGTCTAAAGGTTTTTTGTTCACTATAAACTGTTCAATTGCTCGATGAGTAAATCGCATTTTATCTCTTAAAGGTCTTAAGTAAACTCTGTAAGGTTCAAATGATTTTCCTGTAAGTTTTTGAATTTTTTTTGAACACTTTTTCATTGAATATGATCTAATTAATTTAGTTAGTTCTTTTTCATACAATTTTGCTGCTTCCCATCTTGATAATAACAAAACTTCTTTGGTTACTTTTGAAGTTACATTTGGATTTCCATCTCTATCACCACCCATCCATGATCCAAACTCAATAGGATTAAAATTTTTTGGCAAACCTTTACCCATATTTTTCAAAAATATCTCATTCAGTCTCCTGTAGACTTTTGGGACTGTTTCCCAAAGACTGTCCTCTATTATAGCAAGACCCCAGCGAGCTTCATCGGCTGGAGATGGTTTAGATCTTTTTAAGTCATCTGTATTCCAGATAATAGTAAATTCATCATGAATTTTTTTATTTAAAGATTTTATTTTTGAAGAATGATCTTTAAATAACTCTCTATCTTCAAGTATTTCTGTAATTTTATGATATTTTTGAATTAAAGTTCTTCTTTTGACTTCTGTTGGATGAGCTGTCAAAACTATTCCAATATTTAAATTTTTTGCAATATTATATATTTTAGTATTATTAATTTTTTTATTGTTAAATAATTTCTCAAAAATTTCTTCTATAAAAATATTTTTTTGATTTTTACCGTCTCTTTTATTTTCATATTGATTGAGTTGTCTAGATGCATCAATAGACTCGGCTAGATTTATAAAATTCATAAAATGATTAAATGCTCTTGCAAGCTTGTAAGTATTTTTAGGATTAATACTTTTTATTTCACTAGAAATTTTTTTATATGATTTTTTTTGGATTTTATTTGCTTTTGATAGCTTTCTAATTTTCTCAACAAGATTATAAAAACTTTTTCCTTCTTGTTCTTTAATTACACTTCCTAATGAATTTCCTAAAAACCGAACATCCTCTCTCAAAGATTTTGTAGGAATTCTCTCATAATATAAGTCTCTCTTGATCACAATTTATTATATCAAAAAAGAGATTATATTTGGATTAAATTGCAACTACTTTTGATTTTTGTTCACCAAGAAGTTCAATTGAAAGCCTCATTTCATCACCTGCTTTTAAAAATTTTTGTGGCTTCATTCCCATTCCAACTCCTGGGGGCGTTCCTGTGGTAATAATATCTCCTGGTTGAAGGGACATATATCTACTTACATATGAAACAATATGATCTACATTAAAAATCATTGTTTTTGTATTACCCGTTTGCATTCTTTCGCCATTTAAATCTAATTCCATATTTAGGTTGTTTACATCATTAATCTCATCTTTGGTTACAAGATATGGACCAACAGGACCAAATGTATCGTGCGATTTTCCTTTTACCCACTGTCCCATTTTTTCAATTTGCCACTCCCTCTCACTTACATCATTCACTAAACAATAGCCTAAGATATAATCTTGTGAATTTGTTTCTGGAATATTTTTAGCATTTTTTCCAATAACTAAACCTAGCTCAACTTCCCAATCTAGTTTTTTTGAATAGTTTGTAATTTCAATATCATCATTTGGTCCATTGATTGAACTAGTAGCTTTCATAAATACAATTGGTTCTGTTGGTGGTTTTGCTCCAGTTTCCGCTGCATGGTCAGAAAAATTTAATCCAATTGCAATAAATTTTCCTGGTTTAGTTATGCATGAACCAATTCTTGTATTATTCGAAATCTCAGGCTGTGATGATAAATCAATTTGTTTAATTTTTTCAAATGTTTCAAAATTTAAATGAGTTGGATCTAAATCAATTATATGTTTGGATATATCTCTCAACTTTCCATCTTTATCTAATATAGCTGGCTTTTCTTTATTTTTTTCTCCTACTCTTAGTAATTTCATTTAATCTCCAACAATTATTTATAATTTTTGTATAACGAACTATGATCATAATTACCTAAACCCTTTTTAACAAGCTTATTATACATTTTTTTTACTATTTTAGATAAAGGTAATTCTAGCCGTTTATTTTTTGCACAATCAAGAATATTATTCATATCTTTTAATTGTGAAAAATTTTTTCCTCTAGGTTTAAAATCCCCTTTGATCATTCTTAGTCCGTGAGTTTGCAAAACTTTACTGTCAGCCCATCCTCCTTTCAATGCATTAAGAATATGTATTGGATTTACATTGTTTTTTTGAGATAGTTTTATTGCTTCTGCTACAGATCCAATTGTAATTCCTACTATTATTTGATTAGCTAGTTTTGCTATTTGACCTGCAGAATTTTTTCCAACTAAGACAGGATTACCTAATTTCTTAAGTATATTTAAATTTTTATAAAAAACGTTCTTATCTCCCCCAACCATAATTGCAAGCTCTGCATTCTCTGCACCATTGGTGCCTCCAGAAACTGGTGCGTCTAAGAAATTAATTTTATATTTTTTTAATAATTTTGATAAATTAATTGCTGTTTTAGGATTTGCTGAACTCATATCAATGACTGTAGATCCTTTTTTTAAATTTTTTAAAAATTCTGAATTAAAATATATTTTTTTTATAGCATTATCATCAGACAACATGGTAATTATTAGATCCTGATCTGTAACAACTTCCTTTAGAGAATTACATACTTTCGCACCAAATTTTTTTAGTCTAATGGCTTTATTTTTAGTTCTATTAAAAACTTTAACTTGATATTTTGATTTTAGAAGATTTTTAGCCATTGGAAATCCCATTAAACCTATTCCAATAAAACCGATTTTATATTTTTTCATTATTTAAATTTATATTGTATCGTTAGATCTTCCTAAATCTGCAGCTCCTCTCACGCCACTAGAATCTCCATGAATATTTTTTAAAACTTTAGTATTAACAGTGTCACTAAATACGTATTTTTTTAATTTTGAATTTATATTTCCATAAATCTGCTTCATATTGGAAACACCTCCACCCATAACAATTGCACCAGGATCAACAATATTAATTACAGTAGATAAGCCTCTTGCTAAGTAATCTAAGTATTGAAATACAAATTCTAAAGATTTTTCATCTCCTTTGTTTGCATTTTCTTGAATTATTTTAGCGTCTAAATCTATTTTATGAATGTCATTAAAATGTTTTGAAAACCCTGGACCAGATAGAAATGTTTCAATGCATCCTTTTTTGCCACAATAACAATCATGCCTTTTCCACTTATCATTTGTTCCTATTGGCATTTGATTATGTCCCCATTCCCCAGTTATGTTATTTAATCCATTAACAATTTTATTATTAATAATTAATCCTCCACCAACACCTGTTCCAATTATAACTCCAAATACTATTTCATGGTTAAGACCAGCTCCATCAATTGCTTCAGATAAAGCAAAGCAATTAGCATCATTTTCAAGAAATATTTTTCTATTTAACCTAAGCTCAATATCTTTTTTTAAAGGTCTATCATTTAACCAGGTTGAATTACCGCCCTTTATACAATTTGTTTCTTTCGATAAAGCTCCGGGTGAGCCTACACCAACACTACAACTTTTTTTGTATTTATTTTCTAAATAATTTACAAGTTCACATACTGTATCTAAAGTTCCATTATAATTTTTTGGTGTTGTTCTCCTAATTCTCTCAAGCTCTTTTCCATTTTTATCAATAATGATTGACTCTGTTTTGGTTCCACCTAAATCAATACCAATATGCATTTTAATATGAACTTGATTGCTTCCAGATGTTAATATTACCTTCTTTTGCAGTTTTATTAATTATTTTCATTTCAGAAGTTGTAAAATTAAGTTTGTTTAGACTTTCCAAATTTTCTTTTAATTGATTTAAACTTCTAACTCCTATCAGAGCAGATGTTACATAATTATTTGATAAAACCCAAGAAATTGCCATTTGAGATAAAGATTGCTCTCTTTTAATTGCAATCTTATTTAAATCAGAAACAATCTTTAAGTTTTTTTTTGTTATTAATGATTTATCTAAGTATGATGTAATATCACTTGCTCTTGAAACTTTAGGTATCTTTTTTAAATATTTATCTGATAGCATTCCTTGAGCTAGTGGAGAAAAAGCAATACATCCAATTTTTAGTTTTCTTATTGTCTTAGTTAAATCTTTTTCAATCCATCTATTTATTAGCGAATATGATGGTTGATGAATAAACAATTTAATATTTCTAGATTTTAAAATTTTGTAAATTTGATTTGTTTTTTTGGAAGAATAAGATGAAATGCCAATATATAAAGCTTTTCCAGATTTATAAATACTTTCTAAGGCATCTGCTGTCTCTTCTAAAGGTGTATTTGGATCAAATCTATGTGAATAAAATATGTCAAAATAATCAACCTTCATTCTTTTTAAACTTTGATCACAACTTGCAATAATATGTTTTTTTGATCCCCATTCTCCATAAGGTCCTTCCCACATATCATAACCAGCTTTAGATGATATGATGAGTTCATCTCTATATTTTTTTAAGTCTTTACTTATTATTTTTCCAAAATTAATTTCGGTACTTCCATATGGTGGGCCATAATTATTCGCCAAATCAAAATGAGTAATACCTCTATCAAAAGCGTAAAATAAGATTTTTTTAATATTTGAAAGCGGGATTTTAGCTCCAAAATTATGCCAAAGACCCAAGCTGATTAAAGGTAATTTTACACCGCTGTCACCGCATGTCCTATATAACATATTTGAGTATCTATTTTTAGATGCAGAGTATTTCATAAAAAAAATATTGAATTAAATACATTAATAAGTAGCTCTTCCCCCACTTAGATCAAATACTGCTGCAGTCGCAAAAGAGTTTTCTTCACTAGCTAAATAAGTTACTAAAGAAGCCAATTCATTAACTTTTGCAAACTTATTTCTTGGGATCTTTGAAAGCATGTAATTTATATGCTCTTCAGTCATTTGATCAAATATTCTTGTTTTTGCAGCCGCTGGTGTTACGCAATTTACTGCTATATTTTTTAATGCCAATTCTTTTCCTAGAGATTTTGTTAAACCAATAACTCCAGCTTTTGATGTGCTATAAGCTCCAGCATTAGGATTGCCTTCTTTTCCAGCAATTGATGCAATATTAACTATTCTTCCATAATTATTTTTTTCCAAATAAGGAACAACTGCTTTGCAACAGTAAAATACTGCATTTAAATTTAATTGAATTACTTTTTCCCATTCCTCAATAGGATATTCTGCAACTGTTTTGTTCATACCAGTTATCCCAGCATTGTTTACAAAGATATCTATTTTATTATGTTCAGTCTCAATATCTTTTAAGCTTTTAGAAATCTCTTCAAAGTTACATACATTTACAATTTTATAACTTATGTTTTCTGAATTTATTTTTTCAACGGCTTTGTTTGCTTCTTGTTCATCAATATCCCATATAACAACTTTTGCTCCTGATTGAATGAATCTTTCCGCTATTGCAAATCCAAAACCTTGGGCTCCACCTGTTATAACTGCAACTCTGTTACTTAGATCAAACTTTATCATTTTTTTTCTTTCTCTTTATTAATGGAAAACTTAAAGCAATTAAAGATAAAACAAAAAATGTTAAAGCTATAGGTCTTTGAAGGAACATTAACCAGTTTCCATCGAAAATAACAAGCGATTGTCTTAAAGTTCCCTCTACTAATTCACCTAAAATTAAACCTATAATTATAGGTACAACTGAAAATCCATATCTTCTCATAAAAAAACCAATAACCCCAAATAATAGCATCAACCAAACATCAATAATTGATTGATTTAAAGAATATGTTCCACAAACAGAAACTGCAAAAATCATCGGCCATAATAATTTATTCGGAACTAGAGTTATTCTTGCAAATATTTTAGCTCCAAAAAATCCTAATACGAAGAATAAAATATTTGCAATTAGCATTGATCCAAATATTCCATAAAGAAACTCAGGTTGCTCTCTAAATAAATCTGGACCCGGTCTTACACCATGTATGATTAATCCTGTAAGTATTACTGCTGTAGTCGCACTACCAGGAATGCCTAAAGCTAGCGTTGGTACCATAGCTCCTCCAGTAGCAGCATTATTTGCTGCTTCTGCTCCAGCTATTCCTTCAATTGATCCTTTTCCAAAATCCTCAGGTTTTTTTGACCATCTTTTTGCTTCAGCATATCCTATTAATGATGCAACAGTTCCTCCCTCTGCTGGTAAAACACCAATGAATGATCCTATGCCGCTAGATCTAATTATTGTTTTCCAAGTTTTTTTATAATCGTCGATTGATGGAAGTTTAACTGCCTTTAAAGCTACTCTATTAAGTATTTGATTAATTAAAGTAGATTGAGTTAACATTTCACTAATAGCAAATAAACCTACTACTACTGGAATAAAACCAATACCTTCTGTCAATTCATTAATTCCAAATGTAAATCTATCTATAGATGTCATAAAATCTTTACCAACAGTTGAAATTAGAATTCCAAAAGCACCAGCAATTAAATTTTTAATAGGACTACCTTCGCCAATTGATGCAAGCATAGTTAATCCAAAAATTGCTAGAGCAAAATATTCAGGTTGACCGAATTCGTAAGCTAAATTTGCAAGTAAAGGTGCAAAAAATATAAGAACTACAACACTAGCAATTCCACCAATTACGCTTGAAACAGTAGCCATACCTAAAGCTCTTCCAGCTTCTCCTTTTTGTGCTAAAGGGTAACCATCTAAACATGTGGCTGCTGCCGCAGGGGTTCCTGGAGTATTTATTAAAATTGCAGTAATTGCACCTCCATAAGTTCCTGCACAATAAATTGCAGTTAGTAATACAATTGCAGATAGTGGATCTAGTGTCATCGTAAAAGGTAATATTAAAGCACCGCCTGTTGTTGGTCCTAGTCCAGGAAGAACTCCAAGAATTAATCCAAAAATTGTTCCAAAAAATAAAACAATTAATAATTTATAACTAAATAAAGGAGCAAAGATTAAACCTAAATTTTCCATTTTATCCGTAATAAAGGTTTGTAATAATTCCAGGTGGAAATCGTAATCCTAATATTGTTTCAAAAAATACAAAAACAATTAAAGGAAATATAATTGATACCATTATTAAATAGGCAACTCTTCTTTCTCCCCAAAAGTAAGAAACTATGATTGAAAGTAATGCTATGCCTAAAAAGAAATCTAAAAATTTTGAAACAGTTATAAAAACAACAAATGAAAGCAAAGTGATGTAAAATGAATTAGGTAATTTTTTTTCATTTTTCCAGGGATTTTTAAGAGAAATAAAATAAGTTAATAAAGTTAGCGCAATAATTAAAATTAATAGGGCCTTTGGAAATGTTGCTGGCTGTATACCTCTATTTAATATAGGAGGCACTATGTCAAAAGTAAACGTAAAGTATAATAGAATTGAAGAAATTAATATTATTACAGCTGAAACAATGAATGAACTTTTAAAAAAAAGGGACAAACTTTTGTTTGTCCCTTTTTCGTTATGTACATCATTCATTTAAATGTACAAAATTTATTAATTAATGTAACCCAATGCTTTGAGTTGAGCTGTCATTTCAGCAAGCATTTCTTCCATTTGCTTGCCCCATTCATCTGCGCCTACAACACTAGTCTCATCAAGACCAATTTCTGTTAGGAAATTTTTATAGTAGTTGTGGCTCATAGCTTTCATCATTCCAGCTTCAAGTTGTTTAACTCTGTCTGCTGGAGCACCTTTTTTAGTTACGAAACCTCTAACAGTAGATAAAGAAACAGGTATCCCTAATTCTTTCGCTGTTGGAGAGTCTCCTATTTTAGCCATTCTATTATTTGCTAATACAACTGAAACACAAAGTTTGCCTTCATTAATTTCAGTTAGGGCCTCACCTAAATTTAAAACTCCTACATCAATATCTCCCTTGATTAGGTTAGTTTTAATTGGCGCAACACCTTTGTAAGCAACAATAGTTGGATCTTTTAATCCACCTTTTTTAGTAAATGCAATTGCACTAACATCATCAATTCCACCAGTGTGAGTTGTTCCATATTTTAGTGATTTTGATTTTTGCGTGCTAATAAATTTCTTAGCATCTTTGATGTCATTATTACAATTAACAACAAATAGTTGAGGATCATCAGTTCCTCTAGCTAGCGGTTGCATATCACTTATTTTGACTTTTGTTTTACCTAAAGCCATTGATACTGCGTGACCAGTAGTCCAAGTCAAAGTGTGATTACCGTCAGCAGGAAGTGTCATCATGTAGTCCATAGATGCAGCTCCACCACCACCTTTTTTATTAACTAATTGCATGTCTTGTTTTAAAACTCTTCTTGCTCTTAACAACATCATTCTCGTAGTAACATCTGTTCCACCACCAAAACCAGCATGAGTAATTGCTTGTATTGGATGACCATCTGCTTTTGCAGATGTAATCATAAGTGGAAGTGCTACAACGAAAAATTCAGTTACTAAAAAAGCAGCAGCTAAAAATAGTTTAAAGCTTTTTTTCATTATTTCCCTCTTAAGTTAATTTATATTTAAATATTTAATCATAATCTGTTAGAAACAGTAAGAAAAAAGATGACAAATAAGAAAAAAAATATTGCTTTATTGCTAGGAGATCCATCGGGTATTGGACCAGAACTTATATCAAAACTTTTGACCCAAAACGAACTATCGAATGCAAACATTACCATAATTGGTGAAAAAAATATTTTAAACGCTGGAGATAAAATTTCAGGAAATAATTCAGACCTAGAAATTGTTACTGATTTTGATGAAATAAATTTTGATAAAAAAAGTAAGTATTTTTTAGATATCTCTAAGGGTAAAAATAAAGATTATAATTTATCAGAGTGCTCTGCAGAATCTGGAGAAACAGTTTTAAATGCATTAAATTTAGCACTAGAACTTGCGAAAGAAAAGAAAATTGATGCTATAAATTTTGGTCCTTTTAATAAGACAAGCTTAAAATTAGGTGGATGTAAATTTGATGACGAATTACATCATATGGCTGATAAGTTAAACGTAAAAAGTTTTTTTTGTGAATTTAATGTAGTAGATAATTTTTGGACTGCTCGAGTGACATCTCACATACCTATCAAAGAAGTTCCAGAACATATTAAGAAAGATAAAATAATGAAGCCTATAAAATTGATTAATGAAGCAATGAAATTAAATGGTATAGAAAATCCAAGAGTTGCTGTTCAAGCTCTAAACCCTCATGCAGAATTTGGTAATGAAGAGCAAGATGAGATAATACCAGCAATAGAAGAGGCAAAAAAACTTGGTATTAATGCTGATGGTCCTTTACCATGTGATACTTCTTTCATTACAGCATTTAAAAATAAAAATCATGATTGCATTGTTGGAATGTATCATGATGCTCTTCAATCTGGACTAAAGGCTTTTGGATTTGATAGAGGGGTAACAGTTCAAGGTGGTCTTCCAATTCCAATAACAACACCTGCGCATGGAACTGCGTTTGATATTGCTGGAAAAAATCAGGCAAATTTGGAGCCAACATTGCAATCGTTTAAAATTGCATTAAGAATGGCTCAAAATTTAAATTAAATGTCTAAAATTAAAGATATAAGAACAAAAGTATATCAATGGAATGGTAAAACAGTTCCTCCACAAAATAATTTTTGCACAAATGCATCAGATTTACTTTATGAAAAATCAGATGCCATGGGTTCTTTCAGATTTCATGAATGGCTAATTTGTGAAATTGAAACTGATGATGGTCATATTGGAATTGGTAATGCAGCCCTCGTACCTCAGTTAGTAAAAAAAACTATTGATGAGTATCTTAAACCATTAGTTATAGGTGAAGATCCTTTTGATTACGCTTACATCTGGGAAAAAATGTATAGAAGAACTCATGCTTGGGGAAGAAGAGGTTTAGGTATGGTTGCAATATCTGCAATTGATATTGCTATTTGGGATATATTAGGAAAGTTAACTAACAAACCCGTATTTAAATTGTTAGGGGGTAGAACAAAAGAAAAGATACCTGTTTATGCATCAAAACTTTATAGCCAGCCTATCAAAGATTTACAAAACGAAGCTGAAAAATATAAAAAACAAGGTTTTAAAATGTTTAAAATGAGATTTGGTTGGGGGCCAAAAGATGGTCCTGAAGGTATGAGAAAAAACATTGAACTTGTAGAAGCTGTAAGAGAAGTAATCGGGGATGATACTGATTTAATGTTAGAATGTTATATGGGTTGGAACCTAGATTATTCTAAAAGAATGATACCTAAATTGGTAAAATTTAATCCAAGATGGTTAGAAGAACCAGTTATTGCTGATGATATTCATGGGTATGCAGAACTGAATAATATGAACGCTATACCAATTTCTGGGGGAGAACATGAATTTAATCTATTTGGTTTTAAACAATTGTTAGACCTCAAAGCAGTTAGCTACATTCAATATGATAATAATAGAGTTGGTGGATTTACAATCGCTCAGAAAATAAATGCTCTTGCAGAGGCTTATCAAGTTCCAGTAATTCCACATGCAGGTCAAATGCATAACTATCATTTAACAATGTCAAATTTTAATTGTCCTATCTCAGAGTTTTTTCCAGTTCATGATGTAGAAATTGGTAACGAACTATTTTATTATATTTTTGAAGGTGATCCTGCTCCAATAGATGGAATGATAGATCTAGATGATAATGTTCCAGGTCTTGGGCTTAAGATTACAGATAAATATAAATCAGAGTTTAAAATTATTGAGTAATTAATAATTTTCTACTTCATTGATACTTGGCATTGAATTTGCAGCCCCTTCTTTAGTTGTAGAAATGCCAGCAACTTTATTAGAAAATTCCAATGCATCAACAATTTTTAATGATTTAGCTAATGCCACACTAAAAGCTCCATTAAATGCATCTCCTGCTCCAGTAGTATCTTTTACATCGTCTTTTAATTTATGAGCATCTACAAAATGGCTTTCAGTTCCATTTGAAAAATAAACTCCTTTAGAACCTAGAGTTATTAGCATATTTTTTACTCCTTTTTTTAAAAATTCTTTAGCTGCATTTTCTATTTCAGATTTTGTTTCTATTTTCTTTTCTAAATAAAAACTAGCCTCAGTTTCATTTGGTGTAAAATAGTCTATGTTTTTAAAGTCATTCTCAGATATTTTTGAAGCCGGAGCTGGATTTAAAATAGTAATTGATCCAGTATCTTTAGCTTTTTGTAAAGCATAACTAGTAACATCATATGGTGTTTCTAATTGTGTTAAGAATATATCTGACTTCTCGATTGCTTTTAAATTATTATCTATATCAGAACTATTTAAAGTGCCAGCAGCGCCTGGTATGATGTTTATTGCATTATCACCTGTATTAGCATTAATCATAATACCAGCAACACCAGTTGAGTGATTTTTGTCTTTAATAATATAATCGGTATTTACTCCAGAGGATTTATATAAATTTAGTGCCATTTCAGCATTATTATCATCACCTATTTTTGTAATAAAACTTATGTTTCCGCCAAGTCTTGCTGCAGCAATGGCTTGGTTAGATCCTTTTCCACCAGGTCCTATTAAGTGTTTTGTTCCTAAAATAGTTTGCCCCACATCAGGAATTTTTTCACCGATAAAACATAGATCTGCAACAAATACTCCAAATACACATATAGATTTCATTTAATTAAGACCAGACTTTACCATCAGGAAGAATAACTCCTTTAGTAATAATAAAACATCCAAAAGGTCGGGCATCTGTAGTGGTTACAATACAATATGCTTTTTTTGCTTCTTCATAAAAATTTTGTCTTGAAATTGATCCAACTTTCCAATGGGGACCAGAATTATTTTTTACTGCTTCAATAAATTCTTTATGGGTTTCAGTTAGTTCGTCTGGTTTATCATCTACTTCCATTCTAAGTGCAGGTGAGCCCCCTTGTGATACGGTAAAACTATCTAATGGAAAAACAGATAAAATTGCATTTGCTGCACTTTTAATGTCTACCCCATCCAATCGAATTACATTTTTATTCATAGAATTTGCGGGAAAATTAGCATCAGCAAGAATAATTTTCTCGCCGTGACCCATGGATCTTAAATTAAAAAGTAATTCAGGGCTTAAAACTGGATTAATATTTATTAACATTTTATAAGTATATTATATTCTTTTTAAGATTTCTAACATTACTTGAATTAATTAATTTACATAATTTTTTTTATCAAAAATTCTGAAAATATTTTCTTTGTACTTATTTATTCATTGAATTTAAAATGTTATGTTATAACATAACAAATAATATATAAAAATTAGGTGAAAATATGAAAATTGCTTATGTATTTAAAACAAGTATGGCTAGTACTTTCCAACTTGCTACAATGATATTACCACAACTGGAAAAAAACTCTCACGTAGTTGATGTTGCTGGAATGTTTTTTTTTGATGATAACCTTTTTTGTTTAAAAAAAGGAGATCACATCGGTGAAAGGTTAGCAAAAATTGCTAATGAGAAGAAAATGCTGTTGATGGTATGTGATGCCTGCGCTGTTAGACGAGGTTTTGCTGATGGAACTTTAGAACAATGCGGAAGTGGAGACGTTAAAGCAAAAGGTTTAGTTGATGGTGTGGTGGCCGGATGCTTTCCACAATTATATACTGCACTTGGATCAAATCCACCTGATCAAGTAATCACTCTTTAAAATAAATAAAAAAAAAAGGGTGGAATAAAAATTCCACCCTTTTTAAATGTTATAGACTAATGATTATTTAAAATCGTTAGCGTTTTCTTTTGTTACTAATTGTGTTCCAGTATCAATGTTTGGATCAATACTTCCACCATTAGCTAGCTCAAGTGCATATTTAACACCGTAAGCACCCATGTTATATGAGAACTGAGCAATAGTTGCAGTCATTTCACCTTTTAAGATACTTGTAGCAGCATCTGGAGTTGCATCAAAACCAACAACAACAACATCATTCATATCTGCATCTTTAAGAGCTTGCATAGCACCTAAGCCCATATTGTCATTTGAAGCAAATATTGCTTTGATGTTAGGATTTTTCAAAATAATAGACTCAGTAACTGATCTACCTTTTGCAGTATCCCACTCAGCTGTTTGAGTAGCAACTATATTTAAACCGCAATTTTTAAATCCTTTAATTGCACCGTCTCTTCTTAGTAAAGCTGTTGATTGAGACTCTATTCCAGTCAAAATTGCAACATCTGAACCTTTTGGAGTTTTGTCACAAATGAATTTAGCAGCTAATTCTGCTCCATTCATATTGTTAGTTCCAATAAAAGTAACACCTTCATTGATCCCTTTTGTATCTACGAATACAACTGGAACACCACTTTTGATAGCGTCATCTACAATTGGAGCGAATGCATTTGGATCTCCTGGTGCAAGAGCTAAAGCATCAACACCTTTAGCAAGTTGGTCTTCAACTTGGTTAATTTGTGCTTGAACATCACCTTCTTGAGGTGGCGCAACCAAGATTAACTTAACACCTAATTTTTTAGCTTCTTCTTCAGCACCTTTTGTAACAGAAGCCCAG
>CACGWQ010000011.1 GCA_902576815.1 uncultured Pelagibacteraceae bacterium
GTTTAAGAAATTTTTTAAATTGATAATTTTTAACTTTGTTATTTTAACATTATTAATTTCGAATAGCTTATCAAAACCTTTGCCTCCTGGATCAGGTGCTGGTGATGTGCCAGCCAATATTCTAATTTTATTAGATAAATCAGGAAGTATGTCTGCAAGACAAGTCTTTGGAACACCAACTGTATATCCTTATAAAATTGCAGTAGGTAATACCACTAAAGATGGTGGAAAAAATGTATTGCATAATTCTTATTACAGTTGGTACGACAAAAGAAATGTTGCATATGATGATAAACTAACCTGGAAATACAATAGCAGGACGCCCTGTACTTATAGATCTCAAACAAGAGTTGCTGAATATTACAATGGAAATTTTTGGTTTGTAAATGCTCAGGGTCAATTATGTAAATTAAATGAAACAACAGGAAAAATTACATATTCTAGAAATTTTGGGGGTAGTTCTGGTTGGTGGGGTGGAGAACTTCATGGACAGTATCTTTACGTTTTTGGAAAGGGCAGAATTAGAATATTCGATTTAGCTGCATCAGATCCTGGATCATCTTCCTCTAGTAAACTTTGTACTTATGGGAACACAAATAATAAATCTAAATTGGGATATTATTTATCAAACCCTTATGTAACCAGAAATGGGGCTGGTGAAATAAATAGAAGCGGTTCTTATATGGTTTTTTATAGATACGATGATTGGGCAAGAAGAACTCAAAGAGGATTTTATAAATTTAATTTAACACCGGGTTTAAATTGCGTTGACGAAAACTATGATCAATTTGCAGCTTATGATACTGGTTGGTCTGGTCAATTTAGAGCGATTGAAAGTAGTTCTTTAGACGATGATCATTTTTATATCGCAAACTACTCATTCAGTAGAATAGAAAGATTTGATTTAAGCGACACAACTATTTCTTCATCAGACCGAGTAGCTATAGGTAAATATGGCCAAGTCACACAAGGTTATAATCCTGCATCACGATCAAATTATTTATTTAGAAATCCTATGGAACTCGCAGTTGATGCATCAAATAATAGACTTTACGTATCTGATACCTGGAACAGTATGATACAAATTTTTAGTGAAGAAAGTGATGGAATTGATTGGATAAAAAAAGTTGGATCTACATTTGGAAAATCAAGAATGCAAGGTGCTCATGAAGCAATAAAAGCTATTACAACAGACCCAACTTTAACTGGAGGTGTTCATTTTGGATTTTCGTATTGGTCATATTCAGGTGGAATTTGGGTTTACAATAGTTGGGTAACTAAATATCCATCATGTTTATCAATAAAAACAAAGTTACTTAACAAGTATAGCTGGTTAACAAGTAGTAGCTGGATTTTTAATACTTCTAGAAAATATCGATGTCGAGATATGGGGTCTGACTTTGGTTACAAAGGTTGGAATGACAAAAAAAATCAAGGAATACCTTGTGATAATTATGGGTGTTTAAAGGTCAAGGTTAATAAAAATGGTGCAAAGAGAACTGCTAAAGTTGTGACTCAAACTACACCAGGCGGTGGTACAGATGCAAAAATGTTTACCAAAATAGCTCTAGAATATTTTGATCATAAAACAGATTCTCCTATGAAAGATAAATTAGACTGTCAGGTAAATTATATAATTGTTATAGGTGATGGAATTTGGATGAATCATAAACAAGGATTAAAAGACATCAAAACATTAAAAGGTAAGGGAGTTAAAACTATAACAATAGCTTACGGTGGTGGAATATCATCATCTGGAATAAAAAACTTTGCAGAATATGCTAAAGAAGGTGGGACTGAAGATGTTATTGTAGCAAATGATCCAGCATCTTTAAAACAAGCTTTAACCTCGGAGATTAACAGAATAATTGCTGAAAAGGTTTCGTTTACAGCACCTGCTATTACAGCAACCGTTGAAGAAGGTGGAGCTTTAATGCAGGCACAATTTAAATATAGACAAGGTAAAGAGTGGAAAGGAACTTTAAAGAAAACTTCATTGGATGACAACGGTATGCCGACAAAAGTTGAATGGGAGGCAGATAAAAAAATGCCAGATCCTAAAAACAGAAAAATATGGAGTCCAATTTTAGGAACTGATTATACAACCGATCTTAATAACTTTGTTTCATCCAATGTCGATCATATAAAAAGATTGTATTCTTTATTTGGAACTTCATTGCAAGATTACCACAGCCAAACCCCAACCGTTGCTGGAACTATAGGCACAAGTAGATGTAAATCTGTATCTACTGTTGAGGATGGAACCGATGATGATGCTAAAGGTTTAATTAATTTTGTAAGAGGTGAAGATTACTTTGATTATAATGGTAATTGCAATCTTACTGAAACACGAACTGATGGCGGCTTAAGTATACTTGGTGATATTTATCACTCTGAAATGATAATTGTAGGTGGTCCAGATGCTGATACTGATTTTAATTCCTCTAATGAAGAAGCTTACTATAGAAATCTAAAAGGATACAATAATTGGAAAAGCTCAAGGAATATGTCTGATAGACAAAGGTTAATTTATGTAGGTGCAAATGATAGCATGCTACACGCATTTGATTATAAAACTGGAATAGAGAAATGGGCTTTTGTACCTCCATTTTTAATTCCTAAATTGCCATTGATGATAAATAAAAACCTAAACCTAGCAGCACCAAAAGGTGGTGGAAGTAACGCGGTATTTGGAGTAGATGGATCTCCTGTTCAACGAGATGTATATATAAAAAATCCTCATGACGGCATAAGTGCTGCACCAAGATGGCATACAATTTTAGTAGTGCCATATGGAAGAGGAGGAAATGGATTTAGTGTATTGGATGTAACTGATGTGGATCAGCCAAGACATTTCTATTCAGTTTATAACGATAGAATCAATCATAAAGTTTTCATAATGAATCATGCGGGTATTTACAGAGAATATCCATACATGCCTTCATCTTATTCTTTTATGAATACTATGGAAGCACAAGAGGTACAGGCATTATATGACGATGATAGTACAATAAACGCAGAATGTAATAGCACTAAAACAACTTCTTGCTATAAATCAAAAACGTTTACAATAGAAAATTTTCCAGCAAAAACAATATCAACTAATGATTTGAGTGTAACTGTAAATGGCAGTAAGGACACCGGCGCTTCTTTTAGATTGAGTAGTAACTTTTTAATAATTACATTTTCACAAGAAGTACAATATCAAGCAAATGGTAACTTTGATCCAAGTGATCAAGTTTCTATAGATGTAAATCTTAAATCAGACTTATTAGGAGTTAAGGATCCAAGACATTATGACTACAGTGAATTAGGAGAAACATGGTCAGCTCCAAGAATAATAAGAATGCCAAATAAAGGTAAAGGCGATCAAGATGTTGAAGATGACAAATACGTAATTGTGATGGGTGGAGGTTATGGAGCAAAATTTGGTGGTGTTGGATCTGGAGTTTATGTGATTAATTTAGGTGATGGTGATCCTTTAACACCCGAATACGATATTCCTGGCAAAATTGAAAAATATATCAAAATTGATGATGATAGTAATAATGATATTGCTAATTCAGTACCAGGAGATCCTGTTGTAATAACAACTGACAGTGTTAAAGGGTTTGTAAATTATAGAGGTGCATTAGTTTATGTCAGTGATTTAGAAGGTAAAATTTCAAAAATTAATTTAACAAATTTAGATGAAGGTGTAGATACTGAATTGTATGACCATTACACAATGTTTAATACAAAAACTACTGCAAACCAAGGAAGGTATATGTTCCACTCGATGGATGCAGGAATTGGAAAAACTACTAAAAAATTATGGTTGTTTGCAGGTACAGGTGATATTGAAAACATTACTGATCCAACACCTCTAGGAGGTAATTTATTATTAGGAATTGAAGATAAATCTTTTCCTGGATTTGGTAAACCATCACTAGCTCTTGGAACACCAAATGTTGAGAAAAGTTTAAAGGATTGTTCAGACACAACAAAAGACACAAATGGATCAATGTGTCCACAAAATGTCAAAGATAAAATAGGTTGGATGATAGAGTTGGCAAAAGATAAAAAAGTTACAGCGCCACCAACTGTCTCAAGTGGTGTTGTTTATTTTCCAATATACACACCAGAAAAGAATGATAAATGTAAAAGTGGAAAAGCAACTATTTGTGCAGTAGATGACGAATGTGGAACAAATATTTCAAGCTTATTAGGAAAAGATGCAAATGACGATGACTGCCACTTTGTTGGAATGGGTATTTTATCTAAAATTGTAACATATGGTGGAAAAATCTATGCAAATATTGCAGGAAAAACTAATGATGGAAAAGATTTGATTACTAAAGATGCAATAGCGGTTGAAGTTGACATAATGAGAGGAACTTGGAAACAAAATTAAATGCTAAATAGTCTCACCAGAAAAATCTAAGTTTTCAAAAAATAATAAATATAAATAAATTGTCCAAGCAAAAAAATTAATCATGGTTGAAAATATAATTGCAAGTCCAACTATTGTATCTTGATTTACTTTTTTTCTCCATTTGATTGGAAAAAATTTCAGAGAATAAGAATAGATTAATATAAATAAATTTAAAAATGTGAGAAGAATATTAAAAAAAAGAAATTTAATCACTTAAAAACTGATATTTTATCAAAAGTTTATAAAGGTCTTGGAATATCGAACTCTCCCCCTTAAATTAATTACCTGCTTTTTTTGGAGAAATTGTACCTGTTGCTTGATATCTTTCTATTGTTGCAATGAACTGTTCTTCTGTGCATGCATTGCAATTTGCAGCTTCTATTCCAATAATAGCTTCACCATCTGCTCCCGCAGTTGCTGTTGTAAATTTTCCTGAGAAGAAAAATCTGAATTCTGCATTGGCATCTGTTGTATTGTGATTGTACCATTTCATAGTACCTGCATCTCCATTGTATGGATTATTATGTAATTGAGTTGAGCTTGCTTGGATAGTATCAGGATTATCATTAAAGTCTGGTCCATCAACATTACCAGAATGTGTGCCAACTGTGGTTACTACAGCGTGTGTATCTATTGCTATTACAGGCTGTTGAGTGATAGCCGCAACACCTGTTATTCTTGTGCCTTCAACTAAATCTTTAGTTTTTGCTTTTAATTTTGTAAAAACATCTGCATAAATTTGTTTTTTTGTAAAATCCACGTACACATCTGCTCTTGAATATTGGTCAACTGTACCATCAAACGCATTTTGGGTGTTGCTATAGCTTTTTCCATCATATTCAGTTACCTGTTCTAATTTTACCCAGTTATCTTCAGTTCCAAATTGATAAACATATGTATCAGGTCCTTTTTCTGGAATATAATCATAATCATACATTTCAGTATTAACGTTTTCGTTAGCTTTGGCTAAAACATTTGAAATATTTGAACTATCAGTTCCGCCACTTAAAAGTTCTAAGGCTGCTTCATCAACTTTTAATCCAAATTTCTTCGCATCTTTAGCAATAGTTTCTTTTAATTTATTTGTATTAACTACAGAAGTAGTTGTATTTGATGTAGTTACAGTTTGACTTGTAGCATTTGAAGTGTAGCTAGTAGATTTTGCAATTTTGCTTAAAGCTGTTGTTGGAACTGCACTCGAAACTCCTGCGTGTGAAACGCTGACAGTCAATAAAGAAATTAATGAAATAGAACAAAAATTAAAAATATTTTTTATCATTTAATTAGTTACCACAGTCTGAAATCCTGGTTGTGTAATATCAATTGAATTAAATCCATCCGATACCTCTAAGTTTCCTGGTATCATTCCTAATGAGTTATTTGGACCTGGGCCTAACAATACAACCGTGCTTTCATTGTTGCTCTCAGTCAACACCACAAACTCCGTTCCTCTTGCACCAATTGTTCCTGTTGGAATTTTGATCTCTAAGTTGTCTGGATCTTTCTTACTTATTTCACCTGTAATGATTTTAATTGTGCCTGATTTTATATTAGAAACAAATTTACCATCATTAGTCTCCGGGTCATAAACAAATTCATCTATTGTAAGTTCTGATTTTTCACCAATTGTAATAACAGTTTGATCAAGAAATAAAACTTGAGCGTTGGATTTTTCACTGACTACAATAGTATCTCCATAATAAACTTTTGACCCATTTTCTAATATTTCATCTTTTTGATTTTTAATATCTCCAATTGCTGCACCTATCACACCTATAAATTCTTTTGTTTGAGCAAACAAAATATTTGATGATAAAATTAAGAAAGCTAAAGATGTAATTAATATTTTTTTCATATTTAATTATTAAAATTAAAATTTACTCTTTTTGTTAAACCAATTGTGAAAAATTGCCTTTCAGTGTCATGATTCAACAGAGTTGAACTTACATCAGAGTGTCTTAAATTTAAAGAATATAATAAAGTATTATCTTGGTTAAATTTCTTTAAAAAAGGAAATATCTGATTAATTTGGCCTGTCAAACCTATTGAATTAACAAATGGCTTATCTTTTCTATCAATAGTAGTGTTATGAAATGTATCTTTTGTCTCATACTCATTTTCAGTATATGAGCTTTGTAGTTTTAAAGTCCCAAATGGCAGAATGTGAGCATAAGCTAAAGACAAACCATAACTATCATAAGAGTATATATCGTTATTTGCATTTATTTCACTAAACGAAAATTTGGTACTTATCTGATTTTTTTTTGAAATATTATAATTATATTTTATGTTAGATGAGTATGTATGATTATTTGAATGATTAGCAGTTGTATATTTAGAATAGGTATTATTATGTAAGACAGAATATCCTAAGCTATAATTTAAACTCTGTTTCTCATCAATTATATAAGTATTACTTAAACCTACCCCTTTAGTATTGGAATCTTTAGCGTAATTATTATTTGGTCTACTATAATATACATATGGAGCTATATAATGTTTGTCTATAATCTTGAAATAGCTTAATGAACCAGATCCAATATCACTTTCGTCTGATGATGCTTTATCTTGTTGGTTTATTGTTATTCCCAAATTGAAAAGGAATGACGAGGTGCTATCGATATTTTTTCCTACAGTAAAAGAACTTCCTCTCTTGTAAGATTTATCTGCTCTTAAAGAGTCATCAGTGTATTTTAACTTCTCATCATTGTTCCACATCTTATTAGTTTTCGTGATTGCATCGACGTTTGTCTCTTGAGTTTGAGAATATGACAAATCTAGATATGCAAACCATGCACTTTTTTTCTTATCTTCAATACCACTGTCTGATAACAAACTTGCAATTAAATTTTTAGTTTCATCGGTAGTATTTGGGTCATTAACCATGCTTTGTACCATGAGCTCAACTTTTGCTGGTGAGTCCATTTTTATTAAAATTGATAAAAGGTAGATTTTTATGTCTGTGTTAGTTGGATACAACATTACCATTCTTTCTAATGTTGCTATTGTAAGTTTAAAATTTCCAGCTTCCTCTTGTTGCTTTGCATAATTTAAATTTAATTCTAAGTCAGTTGGATTTTCTAATATCTCTTCATATTTAATTATTGAACTAAATGCACTCTGTATAAAAAAAAATATGATCAATATTGCTAAATAGAAATTCCTAAACATGTTATATCGTCTCTTAAAACTATATTATTTTTTATAAGTATACTAGTTAGATGATCTATAATTTTATTTGGATCTCTTGATTTGATAACTTTTATCTCATTTTCTATGCCTGTGACAGTTAGCTCTTTATTGTTGTCTATATAACCCTCTGTTACTCCATCTGTGTAAATCAGTATTGTTTTGTCTTTTATATTCATCAAATGAGTTTTAAAAAAACTTTCATCTTTTACTTTTGTTAGACCCATCGGTGGTAGCGTTGATTTTATATAATCAAATTCAAAATTATTATTAATTACCATCATCGGTTCGTGACCCATGTTTACATATTCCATTTCACCAGTATTTAAATTTACTTTACCCAAAACAGCAGTAATAAACATTGCTTGATAAGAAGAGTCTTTAACTTGATTGTTTATGTAAAGAGCGGTTTTTGATACAGAGGATCCCATTTTGGCTAATGATTTAAATACTGCAGCTGCATTTGCCATTAAAATTCCAGCTTTTATACCTTTGCCAGTTACATCACCAAGTATGAAATAAAATTCGTTTTCATTAATTTTATAAAAATCGTAATAGTCACCAGAAACATCTTTTGCAGGTGTATTTTTTCCATAGACAAATTTTTCTAAATTTTTATCAGTTGGAAATAATTTTTTTTGCACCTCACCAGCTATCTCTCTTTCTTTTTTTAAAATCATTTGCTTTTTATCATTTTCAATAGCAAGCATATTCTCTTCAAGATACTTGAAATATAAGGATGTTAAAAAAATTACTGCGCAAGCAAAAATATTGAATAGAGGATCAACATAATAATCAAACTTAAAAAAAACTACACTTATTAAATTTATAATAAATATTAGAGTAACGAATATAAATATACTAAATCTTGGTTTAATTTTTATCGTGGAGATAACAATAATTATAGTTGAGATAATTAAAATTGCATAACCTAATAGTACGGTTGTTTGATCAATTACAATACTCTCTGATTTGATAATATTATCAATCAAATGAGCATGAACTTCAACTCCAGGAACAACGTTTCCATTTGCAATTTTGACTATATCGAAAAGTGCTTGGGCTGATGAACCTATTAATATAATTTTATTTTCTATTCTTTTTTTATCAAATTTATTATCAAGAATATCAAGAACAGATATATAATTAGATTTATCAAAGTATTTGAATTTAATATTTATTAGCGCGTTGCTATCTGTTTTTATCTGATTTGTCCTTGTCTTAATTTCAGATATTCCATTAGAATCTGTTTTGACTAAAAGATTTTTTTGATTATTTGAAATTCTTACAGCTTCTAAACTTAAGGATGGCCAAATACTATTATCAATATTTATAATTACTGGAGCATATCTTATAATACCATCTATACTTGGTATAAGAGATATTGACCCGATGCCAGCAGCGGCATTGTTCAATTTTTCTAAGGAAATAATTTTATTTTTAAAAGAATATAAAAAGTTTTTTGGATCGTTACCTTTTTTTATTAACCTTATTTTTGGTTTTGAATTATTGATAACTAAATTATCTTTTGGTTCACCAATTATAGGTAATATAGATTTTGAATTCTTAAGTCCTTCTATAAATATTTTTTGACTATCATCAACCTCGATATAATTAAATCCCTCATATTCCTTTTTTAGACGATTTAATAAATTTTTTGGATTTTGTTTATCCTCTTCACTAAAAACAATATCAAATGCAATTGCTGAAGGATTAAATTTATTTAAGTTTTCTAATATTTTAGAGTATATATCTCTCCTCCAAGGAAATTGACCAATTTCAGCTAAACTTTTTTCATCAATATCAATTATTGTTACCGAATTAACCTCACCATTAATAAAATTTTTTTGATAAAAGTCATAATTAATTAATGATAATTTTTTTATAAACGTTGGGTTTAAAATTTTCAAACTTATTAGAATTACCGTAATAATTCCTAAATAGATAAATTTGTTTTTCATAATATTAATTTTAATAAATGCTCTTTAAGAATAATGAATACAACAGTACCAATAATTATGTAAGGTCCAAATGGAATTTGAGAACTTAACTCTTTAGACTTTCTTATTAAATCAGGGATAACTATTATTAATGCCAATACAGATGATATAAAAATAACAAATGGAATTGAAATCCAACCAAACCAGAAACCAACAACAGCTAAAAGTTTAGCATCCCCTAATCCCATACCCTCTTTTTTTCTTACTTTTTTATAAAGAAAAATAATTGACCAAATAATTAAATATCCAAGAAATCCTCCAAATAATGAATTTATATAATTTGGAAATATGTCATTAAGATTTGGATCAAAAGATTTTAAAAAACCTATTAGCATCATTGGAAATGTTAAAATATCTGGGATTATAAAATGCTTAAGATCTATAAAAAAAATTATTAAAAAACTCAAAAACAGAACTATTAGAAAAAGTGTTGTTAAAGAAATGCCATAATAAAAATATATAAGGATAAAAAATGTAATACTGATAAGTTCAACAAAAATATATTGAATTTCAATCCTCTTATGACATGACCTACATTTTCCTTTTAAAAGCAAATATGAAATAATGGGTATATTATCGAACCATACTATTTTCTTATTACAATTTTGACATTGGGATCTTCCTGAAATTACTCCTTTTTCATCTGGTAAACGATAAATGCAAACATTCGCAAAACTTCCCCAGATTGCTCCAAAGATGGCAATAATTAAATAATCCACAAAATTAAATTTTTATATTTGAAGTAATATGAAGAATTCCGTCAATTACATATTGAAATACCAACATAGCGTCAGTCAAATGTATATATAGATTAGGGGTATAAATAAAAATCTCCATTATTGTAAAACTTATCAAAAAGGTATTAAATTACTAGTTGATTAATATGTTATTTTTTAAGCAAAAAAAAGAATTAGGTCCTAAGGACTCGCAAAATATAAACCAGTCAAAAATAGATTTAGAAATTATTACAAAAATGAACCAAGAGTTTGCTTTAACTCTTGACTTAAATGATACCTTGATGACAGCGTTAAGAGTTATAATAAATAGGATTAATGCTCAAGCAGCTAATATTTTTTTGATAAATGATAATATTAAAAAATTTCAATGTATAGCGTCCCTTCATCAAGATTACTTAGAAGATTATGAATTAAATCTTAAAGATGGTGTAATGGGTAAGGCGGTACAAGAGAGAAAATGTATAAGAGTAGGAAATGTTAAAAAAGATGTGAGAGAAATAGCAGAATTTTATTTTGATTTAGACAATAAAACTAATTTTACAACATACTCTGTACTTTGTGCTCCATTAATTGCTGCAAATGAATGTATTGGAGTAATTCATTGCCTTAATAAAAAAACTGAAAATAAACTTTTTGTTGAAGAAGATAGAAAACTTTTAGAGACATTGTCAGCACCAGCAGCTCTTGCAATTAGAAATGCAAAAATGGCTAAAGAAATGGTAGAAAAAAATAAAATACAAAAAGAAATTGAAATTGTAGGAGAAATTCAAAAATCTTTATTATCATCTAATAAATCAAAAGAATTTCCAATTGCAGGTATAAATATTCCTGCAAAATTGGTTTCAGGAGATTTTTATAATTTTTCAGAAATAGGAGAAGCGAAGTATGGATTTGGGGTAGCCGATGTGTCAGGGAAAGGAATTAAATCTTCTTTATTAATGTCGAAAGCATCAAGTTTATATAGGTGTTTAAGTAAAAGTAATTTTTCTGCCTCAGATTTATTATACCAATTAAATAATGAAATTTGTGAAACAATTTCAAGAGGTATGTTTGTAACAATGATAATTGGAATTTATGATAAAAAAAAACAAGAGTTACTTCTATCAAGTGCTGGTCACGAGCCACCATTAATATATTCTAATGATGGAACTTTTTCTAACTTTAATGAGGCAGGTCCTCCGCTTGGAGTAATGGCAAACACAAAATATCCAGAACATAAAATACCATTTGTAAATAGTTCAATGTATATTTTTACTGATGGAATTACAGAAATAAAAAATCCAAGAGGTGAGATGTTGGGATCAGAGGGATTCCAAAATTATATTAAAAAGTATCAATCAACAGAAATTAATTTAAGACTTAAATCTATAATTGATGATATTCTTGGAAAAGGCCATATTCAAAAAGACGATTTAACGATTGTTGCTATAGATAGTTAATAAATTAATAAGCTGAAATCTGATCTTGGCTATAAATTTTGCAACTCATGACAATACTAAGACCCAACATTATAGATAATAAAGAAGATCCACCGTACGACATTATTGGTAACGGCGCTCCAACTATAGGTAATAAACCTAACACCATAGCAATATTAACAAAAACATACAGAAAAATAGCAGTTGCAAAACCAAAACAATAAAGCTTTGCAAAGAAACTTCTGGATACTAATCCTACATTAATAATTCTGTATATTAGTAAAATATACAAGAGGATTAATATTATAGAACCTAAAAAACCAAACTCTTCAGAAAATAGAGTAAAAATAAAATCTGTATGCTTTTCTGGCAAAAATTCTAAATAACTTTGAGTTCCTTTTAAAAACCCTTTGCCAAAAAAACCCCCTGATCCTATGGCTATTTTAGATTGAATTATTTGATATCCAGCACCTAAAGGATCTCTGTCAGGATTAAAAAAAGTTAAAATTCTCGACTTTTGATAAGGTTTAAGTACAGAAATAGCAAATGGTAATGAAACTAATAACAATAAACCTGAATAAATAAAATATTTGATATTTGTGCCTGCTAACCAAATGATTGCAATACCACTACCCGCAATCAATATGGATGTTCCTAAATCTGGTTGTTGTAAAACTAAATAACATGGAATTATAAGAAGAATTAGAGGTTGCAGTAAAAATTTAAAACTTTGAATATCTGAACTTTGAATTCTATGATAATACCTTGCAAAACAAATTATAATTGCCACCTTCATTAATTCGGAGGGTTGAAGGTTAATAAAATATAAATTAATCCATCTAGTTGCTCCAGAAGCTGAAATTCCAAAGAACAATACCAATAAAAGTAAAATTAAACCGAGTAAATAAAATAGATAAGCATTTTTATACCAAGTTGAAACTCTGACAAATGACAGAACTATAAATAAGCTAAAAAATACAGATAATCTTACAATATGATTCTTAGTATAAAATGAAAGCTTTCCTCCTTCAGTTGAATAAATCGCAAATACACTTATTGCACTAATAAATAAAATTAATAAAATAAGTAGATAATCTATAGATTTAAGTTTTTCAAAAAAAGTATATCCAGATGCTTGAATTCTCTCTCTAAGCATTAAGCTAGGCTTGTGTTCCCATTATTAAATTGTTCTCTAAGTTTATGTCTATCTATAATTTTTTTTATAAGTTTACTGGCTAATGGCGCTGCTGCTTTGCTACCTGAGCCTCCATGTTCGACTATCACACTTATAGCATATCTAGGATTTTTATAAGGAGCAAATGCGATATACAAAGCATGATCTCTTTTTTTATACTCTATTTGATCTGTATCTAGATCTAATTCTCTATCAAGATCCGTTATTCGTCTTACTTGCGATGTTCCTGTTTTTCCTGCAAATTGATATTTTGGATCATCATATCTGGACTTGAAAGAAGTACCATATTGCTCGTTTGTAGATCCAAACATTGCATCTAATATAAAATTAATATTAGATTTTTTGTGATACATTCTTTGATAATATTCAACATTTATATCATCTAAGTAATTTCTTTCATGTAAAGGAAAATTGGATTGATTTAATTTAATTTTATTTATTACATCCTTATAATTTATATTTTCATCTTTTATGATATGAGGTTTTATTTTATATCCTCCATTTGCAATTTGTGAAGTCATTAGACAAAGTTGAAGTGGTGTAGTCTGTATATAGCCTTGCCCTATACCATTGATTACTGTTTCTCCTAAATACCAGCTTTCTTCTAACGCGCGTCTCTTCCATTTAGTATCTGGAACCAATCCATTTTTTTCGTCGTTATAAAGATCTCCAAGTACATTAGTTCCAAGCCCATATCTTTTTGCAATTATTGATAATTTATCAACGCCAAGTAATCTTGCCATTTCATAAAAGTATATATCGCAAGATTGTTTAATAGCATTTCTCAGCCTCATGTACCCATGACCCTCTTTTTTCCAACAATGATATTTTACTCCATATAATTCATAAGGATGCTTATGACCTTTACATCTTATTGATTTATTGGGATTTAGTATGCCGTACTCTAAAGCAGCTAAAGCAACTAATGGCTTAAAAGTTGAACCAGGAGAATAAAGTCCTGCAATAGACTTATTTATCAAAGGTTTTAAAGGATTATTTCTGATTTCTTGCCAATCTTTCTGATTTATACCATGGGTAAATTTGTTTGGATCATAAGTTGGTGATGACGCCATTGCAACTACCTCACCAGTATAAATATCCATTGCACATATTGAACCCGCTTTTCCTTTAAGTAGCTCTTGAGCATATTTTTGTATTTCAATATCTATAGTTAAGTTTACTTTGCTACCTTGTCTTTCTTTAATGTAATCTATTTGGCTTATTCTTTTTCCAGATGCATTCACTTCATATCTTTTAATACCATAGTTACCTATTAACATTTTCTCTTGTGAATTTTCTATTCCATATTTTCCTACTTTTAAACCTGGCACAAAATTTTCTTTTATCTCAGGTTTTTCAAGATCTTTTGGACTAGCATCTCCAACATAACCAACTATATGTACTAAATTATTTGCATAAGGATAAAATCTAGATGTAGATAATACTGGTTTTGCACCTTCTAATTCGTGTAAATATAAATTAATTTTTGAAAATTGTTCCCAAGTTAAATTATCTGAAACTACCAATGTATCCCAAGGCTTCAATCTTTCTTTTTTTTTATATAATTTCTTAACTTGAAACTTATCTAATCCAATTAAATTTTTAATTTTAAATATTGTTAAATCAAAATCATTTATTTCATCTAGTATTAAGTGAAGCTGAAACACTCTATCATTGCTTGCTAGAACTTTGTTAAAGTTGTCAACAATTATGCCTCGTTGTGGAGGAGTTTTCCATTCACGTATTCTATTTTTATCTGATAAAATTTCATATTTTTCTCTATCAGAAATTTGTAAGTTATATAGTCTTGACGATATACCTGTAAAAAGTAGTATTTTTGCAGCAGCTAATACGAACATTCTTCTTGTTATAACTCTACCTTTTTCTATATTTCTTCCTCTATTCAGCATTTTCTTGTTTTAAACCTAGTATATAAATTTGATTAAATAATTTTGCCACTATAGGATAAATTAAAAATGAAAAAAAGGCAGTGGACATTAAAGCTCCATACTTAATATTTCCATCAAAGAAAATTGCTAATACTGTAAAATGAATTGAACTTACAATTAATATTGCGATAAAGAATAATATCCAATCGTAAATTAAATTAGGAACTAGAGTTCTTGTCCTAAAAAAAGATGCAATAACACAGAGTAAAAGATAATTTATAGATGAAACTCCAATTGGTAGGTTTTGTACAACATCATTAATCACACCTGCAAAAAAAATAAGGCCATAACCAAGCATTTCAGGTTTCCTTAAAACCCAATAAAATACAATTAAGTGAATGAAATTAAAAGATATATTAATTTTGAAAATCTGGAATGAAAATGAGTATCCTGTCAAAGCAAAGAAAAATAACAAAATAATTGGAAAACCATTTAATAAAAATTGATAAAATTTTATATCTCCTCTAGCCATTTTACTTATTTACCTGCACATAATTTAGTTGATTTAAGTTGCTAAAAAACTTCACATATTTTTTATTGTCCTTAATAATTATTTTTCCAACTGGAATTGATGCTGGAATTGTGCCATCTGATCCAGAGGTGTACACAATTTCATTTTCTTTTATATCATTTTCTTTCGGTAAGTATTCTAGTTCGGCATATTCATCATTTCCATTGCCAGAAAGAATAGCATTGATTCCACTTGGCTCTATAATGATTGGGATTTTACTATTAAGATCATTGGCCAGTAATACTCTAGAGCTTAAAAAGTTAACATTTACAACCTTTCCAATGTAATATAAACGATCTTTAACAGCTGATCCTAATTTAACTCCATTTTTTTGGCCCTTGTTAATTATTAAAGACTTCAAATAAGGACTTTTTTTATCCAATAAAATCTTAGTCAACATATATTCTTTAGAAAAAAGATCTCTTTCCTCTATCAGTTTTTTTAAAAGAGCATTTTCTGATTTATAAAAATCAACTTCTTTTCTAAGTGAGTCAAGATCAAGATCCTTATCTCTCAAAATCGAAAACTCCTCATACATACTCATATGATCTTGAAAGAGATAATATTTATCTTTTACATATTTAAATGGGCTTGATACAACATATGATCCTCTAAATATAATATCTTTTGTGATAGATCTAAATTGATTTACTGGACCAGTTTTAAAATACTCTAATGATAGAACCAAAATAGATATGATTAAAAGTGTAAATAAAGAAAACTTTTGTCTATTTCCCTTTTTTAGAAATGCTGAACGAATAGCAATAATAAAATCATCTCTACTCGTTTCTGTTGACATAATATTTAATACTCAGATAGTACAGTAGAAAATATTTCTTGATCGTCTAACGCCTTTCCTGTTCCTATTGCAACACATGACAAAGGATCATCAGCAATATTTACTGGTAATCCAGTTTCTTTAGAGAATCTTTTATCTATATTTTTTAAAAGTGATCCTCCTCCTGTCATTGTTAAACCCATATCAACTAAATCCGCTGACAATTCTGGGGGTGTATTTTCTAGTGCTTTTTTTATTCCGGATACAATCTCTTTAAGTATCGGGTTTAAAGCTTCTGAAGTATCTTGTTCTGATATATTAACTTCTTTAGGAGTTCCTGATCTTAAATCTCTACCTTTAACTGCGTAAGTGTTATTATTTGTTGGAATAGCTGTTCCAATATCTTTTTTAATTTTTTCTGCAGTGCTGTCCCCTATCATCAAGTTATATTCTTCTCTCATATAATCTTTTAATGAATTATCCATTGCATCTCCTGCTACCCTTAGCGATTCAGAATAAACAACACCACCTAATGACATAACAGCAATCTCCGTTGTTCCACCACCAATATCTACAACCATTGATCCAGTTGCTTCTTGAATTGGTAGGCCTGCTCCAATTGCTGCTGCGATTGGCTCTTCAATTAACTGAACTCTTCTTGCTCCTGCCGCTAAAGCACTATCTTGAATAGCTTTTCTTTCTACTGGGGTTGAGCCAGTTGGTACACAAATTAAAATTCTAGGATTTGCCAAAGTTTTTTTATGAACTTTCTTTATAAAATGTTTAATCATTTCTTCTGTAACTATAAAGTCGGCGATCACACCATCTCTCAAAGGTCTTATTGCTTGAATATTACCTGGTGTTCTTCCTAACATTGTCTTCGCTTCATCACCAACAGCTAAAACTGATTTTTTTCCTTTATTATCTACAACAGCTACAACGGATGGCTCATTTAGAACGACACCTTTACTTTTTAAAACTACTAGCGTATTTGCTGTTCCAAGATCAATTGCCATATCTTGGCTCCAAAACTTTCTTAAATTAGCAAACATTGACATTTATTATATTCCTTTCACTTTTTGATGTTTAATATTTTGAGATGGTGCTTTTTTCTCACGTTTTATAAGCATTTTATTCAATGCATTTAAATATGCGTTTGCTGACGCAACCAAAGTATCTGTGTCAGCCGATTGACCAACTGTAGTTCTATCATTTTCTTCAATTTTAACACTCACTGTTGCTTGAGCATCTGTACCTTCTGTCACTGCATGTACTTGGTACAAAGATAGTTTCACGTCATGGGGATATAATTTTTTTATACATTTAAATATTGCATCGACTGGTCCATCACCAGTTTCTATAGTTTTTTTAATATCGCCATATACATCTAGAGTCATTTCTGCTCTTTGTGGTTCTCCAGTTCCTGCAAAAACTTTTAACGATTTTAAATTTATTGCATTAATTTTATTATCTATAATTAAACTATCATCAACTAACGCAACTATATCTTCATCATAAATATGTTTTTTTTTATCAGCTAAAACTTTAAATTTTCCAAAAGCGGCTTGGATAATATCATCTGTAAGATCTGAATATCCTAAGTCAGACAATTTATCTTTAAAAGCATGACGACCTGAATGTTTACCCATTACTAGAGAAGTTTTTTTAACGCCAACACTTTCAGGGGTCATAATTTCATAAGTTTCTCTATTCTTTAACATACCATCTTGATGAATTCCTGACTCATGAGCAAAAGCGTTTTTTCCCACTATTGCTTTATTAAATTGAACTGGAAAACCTGTTGCATTTGAAACTATTTTAGAAGCTTTACTTATCAATTCTGTTTTAATTCCTGTGTTGTATGGCATTAAATCATTTCTAGTTTTAATTGCCATTACTACTTCCTCTAGTGCAGCATTACCTGCTCTCTCACCTATTCCATTAATTGTACATTCTATTTGTCTTACACCCTCTGAAACTCCTGCTAATGCATTTGCTACTGCTAAGCCAAGATCGTTGTGACAGTGTGCAGATAATATTGCTTTATCTATATTTGGAACATTATTTTTTAAGTGTTTAATTGTTTTTGCAAATTCTTCTGGAATAGAATATCCAACTGTATCTGGAATATTTATAGTTTTAGCACCACATTTAATTGCAAGCTCAACTGTTTTACACATAAAATCCATATCAGTTCTTGTTCCATCCTCACAGGACCATTCTACGTCATCAGTAAAGTTTCTTGCATAAGTAACACTTTCTTTAATTGCATCTAAAACCTGATCATTTGTCATTTCAAGTTTGTGTTTCATGTGTAATGGACTTGTAGAAATAAAAGTATGAATTCTAAATCTCGGAGCATGTTTTAGGGAATCGTGACATGCATCAATATCTTTTTTTAATGCTCTTGAAAGACCACATGGAATTGAGTTTTTCATTATTTTACTTATTTCAGTCACTGCCTCAAAGTCTCCTGGTGATGCAATTGGAAACCCTGCTTCAACAATGTCGATTCCCATCTCGTCAAACACTCTTGAAATTTGTATTTTTTCCTCAACACTCATAGAAGCACCTGGAGATTGTTCACCATCACGCATTGTTGTATCAAATATGTATAATTTTTCTTTTTCTGACATAGTATTTTTTAGCTCGAGCATAATACATGCTCTCGCTCAGATTGCAAAATAAATTGGGAAATTTAACCCAATTTTAAAATCAAGTTATTTTTTATCACTATCAACCAGTTTCTTCTTAGCAATCCAAGGCATCATTTCTCTTAAAGTAGCACCAACTTTTTCAACTGGATGTTCTGCTAGTTTTGCTCTTGTGGCTAAGAAATTTTTCTGACCGTTTTTACATTCATCCATCCATTGTTTAGTAAATTTACCAGACTGGATATCTACTAAAACTTCTTTCATTCTCTTTTTTGTCTCTTCTTTATTTATGATCCTTGGACCTGACTCGTATTCTCCATATTCAGCAGTATTAGATATAGAATAATTCATATTAGCTATTCCGCCTTCGTAAATTAAATCTACAATAAGTTTAACTTCATGAACTGTTTCAAAATATGCCATTTCAGGTTCATAACCTGCTTCAACTAAAGTTTCATATCCATTTTTAATTAATTCAACAAGACCACCGCATAGAACTGTTTGCTCACCAAATAAATCTGTTTCTACTTCATCTTTAAATGTCGTCTCAATTATACCTGATCTTCCACCGCCAATTGCTGAAGCATATGACATTGCTAAGTCTCTAGCTTTTCCCGATCCGTTTTGATGAACAGCAAATAAACATGGAACTCCACCACCCTTTTCAAATTCACTTCTAACTAGATGACCTGGTCCTTTTGGTGCTACCATAAATACATCTAAATCTTTTCTTGCTTTTATCAAATCATAATGAACATTTAGTCCATGAGCAAAAGCTATAGATGTCCCTTCTTTTACACGTTGCTCAATATGATTTTTATAAATAGTTGCTTGTAATTCGTCTGGAGTTAAAATCATTACAACATCAGCCCATTCAGCAGCATCCGAAAGGTTCATAACTTTTAATCCTTTAGATTCTGCTTTTGCAATACTTGAAGACCCTTCTCGAAGAGCTACAACAACTTCTTTTACTCCACTATCTTTGAGGTTTAAAGCATGAGCGTGTCCTTGGCTACCATAACCAAAAATTGCAATTTTTTTATCCTTTATTAAATTTGCATCAGTATCTTTTTCGTAAAACATTTTCATTTTTTTTCTCCTAATTAATTATTTAAATATTTCTGCACCTCTTGTCATAGCTACGGCTCCTGTTCTTGAAACACTCACCAATCCAAATTTTTTTAAATCTTTTGACATTTTGTCTATTTCTCGTCTTAAAGCTGTTATTTGAATAACATGCGATTTTTTTGTTTTGTCTAGTAATATGGGATTATATTTTTTACAAGCTTTCAATGCTCCTTCTAATTTATTATTTGGACCAACAATTTTAAATAAAGCCATCTCCTTAAAGATGACTGCTTTATCCTCTCTTTTAAAATCTGCAACTTTATGAACAGGTACAAGTTTTCTTAATTGAAGCTTAATTTGATTAACAACTTGTGGTGTTCCTGTAGTTACAATTGTTATCCTTGATATTTTTAATTTTTCATCAACTTGGGCGACTGCTAAAGATTCAATATTATAACCTCTGCCAGAAAATAGGCCAACTACTCTAGCCAATACACCAGCTTCATTGTCGACCCAAACGACTATAATATGTGTATCAAATTTCTCTTTTTTATTTGAAAAACTATATGCTGATTTTGAAATAGGCATTAAACTAAAGACTTGCCTTTGCCAGTAATTTTCTTATTTTCTTGATCTTTGGGCCCTAAAATCATCTGATTATGAGGCTTTCCTGATGGTATCATTGGAAAACAATTTTCTACTTTATCGACCATACAATCAAATATCACAGGTCTATCTGTATTCAACATCTCAATAATTTTATCATCTAACTCTTCTGGTGTTTTTGCTCTTATACCAACACAGTTGTATGCTTCCGCTAATTTAACAAAATCTGGTAGAGCGGCAGTATAACTTTCAGAATAGTTTTTATCATGTAAAAGTTCTTGCCATTGTCTAACCATACCCATGTATTGATTATTCAATATAAATATTTTAATTGGAAGGTTGTATTGTACAGCTGTAGACATTTCCTGTATTGTCATTAATACTGAGGCTTCTCCTGCAATATCAATAACTAATTTTTTTGGATGAGCAACTTGTACACCTACTGCTGCTGGTAAACCATATCCCATGGTGCCTAATCCACCAGATGTCATCCAACGATTTGGTTTATTAAATTTATAATGTTGTGCGGCCCACATCTGATGCTGTCCTACCTCAGTTGTAATGTAGGAGTCTTTGTCTTTAGTCAATTCATATAATCTTTCAATCGCATACTGAGGTTTTATAGTCTCTTCACTTCCGATATAATCTAAAGACCTAACAGACCTCCATTTTTGAATTTTTTCCCACCACTTAGAAGTCTTTTGTTTATTAGATTTTAAAAATTTTGATTTTTTTTGTTTTAAACTTTTTAAAGTAGATGAAAGAACAGTTTTTACATCTCCTACAATGGCTAAATCAACTTTAACATTTTTATTGATAGACGATGGATCTATATCAATATGAACCTTTTTTGATTTTGGAGAAAACTCATCTATTTTTCCTGTTATTCTATCGTCAAAACGTGCCCCAATATTAATCATTAAATCACAGTCGTGCATTGCATTATTTGCTTCATAAGTTCCATGCATACCAAGCATTCCCAAAAATTGATTATCATCTCCTGGGAAGGATCCTAGTCCTTGTAAAGTTGATGTAATAGGAAAGCCTGTAGCATAAACAAGTTCTCTTAAAAGTTCACTTGCCCTGGGTCCAGAATTAATCACTCCACCACCAGTATAAAAGATAGGTTTTGAAGATTTGCCCATTAATTCAATTAATTCATCAATGCTGTTTTGATTAAAATGATTGTGAGATTTACCGTTAAGTTTTTTTTCTTTTTTTGGTCTGTTGTATTTTGTTTTTTGAAATTGAATATCTTTTGGTATATCGACTAAAACTGGTCCAGGTCTGCCCGTTGTAGCTACTTCAAATGCTTTATGAATTGTTTCAGCTAAATCATTTATATCTTTGACTAACCAATTATGTTTAGTACAAGGTCTGGTTATTCCAGTTGTATCACATTCTTGAAATGCATCTGTACCAATTAAATGAGTTGGAACCTGTCCAGAGATACAAACTAATGGTATTGAATCCATATATGCATCAGTCAAAGCTGTAACTACATTTGTTGCACCTGGTCCTGAAGTTACTAAAATAACACCTGGTTTACCTGACGATCTTGCATATCCTTCTGCTGCATGACCTGCACCTTGTTCATGTCTAACTAAAACGTGTTTGATTGATTTAAAATTTTGTAATTCGTCATAAATAGGTAGTACAGCCCCACCTGGATAACCAAAAATATGATCAACATTCTGATCTTCCATACACTTAAATACAATTTCAGCTCCAGAGTATAATTTTGACATTCAGACAATCTAGCTGAAGTTGTGCTAATTGGTCAAGCAATCTATGCAGATTTAGGAAATTTTTTTAAAAATGATTTAACTCTATCAAATTTTATTTTTTGCCAATCAGACATTTGTCCTCTGGCCCAAGTGGACTGTCTCTTAGCATATTGCCTTGTTTTTATTGATATTTTTTCTTTTAGTTCATTAAGATTTATTCTTTTATCCAGATAATCTTTAATTTCATTTAGACCAATAACTTTATTAGATGATAAATCTTTCTTTATTTTTAACTTATAAAACCTCTTAGCCTCTTTTATTGCCCCATCTCTCAACATGTTGTTTGTTCTTAAGGAAATTCTCTTAATTAACTTATCTCTAGGATAATCGATATGTAACTTGATAAAACTGTCATAATTAAAATCAGAATATGTTTCGCTATACCAATCGAACAAAGATTTATTTGTAAACTTTTTTACTTCGTAGGCTCTTATTGATCTTTGTGTATCATTTTTATTAATTTTTTTTTTGCATAGTGGGTCAAGGTTAATAAGCTCAGTATAAAATTTAATTTGTCCTATTTTTGATTGTTTTTTTCTTATTCTATTTCGAAAGGTAAGTGGAATCTCAGGGATTTTAACTATACCATAGATAAGTGCTTTAAAATACAAACCAGTGCCGCCTACAAGAATTGGAATTTTATTTTTTTTCTTGATATTGGTGATTTTTAACTTGGCATCCTTAAGCCAATTTCCTGTTGAATAATTCTCCTTTACACTTTTAAATCCATACAAATGATGTTTTATATTTTTTAAATCATTTCGACGAGGTCTTGCTGTGAGAATTTTTAATTCTTTAAAAATTTGCATACTATCTGCATTTATAACTTCTCCGTTTATTTTTTTTGCAAGCTGTATAGCAAATCTTGATTTTCCAGATGCGGTTGGTCCTGAAATAAGAATTATTTTGGACTTTAAGTCCATTAATTTAATTTAACACCAATATATCGTCTTTGGTTATTATTATTGTAAATTGCAATAAGTAAACTTTTGTCGGCACCTTTTAATGCTAGTTTTACAATATTATCCAGATCACCAATAGTGTTGATCTTTTTCTTTTGTGCTTCAACAATAATATTATTTACTTGAAGATAATTAACTGGGCTATCTTTTTCGATTTCTGTGATAACTAATCCTGTTGTATTTTTTGGTAAATTTCTCTCTTTAATGTCATCTTTATTTAGCTGTCTCACTTTTATTTTTAAACCATCTATTACATCTTCTTTAGGTTTTTCTGTTACTAAACCTTGAGATTTAAAATCTTCAGATGTTTCTAGTCTTCCAAGTATAATTTCCTTAGTTATTTCACGTTTATTTCTCCAAACTTTAAGTTTTACTCTTTTTCCAACTTCTGTTTCAGCCACTATTCTCGGAAGTTCACTCATTTCATTAATTTTTTTTCCATCAAATTCTAAAATTATATCTCCAGCTTTTATCCCTCCCTTATCTGATGGACTATTTTCAGCTACACTTGCAACAAGCGCTCCTCTTGGTTCATCTAATTTTTCAACATCTGCAATATCTTTTGTGACTGTTTGAATTCTAACACCTAACCAACCTCTTTTAGTTTCACCGAATTCAATTAATTGATTAATTACTTTTTGAGCACTATTAGACGGAATTGCAAAACCAATACCAATTGAGCCTGATTGGCCTAATATCGCTGTATTTATTCCAACTACGTCGCCTTCCATATTAAACAATGGACCTCCTGAATTACCTTGGTTAATTGATGCATCAGTTTGAATGTAGTCTTCATATCTAGAAAGACCGATACTTCTGTTTCTTGCAGAAATTATTCCTGCAGTAACCGTTCCACCTAAGCCAAATGGATTCCCAATTGCAATAACCCAATCACCTATTCTTGCAGTATCAGAATCTCCAAACTTAACTGGTTTAAATTTTTGATCTGACTCTATTTGAAGAACTGCTAAATCCATGCCGGGATCAGCTCCAATTACTTTTGCCTTTATATTTTTTTCACCATTAACTCTAACAAAAACATCTTCTGCGCCTTGGATTACATGGTTGTTTGTAATAACAATTCCTTTTTCATCTATAATGAAGCCAGATCCAAGCGCACTTGTCTGTCTCTTTTGAGGAGCTCCATAATCTTTAAACATGTCTTCAAAAGGTGACCCTGGAGGAAATTCAAATGGAAATGGATTTGACCTTGTGGTTATTGTTGTTGTAGTAGAGATATTAACGACTGATGGCATTAATTTTTCAGCTAGATCAGCAAAAGATGCAGGCATATTTGCTGCGTTAGTAGTATTTTGAATATTAATTGAAAATAATATTAGTAATAAAATCTTTATGTATTTCATCTTTTTAAGTACCAAATAATAAAAAAACCAATTACTGCAAATATTAATCCACCAGTTCTTAATTGATTATCAGTAGCTTCTTTTAATTTCATAATCATATTTTTCATTTTTGATGGAAATATGGCGTAAAGAATACCTTCAATAAAAAGGAATAGACCAAATGCGATGATCAATTCTCTCATTAAATTTACTCTACTTTTTGATCAATATTTCCGAAAAATTTAAAAAATTCACTATCTGGTGAAAGTATCATTGAAGTTTCGCCGCCAATTAAAGCTTTTTGGTATGCCTGCATAGCTCTATAGAAAGCGAAAAATTCAGGATCTTGTCCGAAGGCATCAGCAAAAATCTTGTTTTTCAGACCATCACCTTCTCCTTTCATAATCTCAGATTTTTTTTGTGCGTCTGCAAGTATAACGGTAACTTCTTTATCAGCAGTTGAAGTAATTGTTACTGCCATTTCAGCACCCTTGGCTCTAAATTCTTTTGCTTCTCTTTCTCTTTCAGTTTGCATTCTTCTAAAAATTGCATCACTGTTTGCTTGAGGAAGATCTGCTCTTTTAATTCTTACATCAACAATACTAATACCAAAATTTTCTGCTTCATTATTTACACCTTCTTGAATTAAGGCCATTTGTTTTGTTCTATCTTCTGACAAAAGTGTTTGTAGTTCTTGCTGACCAAGCACGTTTCTTATTCTAGAGTTTATAATTGTGGCCAGTCTTGATCTTGCAACTCTTTCATTTCCAACAGATATATAAAATTTAAGAGGATCAATTATTTGAAATCTTGCAAATGCATCGACAATAAGTCTTTTTTGATCAGATGCAATTACTTCTTCCGGAGGTGTATCAAGATTTAAAATTCTTTTATCTAAGAATACAACGTTTTGTATGAATGGAATTTTAAAATTAATTCCAGGTTTGGATATAATTCTTTTAGGATCTCCAAATTGAAGAACAATAGCTTGATTAACTTCTTTAACAATAAAGACTGAAAAGTAAATTGTTACAGCAATTAGAATGATTATAGGTAATAAAAATTTTCCAGCTTTCATTTTAATTATTTCCTGTCTTTAATTCTTGTAATGGCAGATATGGTACTACACCTTCACCTGAGTTTTTGTCGATTATTATTTTATTAATATCAGCTAATACTTCTTCCATTGTCTCAAGATACATTCTTTCTTGAGTTACTTTTTTAGCTTTTGCATACTCATTATATATTGATAAAAATCTACTTGCTTCACCTTCTGCTTTGGCAACAACTTCTTTTTTATAAGCTTCTGCTGCTTGGAGAATTTTTGCTGCCTCTCCTCGTGCTCTTGGAATCACATCATTGGCATATGCTTCTGCTTCATTCTTCGATCTTTCCATATCTGCTCTTGCAGCTTGGACATCTCTGAACGCATCAATAACTTGATCTGGTGGATCTGCTTTTTGAGTTTGAACTTGTGTAATTTGAATTCCGCTTGTGTATTCATCTAAAATTTTTTGAATTATCTCTTGAGTGTCAGCTTCTATAAGAGACCTGCCTTCGGTCAAAATTGGTTGAATATCAGACCGTGCAATAACCTCTCTCATCGCTGTTTCTGCAGCTGCTTTAACAGTTCCTTCTGGATCTTGAATTTTAAATAAAAAATTACCAGCGTCTTTGATTACCCAAAATACTGAAAAATCTATGTTAACTATGTTTTCATCACCTGTTAACATTAAGCTTTCTTCAGGAACATCTGCAACTCCACCTGATGAAAAGCCACTATCTCTCTCAGATCTAAATCCAATGTCCATTCTATTAACTTTAGTGACTTTAGGTGTTAAAACACTCTCTATTGGAAAAGGTAAATGATAATTTAGACCAGGTTGCGTAGTTTTTACAAATTTACCAAATCTTAGAACAACGCCTTGCTCATCAGGTAATACTCTATAAAGACCACTTAAAGTCCAAACTACTAACAGTATTATTAGTCCTATTACTATTGGCTTCGCACCACCTTTGCCACCGCCTAAATATCTATTTAATATTGATTGAAGTTTGCTAATAACCTCATCAATATTTGGAGGAGTTGGCCCTTTTTTGAATCCACCGTTTCCACCACCTGGAGGAGATCCCCAAGGACTTTGGTTTTTGAAATCACTCATAATACGACATCTATATAGTGTCTTTATTGATAAAAACAAGGTAATGATAAATTATGACTAATAAAAAAGTTGGTTTAAGTGACACAATGAAAGCCAAAACCACTCCAAAAACCTACAGAAGAAACCCTATAATTGGAACTAAATACACAATTGCAATCTCAAGTGCAAAGGGTGGTGTTGGAAAATCTACTTTTGCTTCTAATTTAGCATTAGCTTTAGGGAAATTAGACCTAAAAGTTGGAATACTAGACGCAGATATTTATGGACCATCTCTTCCCAAATTGTTCTCAATAAACGAGAAGCCAGAAAGTGATGGACAAAACATAAAACCAATAAATAAATATGGCATACAATGTATGTCTATTGGTTTTTTAACTGATGAACAAACTCCTATGATATGGAGAGGGCCAATGGTCACTTCAGCAATTAAAACTTTTACTCAGAAAGTCTCTTGGGAAAATCTAGACTTTATAATAGTTGATATGCCTCCTGGAACAGGAGATACTCAATTGACATTTTCTCAAGAAATAAAATTAGATGGAGTTATTATAATTTCTACACCACAGGAGATTGCATTACTTGACGTAAAGCGTGGTATAAGAATGTTTGAAAAATTAAAAGTTAATATTCTAGGTTTGGTAGATAATATGAGCTATTTCATTGGAGATGATGGAAAGAAATATCCAATTTTTGGAGAAGGAGCTGTTGAAAAAACAGCTAATGAATTTAGTAAAAAATTTTTAGGGCAAATACCAATAGATATAAATGTGGGCAAATGTGGAGACAAGGGTAAGCCAATTGTTGAGGAAGATATTGATAGTGATATTAGCAAAATATATTTAAATTTGGCCGAAAAATTAAAACAAGAATTTATAAATTAATTTAATCTGTAAATGTTAGAAAACTATTTTCTGGTTCAAATGTCATAGAAAGTAGAATTCTATAATAATCTCTTTGAGGTAAATATCCTCTGTGGAGCCCTGTAGTATCTGAAAATACAACAGTTCCTTTATTACCTTTAAATATCATTTCATTTTGTTTCAATTGATCATAAACATTATCATTATTATATCTGTAATTTTTTCTAATTTTAATTTTTTTTACATCAAATTTTCTCATATATTTTTTATTATGTGTTCTTTTAACGTATGAATAAGGTCCATTTTCAATATTCACGTCAATTAAATATATAAATACTTTTAAAAATAAAATTCCATTATGATCTCTATGAAATAATTGTGTCTCTGTGGACTCTTTATTTTCTGTCAAATTATGGTCCAATAATATATCGAAGTAAGTATTTTTTATATTTACATTTAAGTAATTGCTTACAATTTTTTTTATTTTTTCATTTTGAGTGTAGTCCTTGATAAAATTTTGACTTATTAACCCAGAAAGAGATATTTTGTATCCTTTAACATCATTTTCTCTCATTTTAGTTTTTACATATTCTAATAATTTTTCATTTTTAATATCCTTGAAATTACCACTTTTAGTAAAACCTAATTTTAAAACTTCGTTTGACAATCTTTCGAATTGATCTTTTAAATTTAATTGCTCTATATTTGTTGAAAAACAACCATCCTCTTTAAGTTCATTAACTCTACTTTTCTCAAACTCACTTAATTCTGTTTTAGTAAAACTATTTCTAATGTTTAAAAATTTAGATGCTAGATTTCTATAAAAGTCAGAATAAGGAGGGTTTATTATTATAGGTCTCAAGATTCGGTGTTTTAAAGATCCAATCATTTTGATAATACCTAAATATATGCTTTATAATATTTTAATCAATTATGATCGAAAAATTTTATGAAGATTAATTATAAATCAGAAATTGATGGATTAAGGGCAATTTCAGTAATTTCGGTTGTTTATATCATGCACAGTTCACCTTATTTAGCAAAAAAATTTTACCTGGTGGTTTTATAAGAGTTGATATTTTTTTTGTTATTTCTGGGTATTTAATTACTTCAATTATTTTAAAAGAGAATTGCTAGAAAAATTTATTTATTAACTTTTTCACACAAAACTCCACAAACACCCAACGTAACTTTATTAGGATGATCTTCAAATACTTCCAAAATTCTTAAATTAAAATCTGATAAATTTTTTTTAGTATAAGAAAAATACTTACTACCCTTGTGATGAAAAAATTTAAGTATAGAATTATTATATTCTTTAAAAGGCTCTATAAGCATAACATATTTATTGCTTACCCTAACCATCTCTGTAATAACCTTATCTTTTATATCATCCATCTGTTCTAAAGCTAAAATTGAGTAAACAAAATCAAATTCTTGGTTATTGAAATTTAATTTTGTTGCATTACATTTTTCAAAAGATATTTTTCCTGGTTTATTATTTTTTAATGGCAATGGCCAGCCAAAAAAGAAATTTTCATCTAAAATACTATTTTTAAGTTTTATAGAATTTTCTACACCTTTTAATGATATATCAATACCTGTAAAATTAATTTCCTCAAAATAAGATGAAAATAAACATAAGTTTATGCCATTTCCACTCCCAATTTCTAAAACTTTAGAGGGACTTGTCTTTTCTAAACATCTAAATAAATAATACTGCCATATTCTTTGAGTTAGACCGCCAGAAGCAATAAACATATTATTTTCGTATGAAAATAATTGTGATAATTGTGTTGTTTTTTCTCTATTAAACCAAAATTTAAAATCATTTATATCACTCTGCCATGCATCATCATATATCTTTTCTCTTATTTCAGGACTAATTTTTTTGTTAAAACTTTTAAGATAAAACTTAAATTTTCTATAAAAAATATTTATATATTTAAGATAAATTGATAACCTTTTATCTTCTTTAAAATTATAATAAGTAATAATCTTTTTTACATCATCGTCCATTATAAAAGTTTATCCTCTTGGCCCAAGGTAGTCATTAATTCATTCCACTCTCTTTTACTTAAGCCAGATTTCTCGTAGTCAACATTTTTTCCTCTGATTAAATTTTTAACTATTTTCAATCCCTTCGAAGATATTTCGGTTGATCCTACCCTATAGTCCAAAAAGGCGTCGTAAGTGATTGGTACCCATCTTTTCAAAGTATCTAACATTATATCTGCATAAACCCTTATTTCATATTGAGCATGACTATCAGCTCTAAGCCTTAAAAAATTCATTAAGTTTAATAAATCTGTTTTCCAATACCACTGAGTGTAGGTATTTAGTGTTAAATTCATTCTTGCAAGTTCTCTTGCTAAACCTTTTTTATTTTCATCTATAGTTGAACCATCAAATCTTTCATTAAGCATGGTTTCATAATTTTCATATGTTCTCTCGGCATCATTTTTTAAAAGTTTTAAAACTTCTGATGCTTGCTCTCCTTTTAAAATATCACCTCTACCCTGACGATTACTAGTTGATTGTGCGGCTAAATTTTTTTGTGATGGAAGATAAAATTCTTTATCTAAGATTGAATACCTTGCTGAGTATTCATTTACATTTGCAGTCCTATGCCTGATCCATTGTCTTGCAATAAATATTGGTAATTTTATATGATATTTTATTTCACACATCTCAAAAGGCGTGCTATGCCAGTGTCTCATTAAATATTTAATAAGACCTTGATCTGTAGAAACCTGTTTAGTGCCTTTTCCATAAGAAACTCTTGCTGATTGAACTATAGAAGTATCATTTCCCATATAATCAACCACTCTCACAAATCCATGGTCTAAAGCCGGTATAGCCTCATAAAGAATATTTTCTAGTTCTGGCGCTGTTACTCTCTTTGTTTGATTTTGTTGAGATTGTTGATTTTTTATATCTTGTTTTTGATGAGTTGTTAGTTTCATGATTAAATTATTGAATCTCTTAAATTTGGTTTTATATTAATTTCGTTGGATTTCCAACTATGACGATAAATGAATTTCGTAATAACCATTACGGACGTGGGGGCAGTACCCACCACCTCCACCATTTTCAACTTATGGGGGTGAATTAGGATCGACGGGTGACTAAAAGTTATTCTTTCGTTCGGTATTGTTCCGCCGTAAAGGGCTAATTTATAAATGCTAACGAAAGTTACGCACTTGCAGCTTAATTAATTCATTAATTAAGTTACGGGGTTTGGGGCACCTGGCAACAGAACGCCCCTATAAAAAAAATAATCAATACAACTCAATAGTTTTTTTATAATAAAAATAAAAAAAAGAACTTTACGAAATCAATGAGTAACAAGAATGTGGTCAGTACAATCAGATATAATTAAACAACATAAGTAAAGAGTAAATTACACAATTAACAAACATACAATTGATAGATTTAAAGTCGTCGTTGATAAAGATATGAATAAAATGTCTAATATAGTTGAAAACCTAATTAGACGATATGTGGAAAGTAGAGTTTAATACAATATTATCTTTTATTATAAAATTCTAATAGAAGTTTATTATATTTTCCTAATACAGGATCAACCAACCAAAAAAGATGTTGGTTATTTTTTTTATCATTAATATACTTCCATTTTCTTTCAAAATGATCTTTCAAAAATTTAGCATTTGCTGCTCTACCATCACTAACAATAATAGTCCCAGGTGTATAAAAATATTCAAATTTTAAAATATCACAAACCATTGGCATCATATCTTTATGCCTTGTACTTATACCATTTATATCTTTTTTTACTTTAAATTGATCAGGTCCATCTAAATATATAAAATCAGGATTACATAATGGTAATTTTCTATATTGAGTACAAATTCTATTTTGAAATGTTGTCATTTCAACATCAGACAAAACATAATGAACTTTAATAGGATTTTTAATTTTTAAATATTTGTTAAAGTATAAAATTCTTCTTTTAGTAATATTTAAATATTTTTTATTATTCTCTAAAATAAACAATTCAAAGGGATTATTTCTTCTTAATTTTTTAACTTCATTAAAAAACTTTTTTGCCAGTTCACTTAATACCAAATTAAAAACAACACTTGACCAACCTGAACCAAATTCAAGTATTGTTGTTCTTTTATTAATAAATACGTATTGATATAAATTATAAAGATCACTTAATCTTGGAATATAAGTTTTGTCACTAGCAAATCTTTTTTTTTTATTTTCAGTTACTAATAAATCTAAACCTTTTTTTATAAAAAAGTTTTCAATAAACTTTTGATTTTTATCTGCTGATATTTTCACCTACTAATTATTTACCATAAAAATCCAAAAAAAATAAACAATTAAATATCAGAGATAATAGGTTGAAGTTCTACATTACAGATATTATGTCTAATAATCTCTTCATTTGGTGGAATGGCACTTTCTCTTTTTAAGATATTAAAAACCCAAGATTGAGGAAATTTCTTACGAGTTGCCTTTGTTACCTTTTCAGAAATACTTTTATAAGAATTTCCTTTCTTTCTTAATATCTTCATCATTGAATTGTTCATGAACTTCACAAGTTCCTTTCCAAAAACCTATATTTTATGATATAAACTCATTTCGGTCGGACAAGATAACGCCCCTAATATATTATTTTTTTGGTGCGGTCAGAGAGAATCGAACTCTCATGGGCTAAGCCCACACGGCCCTCAACCGTGCCTGTCTACCAGTTTCAGCATGACCGCAATAATGCGGCACATTAAATGAATGACAATTCTATTTCAAGTTGATAAGTTTTTTTATGGAATTTACAAATGAAATAAAAAAAGCAACAAGCTCAATTTATGACAAGGTTTCAAAAAAGATTCCTGAAATTGAATGGGCCACACATGCGCCATACATTTATAAAATAAATAAGTTAAAACAGGAGAAGAATGCAGTAATTCTTGCTCACAATTATCAAACACCAGAAATTTATCATGGAATTGCAGATTTTTCATCAGACTCTTTAGCCCTAGCTATAGAGGCAGCAAAAACAAAAGCAGATATAATAGTAATGTGTGGAGTTCATTTTATGGCTGAAACAGCAAAATTAATGAGTCCTGAAAAAAAAGTTTTATTACCAGATATGATGGCAGGTTGTTCACTTTCTTCATCTATAACAGGGGAAGATGTTAGAAATCTAAAAAAAAAATATCCTGGTATTCCGGTAGTCTCATATGTAAATACATCAGCTGACGTTAAAGCTGAAACTGATATTTGTTGCACGTCTGCAAATGCTGTAAAAATTGTAGAATCATTACGCGTTAAAAAAGTAATATTTTTACCTGATGATTTTTTAGCTAAATATGTGGCATCACAAACTGATATAGAAATTATTTCTTGGAAAGGAACTTGTGAAGTTCATGAACAATTCAATGATGAAGAAATTAATGATATTAGAAAGGCCAATCCAGGCATAAAGATAATAGCCCATCCTGAATGTCCTCCTGATGTAATACAAGCATCTGATTTTGCAGGTTCTACAAGTGGAATGATTAAATACGTAAGAGATAATCAACCAGAAAAAGTCATGATGGTAACAGAATGTTCGATGAGTGATAATGTTCAAATTGATAATCCAAATGTTGAATTTATTAGACCGTGTAATCTTTGTCCTCACATGAAAAGAATAACTTTACCAAAAATATTAAATTGTTTAGAAAATGAAACTAACGAATTAATAATGGACATAGAGACAATTGAAAAGGCAAGAAAATCTGTCGAGAGAATGACTGAAATAGGCAGATAAAATCTGTGTCTAAAATTCAATTAAGTAAAAATTTTATAAAATCTGCTTGTAAGTTAGCCTTGAATGAAGATTTATATCCATCAGGTGATATTACTTCAGAACTAATTAATAAAAATATCCAAAAAAAAGTTAAAATGATTAGTAACCAAAATGGTATTTTAGGTGGCATAGAATTTGCTAAAGAGACTTTCAAATTAATTGACAAAAAAATAAAGTTTAACAATAAAAAAAAAGATGGATCTCGAATTAAAAAGGGTGAGGTAGTTGCCACTATTAATGGTAATCTAAAAAATATATTGATTGGTGAGCGAGTCGCCTTAAACTTTATTTGTCATATTTCTGGAATAGCAACGAAAACAAGTATGTTTGTAAAAAAGGCTGGAAAAAAAACTAAAATATGTTGTACGAGAAAAACAATCCCAAATCTTAGAGTAATACAAAAATACGCTGTTAAATTAGGTGGGGGTACAAATCACAGATTTAACCTGAGTGATGAATATTTAATAAAAGATAATCATTTAGGCTCTGAAAAAAAATTTGAAAATTTAATACAAAGAGCAATCAAAAAGAAGGGGAAGAAAAAAATTACAGTAGAGGTTGATAATATATCTCAGTTAAAAAGAATATTAGGCATGAAATTTGATAGAATATTATTAGATAATATGAATTCAAAAAATCTTAAAAAAGCAGTCAAAATGTCTAAGGGATTTTATGAGACTGAAGCATCTGGAGAAATAACATTAAAGAATGTTAATAGTGTTTCCTCTACAGGTGTGGATAGAATTTCCGTAGGATCATTAACTCACTCATTGAATGCTTTAGACTTAAAATTGGAAATTTAGAATTTAATTTTTATTTTATTTTTTTAATTGAGCTTGAGCAGCAGCAAGTCTAGCTACAGGAACTCTATAAGGTGAGCATGATACATAATCTAAGCCAACGCTTGCGCAGAAATCGATACTTTTTGGATCACCTCCGTGTTCACCACATATACCAAGTTTGATTTTTTTATTATTTTTTCTGCCTTTTTTTGTTGCAATTTTTATTAAATCCCCAACTCCATCGTCTATGGATACAAATGGATCAATATCAAAAATTTTATTCTCAATATAATCATTTAAAAACTTACCACTATCATCTCTGCTAATTCCAAAAGTTGTTTGAGTTAAATCGTTTGTTCCAAAACTAAAAAATTCTGCGTGTTTAGATATATCATCAGCTTTTATTGCGGCTCGTGGAAGCTCAATCATTGTACCTACCAGAAAATTAAGTTTGATTTTATTTTTCTTTTCAACTTCTTTTGCAACTCTAATTACCAAATCCTTCATTATTTTTATTTCTGCTTCAGTTGATACTAAAGGGATCATAATCTCTGGAATTATAGATTTTATCTTAAGTTTTTTACATTCAACTAGTGCATCAAAAATGGCCTTGCATTGCATCTCATATATTTCTGGAAATGATATACCTAATCTACACCCTCTATGACCGAGCATTGGGTTTTGTTCATGAAGTTCGGTTATTCTACCTTCTAATTCAGAAGTTTTGACGTCTAAAGTGTTTGCTACATCGCTAATTTCTTTTTGATTTTTTGGTAAAAATTCATGCAGTGGTGGATCTAATAATCTAACTGTAACAGGAAGCCCATTCATTATTTTGAAAATTTCTATGAAATCTTTTTTTTGAAAAGGAAGCAGTTTCTTCAAAGCATTAGCTCTATCTTCATTTGATCTTGACAATATCATTTCTCTAACAGATAAAATTCTCTCCTCATCAAAAAACATATGCTCTGTTCTACAAAGACCTATCCCTTCAGCTCCAAATTCTCTTGCGATTTTAGTGTCTAAAGGTGTTTCAGAATTGGTTCTAATTTTTAATTTTCTAAATTTATCGGCCCAGCTCATAAGTTTAGAAAAATCTCCAGATATTTCTGGTTTAACAGTTTTGACCTCACCTTTTATAATTCTTCCACTTGAACCATCAATAGTAATTAGATCGCCTTCTTTAATTTCATAATTTTCAGTTTTAAAAATTTTTTTTTGGTAATCAATTTCTATTTCACTTGAGCCAGATACACAGGGTCTACCCATTCCTCTTGCAACTACTGCAGCATGACTAGTCATTCCTCCTCTTGCAGTAAGGATTCCTTTAGCCGCATGCATTCCATGGATATCTTCAGGCGATGTTTCTACTCTAACTAAAATTGTACTTTGCATCATTCCATTTAATCTTTCAGCTTCATCAGATGTAAATACTACTTTTCCGCTAGCTGCTCCTGGGGAAGCCGGAAGACCTTTGGCTATTACATCTAAACTTGCTTTTTCATCTAAAGTTGGATGAAGTAAAGTATCTAATGAATTTGGCTGTACTCTTAGCACTGCCTCTTTTTTTGTTATAAGTTTTTCACTTTCCATGTCGACAGCAATTTTTACTGATGATTTTGCAGTTCTTTTTCCAGATCTTGTTTGCAACATCCACAACTTATTATTTTCGACTGTGAACTCTACATCCTGCATATCTTTATAATGTTTTTCTAGTTTAATAAGGATATTTTTTAGATTTTTGTAAACTTTAGGCATAGACTCTTCCATTGAAAGAAGTGTTTCTTTTGCATCTTTTCTAGCTTTCTTAGTTATATGTTGGGGAGTCCTTGTTCCAGCAACAACATCTTCTCCTTGAGCATTTATTAAATATTCGCCATAGATTTCATTCATTCCATTAGATGGATTACGTGTAAATACAACACCTGTTGCACAATCGTCACCCATATTACCAAAAACCATGGACTGTACATTTACTGCCGTTCCCCATTCTGATGGGATATGATTTAATTTTCTATAAACCTTTGCTCTGTTACTTTCCCATGACAAGAAGACTGCGCTAATTGCACCTAGTAATTGTTCATTAATATTTTGAGGAAAATCCTTTTTGGTTTTTTCTTTTACAATATTTTTAAAGTCTTTAATCAATCCATCCCAATCATTTTCATCCAAATCAGTGTCTAACAATACACCTTTTGTAAGTTTATAATTTTCAATTAGTTCTTCAAAATTGTAACTTTCAACACCCATAACAACATTTGCATACATTTGTATAAATCTTCTATAACTATCTTTTGCAAATCTTATATTTGATGTTTTATTTGCTAAAGCAATCACAGTTTTATCATTTAGTCCAAGATTTAAAATTGTGTCCATCATGCCTGGCATGGAAACCCTTGCACCAGATCTTACAGATAACAATAAAGGGTTTTTCAAATCTCCAAATTTTTTACCAGAATCTTTTTCAACGTTTTTTAACTCTCTATTTATTTCATTTATGATTTTAGGCTTTAATTTCTTTTTATTTTTATAAAATAAATCACAAACTTCAGTAGAAATTGTAAATCCTGGAGGAACAGGTAATCCCATCTTTCCCATTTCTGATAAATTTGCACCTTTACCCCCTAAAATATTTTTTGGGTTTTTTATTTTTTTTGTATCTTTGGATTTAAAATTAAAGACTAATTTATGCATTTATGCTTCTATTTTAGAAAAGTTAAAATAATTATCGAAGCTTTTACACAACATTTTTAAAAGTTCTAGTCTGTTTTTCTTAATAATTTCTTCTTGATCATTAACTATTACATTCTCAAAAAACTCATTAACCTCTATTTTAGCACTTGAGAGAGTTTTAAGACTTTCATCGTAATCCTCGTCTCTACCTATACTTGAAAAATACTTTCTTATTGTATGTATCTTTTTATAAAGATTCTTTTCGTAATCATTTTTAAAGAGACCTGGATCAGCAGATCCTACAATATCTAATTTTAATTTACTTTCACTATTTAAAATATTTGCAGATCTTTTATAAATTGCGATGACATCAAGCCCAAAATCTTTTTTAATATTTTTATTCAAATTTAATGATTTATTAAAAATTTTTATTAAATCATCTATTCCATGTGAATTAATTGAACATTCAATAATATCCGTTCTAATATCTTTATCTTTCAAATAATTTTTTAATCTATCTAAAATAAAGTCTCCTAATTCATCATTTATCAATTTTGGGTCAAAAGAGTAATTTTGTTCTTTATACAAATTTATTGAATAATTTATTAGATCTCTTAATTTTATTTTTTTTTGATTTTCAATTATTAACCTCAATAAACTAATAGTCATTCTTCTTAATGCATAAGGATCTTTTGAACTAGTTGGTTTAAGATTAATTCCAAAAAATCCAACTAAAGAATCTATTTTATCACTTAATGATAATGCTATACTGTATGGTTTTTTTGGTACTTTACTATCAATACCACTTGGTAAGTAATGCTCTGACACAGCTAAGCTTATTTCTTCATCAAAACCTTGCTCTCTCGCAAAGTATCCACCCATTACACCTTGTAATTCAGGAAACTCTGCAACTAAATCTGACATCAAATCTACTTTGCAAATTGATGAAGCAATTTCTATCTTTTCTTTACTAATTAAAAGTTCATCCGATATTATTCCGCTAAGTTTTCTTACTCTTTGTATTTTATCAAAATAACTTCCTAGTCCTTTAAAATAATTAATTTGCTTCAATTTAGATACCTGCTTAACTAAATTTTGAGACTTATTTCTATTCCAAAAAAATTCTGCATCTGCTAATCTAGCTTCTACAACGTTTTGATTTCCTAATTTAACTAATCCTTTCTTGTCCTTACAATCTGCCACAACTATAAAATTATTTGTTATTTTGTTTTTATTATCAAATGTTGGAAAATATTTTTGGTGATGTTGCATTGTAATAATTAGTATTTCTTGGGGAATTTCTAAAAATTTCTTGTTAAACTCACATACTAAAATTTTTGGTTTTTCAACAATATTTGTAATTTCCTCTATAAGTTTTTCATTTAAGTTTATATGAATTTTTTTTTGATTAGTTGCCTTATTTATTTCTTTAGTTATAAATTCTTTTCTTTTATTATGATCAATTATTACTCCTTTTTGTTTAAAAAATTTTATATAAGATTTAAAATCATTAAAACTTTTTACTTCATCTTCTAGATCTTTATCTATAAAAGTTTTATTTGAACTTTGTAAATGGTTTAATTTAAATTCAATTATTTTTTTATCAAATAAGCATAATATTGATTTTAATGGTCTTCCCCAATATAAATCATGATTGCCCCATTTCATTGATTTTTTCCAGGAAATTTTTAAAAGCAAACTTGCAATATTATCTTTTAATAAATCGTATGTTTTAATTTTTTGCGATGGTTTGTTGTAAAAGAAGAATATACCTTTTTCAGTGTTTTTTTTGATAACTTTTTCTTTACCTATTTTATTGGATTTTAAAAATCCTTCTAAAGCCTTTTCTGGAGCATTTATATTAGGGCCTCTAATTTCCTCAGCTTTTTTTGTTACATCTTTAGACATCTTGTTGATATAAACAATGAGTCTATTCGGAATTGAATAAATATTTATTTTACCTTTAATTATAATTTCATTATCATCAAAAAATTTATTTAAAATTTGTATTAAGTCATTTCTAGCATTAATTTGTAATTTGGAAGGTATTTCTTCACTAAATAATTCAAGAAAAAATTCAGACATTTAATTTTGTGTTTCTACCCAGATTTTTCCGATTTCTTTTGTAAGGTCTCTGATCCTTGCAATATATTCTGCTCTTTGAGCAACGCTTATAACTCCTCTAGCATCTAAAATATTAAACACATGACTTGACTTTAAACATTGATCATATGCTGGAAGAGAAATTTTCTTTTCAATTAAAGATTTTGCTTCTCCTTCAAGCATTTCAAAAATTTTAAATAAATTATCAGTATTTGCATACTCAAAATTATAGGCTGAAAATTCTTTTTCAGCTTGATGAAAAACATCTTTGTATAAAACTCCTTCATCATTCCAAATTAAATCAAAAACATTTTTTTTATTTTGAATGAACATACATAATCTTTCTAATCCATAAGTAATTTCAACAGATATTGGGTTGCATTCCATCCCTGCCATTTGTTGAAAATAAGTAAATTGAGTAACTTCCATACCATCACACCATACTTCCCATCCAAGACCAGCGGCACCTAAAGTTGGACTTTCCCAATCATCTTCTACAAATCTGATATCGTGCTCTTCATGCCTAATACCAATTGATGAAAGACTATTAAGGTACATTTTTTTAATATCTTTTGGTGAAGGTTTTATTAAAACTTGAAATTGATAGTAGTGTTGTAAACGATTAGGATTTTCTCCATATCTTCCATCTGATGGTCTTCTTGATGGTTGAACATAAGCTGTTTTCCAAGGTTTAGGACCTAATGATCTTAGAGTTGTTGCGGGGTGAAATGTTCCTGCTCCAACTTCTAAATCATATGGTTGTAAAATAACACAACCTTTTTTTGACCAGTACTTTTGTAGATTTAAAATTGTATCCTGAAAAGAGATAAATGCTTTTAAATTTTTTGCTTTTTTTTTAGAAACCATATTTTTGCCAAATAGATCTTTCTTCTAGTACGCTAATCAATTTATCCGCATGGTCTTCTGAAGACGAAAGTTTTTTGGCAAGCCATCCTTTAGACTTTTCAAATTTTTTAATTTCAACATCTTCACCAAATTTTTCTCTTAGTATTTGTTCAGCATTCCCTATGCCATCTATCAGACCAAGTTTTAAGGATGTTTTGCCAGACCAAAATTCTCCAGAAAAAAGTTCTACATCAGTTTTGTTCAATTTTGTTGATCTACTTTCCTCTACAACATTAATAAATTCTTGGTGAAGTTCCAGTTGAATATTTTTTAATCTTTGAATGTCTTCTTCTTTCTCGTCTAAAAAAGGATCTAGAGTACTTTTATTTTTTCCAGCTGTATAAACCCTTCTTTGAACCCCAATTTTTTGAATTAAATCTTTAAAACCAAAAGAAGAGTAAATTACTCCTATTGATCCGATTATAGAACTTGCATTAGCATAAATCTCATCACCT
>CACGWQ010000012.1 GCA_902576815.1 uncultured Pelagibacteraceae bacterium
TATGTTGATTTAGGTATTAAAGAAGGTGCAGACCTTGTGGTTGATGGAAGAGATATCAAACTTCAAGGTTATGAAGACGGTTATTATATTGGCGGTTGCTTATTTGATAATGTTAAAAAAGATATGAGAATTTATAAAGAGGAGATATTTGGACCTGTATTATCTGTTGTCAGAGCTAAAGATTTTAATGAAGCATTAAATTTAATTAATGACCATGAGTTTGGTAATGGAACAAGTATTTATACAAGAGATGGAGATGCAGGAAGAACATTTGCAAATCAAATTAAAGTAGGAATGGTTGGAATTAATATCCCTATCCCTGTGCCAGTTGCTTTTCATAGTTTTGGTGGATGGAAGAGATCATTATTTGGAGATCAACATATGCACGGGCCAGAAGGAGTTAGATTTTATACTAAATTAAAAACAATTACTTCAAGATGGCCTTCAGGTGTTAGATCAGATCCTGAATTTATAATGCCAACAATGAAATAGTAAAATGTCAAAAATATCATTAATAGGAGCTGGACAAATAGGTGGAACTTTAGCACATTTAATTGGACTAAAGGAGCTTGTTGATGAAGTAGTATTATTTGACGTAGCAAGTGGAATTGCTAAAGGTAAAGCATTGGATATTGCACAGTCTTCATCTGTAGATGGATTTAAAGTAAAATTTTCAGGTACTGATAATTATGAAGATATAAAAAATTCAGATGTAATCATTATAACGGCTGGTGTTCCAAGAAAACCAGGAATGAGTAGAGATGATTTATTAGGAATAAATTTAAAAATTATAAAACAGGTTGCTGAAGGTATAAAGCAGCATGCACCAAATGCCTTTGTTATATGTATTACAAATCCATTGGATGTCATGGTTATGGCTTTTCAAAAATTTTCTGGACTATCGCCTGACAAAGTTGTTGGAATGGCTGGAATATTGGACACATCAAGATTTAAACTATTTTTATCTTTAGAGTTAGATGTGCCTGTTAAAGAAATTGAGGCAATGGTAATGGGAGGTCATGGAGATACTATGGTTCCTCTACCAAGATTTACAAAAGTTTCAGGCAGACCATTATTAGATTTAGTAAAAGAAGGAAAAATTTCAAAAGATAAATTGGAAAGTATAAATCAAAGAACTAGAGATGGAGGTGCTGAAATTGTTAAATATTTAGAAAAAGGTTCAGCATTTTATGCACCGGCAGCTTCAGGTGTTGAAATGGCAGAAGCTTACTTAAAAGATAGCAAAAAAATGCTCCCTTGTGCTGCTCATTTAAATGGACAATACGGAATAAGCAATATTTACGCTGGAGTGCCAGTAATTGTTGGAAAGAACGGTATAGAAAAAATCGAAGAAATTGAGCTAGATGAAAATGAAAAATCTGAGTTTAATAACTCAGTAGATGCTGTAAAAAAATTATGGGAAGCTGCATCCAAAATTGATCCTAGTTTAAATAACTAGTTAATGAATATTCACGAACACCAAGCAAAGAATATACTTAGAAAATATGGAGCTAAAGTTCCGGATGGAGTTTATGCTCTAGATGTAAATGAATTATTGGAAAAAGCTAAAAATCTTAAAACTGATAAATATGTGTTGAAAGCACAAATTCATGCTGGAGGCAGAGGTAAAGCTGGTGGAGTTAAAATAGTAAATGATTTAAAAAGTCTTGAAACAGAGGCAAAATCCTTGCTTGGAAAAAAATTAATCACTCATCAGACAGGACCTAGTGGAAGAATTGTTAAAAGATTATATGTCGAAGTTTCATCTAACATTGATAAAGAATTTTATTTGTCTTGCGTTGTAGATCGTGCGAGCTCAAAGATAGCTTTTATCTCAAGTGATCAAGGGGGTATGGATATAGAGGAAGTCGCAATCAAATCTCCTGAGAAAATCTTAACAACAAAAGTAGATTTAGATAACGAAATATCTGATGAAAATTGTAATAAAATAATAAGTATTTTTAATCTAGATGAAGAAACAAAAGAACAAGGAATTAGTCTAATCAAGTCCATATATAAATTATTTATAGAAACGGATGCTAATTTAATTGAAATTAATCCTTTAATTTTAACAAAAGAAAAAGAGTTGATTTGTTTAGATGCAAAAATGAATTTTGATGGAAATGCTTTATTCAGACATCCAGAGCTAATTGAGTTGAGAGATCTCAATGAAGAAGAAGAAACCGAGATAGAAGCTAGCAAGCATGATTTAGCATATATTAAACTTGATGGAACAATTGGATGCATGGTTAATGGAGCTGGACTTGCAATGGCAACTATGGACATAATTAAATTATATGGAAAGGAACCAGCAAATTTTTTAGATGTTGGTGGTGGGGCTTCTAAAGAAAAAGTGGCAGCTGCTTTTAAAATAATTTTATCAGATAAAAATGTTAAAGGAATATTGATTAATATTTTTGGTGGAATAATGAGATGTGATGTTCTTGCCCAAGGTGTTGTGGACGCAGCAAAAGAAATAAAAATGGATGTTCCTTTAGTTGTAAGATTGGCCGGAACAAATTTTGAAGAGGGAAAAAAAATACTTGATAATTCAGGTCTTGAGTTAATTTCTGCTTCTGATTTATCAGATGCTGCTAAAAAAATTGTAGAGGCTATTAAATAAATGTCAGTTTTAGTTAATAAAAACACAAAGTTAATTTGCCAAGGTTTTACGGGTAGTCATGGAACTTTTCATTCAGAGCAAGCAATTAAATATGGAACAAATTTAGTTGGAGGAGTTACACCAAAAAAAGGTGGTCAAACTCATCTAGATAGACCAGTATTTAATACAGTAAAGGAAGCAGTCGATAAAACTGGTGCAAACGCAACTATGATTTATGTTCCTGCGAAATTTGCATCCGCAGCAATCATAGAGGCCATTGAAGCTAACTTAGAATTAATCGTTTGTATAACTGAGGGAATACCAGTTCTCGATATGATTAAGGTCAAAAAAAAATTACATAATTCAAAATCAAGATTAATCGGTCCTAATTGTCCTGGGATAATCACTCCTGATGAATGCAAGATCGGAATAATGCCAGGCAATATCCATAAAAGAGGTTCAGTAGGAATTGTATCAAGATCTGGAACTTTAACTTACGAGGCTGTTGCACAAACAACGGAGAATGACTTGGGGCAATCAACATGTATAGGTATAGGTGGTGATCCAATAAATGGCACAAACTTTATTGATTGTTTAGATTTATTTTTAAAAGATGAGGAAACTAAATCAATTTTAATGATTGGTGAAATAGGTGGATCAGCTGAAGAAGAAGCAGCAGAATTTTTAAAAAATCATGAAATAAAAAAGCCCATGGTTGGTTTTATTGCTGGAGTTACAGCTCCGCCAGGTAGAAGAATGGGACATGCAGGTGCCATAATATCAGGCGGCAAAGGTGGAGCCAAAGATAAGATCAAAAAAATGGAAGATTGTGGTATAGAAGTTGCCACATCTCCTTCAGAAATTGGAAAAACATTGTTAAATAAATTGTCCAATTGAAAACAAAATTTAGTATTATATTAAAATAAAATGAGCTCTCCTAAAAATCTGGAATATAAAAAAACATCATTTCTCAATAAGGCAAATAGTGCATTTATTGAGGAAATGTATGTAAAATTTATAAATAAAGATCCATCTCTCTCTGAAAGTTGGATCGAATATTTCTCAAGTATGGATGATGATATGAAAATATTAGTCGACGAGATAAATGGACCTTCGTGGAAACCTTTTTCAAAAAAAATAAATATAGTGGATGTAGAGAAAACAGCTAAAGAAAACGAAAAGATAAAAGATAACTCTAGTAAATTTAATTTCCAAGTAGTTGCAAATTCAAATAAAAATTCAATTAGTGCTGTAGCCCTGATAAGAGCTTATCGGCTAAGGGGACATCTATTATCAAAATTAGATCCTTTAGAATTGATGAAGTCAGAATATTTAGACGAATTACATCCTGAGTACTATGGTTTTAAAAAAGAAGATTATGACAAAGAAATTTTTCTTAACGGAATAATAAATAAAAAAAGTGCAAATATTAGAGAAATACTCAAGTTTTTAAAAAAAAACTTATTGTGGTCCTTTAGGTTATGAATATATGCATATTTCAAATCCAACTGAAAGAATGTGGTTTAGAGATAGGGTTGAAAAAGACGAAAATGCACTGAAGTTTACAAAAAATGGAAAGCAAGCGATTTTAAATAAACTAATACAAGCAGAGGGCTTTGAAAAATTTTTAAACACAAAATATGTTGGTACTAAAAGATTTGGTTTAGATGGCGGAGAAAGTCTAATACCTGCTCTTGAGCAAATTATAAAAATTGGAGGACAATCTAAAATAAAAGAAGTTAAAATAGGAATGTCACATAGAGGAAGACTAAATGTTTTAGCAAACGTTTTACAAAAATCTTATAAAAGAATTTTTAATGAATTTGCTGGTGAAATGGATGGATCAGAAGATGGCGCTGGAGATGTAAAATACCATTTAGGAGCTTCATCTGATAGAGAATTTGATAGAAATCCTGTACACGTAAGTTTAACAGATAATCCTTCACACTTAGAGGCGGTTAATCCTGTTGTTCTTGGGCAAACTAGAGCTAAACAATTTTTTCACAAAGACAAACAAAGAAATAAAGTTATACCAATATTAATTCACGGTGATGCAGCATTTGCAGGACAAGGAATAGTTGCAGAGTGCTTTGCAATGTCTGGACTTCCTGGTCATAACACTGGAGGGACAATCCATATTATTGTTAACAACCAAATTGGATTTACAACAAGTCCTAGATTTGCGCGATCTTCTCCTTATCCTTCTGATGTAGGTAAAATGGTTGATGCACCAATCATCCATGTTAATGGAGATGACCCTGAAGCAGTAGTTTACGCAACTAGAATAGCAACTGAATTTAGATTAAAATTTAATCGCGATGTTGTAATTGATTTAATATGTTACAGAAGATTTGGACATAATGAGGGAGATGAGCCATCTTTCACCCAACCACTTATGTACAAAAAAATTAGATCTCATCCATCTACAATTAAAATTTATGGTGAAAAGCTTGTAAATGAAGGGCTTTTTTCGAAACAAGATTTAGATCAGCAAATTGTTGATTTTAAAAATTTATTAGACGACCAATTTAAAAATGCGAAAGATTATAAACCTAAAATTAGATGGTTCGAGGGGACTTGGTCAAGATATAAACCCGAAAGAGGTAAAGATAAAAGAGGTGTGACTGGATCAGATTTGAAAGTTTTAAATAATATTTCTGACAGAATACATGTTTTTCCAACTGATAAAAATATTCACAAAACCATAACAAAAATCATGGAAAATAGAAAAAAAACTATTAATAAAGGTTCAGGTATTGATTGGGCAACAGCTGAGTCCTTGGCATTTGGTTCATTATTAGTTGAAGGTTATCCAGTAAGGTTAGTAGGTCAGGATTCAGGTAGAGGCACCTTTAGTCAAAGACACTCAGTTTTAAGAAATCAAATTGATAATTCAAGGTACATTCCTTTAAACAATATATCTAGTAACCAAAAAAATTTTGAAATTGTAGATAGTTTTTTATCTGAACTTGCAGTTTTAGGATTTGAATATGGATACAGTTTAGTAGAACCGAATACATTGACAATTTGGGAAGCTCAATTTGGTGATTTTGCAAATGGTGCTCAAGTAATTATTGATCAATTTATATCATCTGGTGAAAGAAAGTGGAAACGAGCATCAGGACTAGTTATGTTATTACCCCATGGTTATGAAGGACAGGGTCCAGAACATTCCTCTGCAAGATTAGAGAGATTTTTACAATTATGTGCAAATGATAATTTACAAGTTATGAATTGTACTACACCTGCAAATTATTTTCATGCTTTAAGAAGACAGATGCACCGTGATTTTAGAAAACCATTAATCATAATGACGCCCAAGTCACTTTTAAGAAACAAATATTGTGTATCAAATTTAGAGGATTTTAGTAAACAAAATTCTTTCCATAGAGTGCTGTGGGATCATGCTAGAGATACTAAGCAAAAAGGGTTTATTAAGTTAAAAGACGACAAAAAAATTAGAAAAGTTATATTGTGCTCTGGAAAAATTTACTTTGATCTTCTTGTGGCAAGAGAGAAACTAAAAATCAATGATGTGATTTTGTATAGAATTGAACAACTATATCCCTTCCCTGCAAAAAGTTTGGTTAAAGAACTAAAACCATTTGCCAAGAATGCAAAATTTTATTGGTGCCAAGAGGAGCCTAAAAATATGGGTGCTTGGTTTGCTGTCAGAGATTATATACAATGGACATTAGAGACTATTAAGGCTAAAAATAAAGTTATTTCTTACATTGGAAGAAGTCCAGATGCTACTCCTGCAACAGGTTATGCAAAAAGACATAATTCTGAACAACAAGAAATTATAAAAAGGGTATTTGAATAAATGAGTGAAAAAATATTAGTTCCAGTTTTGGGAGAAAGTATCACGGAGGCTACAGTCACAAAATGGTTAAAAAAAAAAGGTGATAATGTAGTTGCTGATGAAGCAGTGGTAGAATTAGAGACCGATAAAGTAAACTTAGAGGTACCTGCACCTAAAAGTGGTATTATATCAGAGATTAATTCAAAAGATGGAGATACTGTTGAGGTTGGAACGGTATTAGGAATGATTTCAGAAAGCGATGCTGTTAAAGAAGAAAAGGTAGGTGAAACGATTGAAGAAAATATTGAAAAGAACAATGTAATAAATTTAGAAATTGAAAAAAATAAAGAGACAAAAAAAAATCAAGAGCCATTATTGCTAGACGAAGAACCATTAGTATTAACTGATGAAGTTAAAGAATCCGAACCTATAAAGCAGAACAAAAATCTTTCGCCTGCTGTAAGAAAAATGGTGGTTGAAAATAAAATTAATTTAGAGGAAGTAAAAGGAACAGGTAAGGATGGGAGAATATTAAAAGGTGATTTAATTAGTTTAATGGGAACCAACCCTCAACCGAACCAAAGAAAAATTCAATACGGTGAAGAAGAACGAATTAAAATGTCAAGACTGAGACAAACAATTGCTAAACGTTTGAAAGAGGCTCAAAATAATGCTGCAATGCTTACAACATTTAATGAAGTTGATATGTCAAATATAATTACGATGAGAAAAGAAAACCAGGATGATTTTCAAAATAATTACGGAATTAAACTTGGCTTCATGTCTTTTTTTGTAAAAGCTTCTATAGTTGGATTAAAGTTATTTCCTGCAATAAATGCTGAAGTTGAAAACGATGAAATTATTTATAAAAACTATTATAACTTAAGTTTTGCTGTTGGAACCGAAAAAAGGATTAGTAGTTCCGGTCTTAAAAAATGCTGATGAAATGTCATTTGCGGATATAGAAAAGAACATAAAAGATCTGTCAGATAAAGCAAAAAATGGAAATATTACTATAGAGGATTTGCAAGGAGGAACATTTACAATCAGTAATGGAGGCGTATATGGATCAATGTTATCTACTCCTATTTTAAACCCTCCACAGTCAGCAGTTCTTGGAATGCATAATATTGTTGAAAGACCCGTTGTTGTTGATGGTGAGATAAAGGCTAGACCTGTAATGTTTTTAGCATTGTCTTATGATCATAGAATAATTGATGGAAAAGAGTCTGTAAGTTTTTTAAAAACTGTTAAAGAAAACTTAGAAGATCCAAGAAAGTTGTTTTTAAATTTATAATATGCCAGAAAAATTTGATGTTACAGTAATTGGTGGTGGCCCTGGAGGATACGTTTGTGCAATTAGATTGTCTCAACTTGGTCTTAAAACAGCATGCATAGAGTCTAGAGGGTCTCTAGGAGGAACATGCTTAAATATAGGATGCATTCCATCAAAAAGTTTACTCAATTTATCTGAAAAATTTCACAGTGCTAAAAATTTTGAAAAAATTGGAATTGAGACTGGAGAAATAAAGCTTAATTTAGATAAAATGATGAAAAATAAAGACAAAGCCGTAACAGTATTGACTAAAGGAGTGGAATTTTTATTCAAAAAAAACAAAGTCACATATTTTAAAGGCAAAGGTTCATTTGAGAACGAAAATTCAATAAAGATTGAAGGCTCTGAAGGCACTAAAATAATTCAAACTGATAAAACAATAATCAGTACAGGATCAGAGCCAGTTTCATTGCCTGGAGTAGATTTTGATGAAGAAAGAATTCTTTCTTCAACTGGAGCCCTATCTATTCCCAAGCTTCCTAATAAAATGATTGTTGTCGGAGGAGGTTATATAGGATTAGAAATGGGATCAGTTTGGTCAAGACTTGGTACTGAAGTTACAGTTGTAGAATTTTTAGACCACATCACTCCCGGAATGGATCGAGATATTTCAAATGAATTTATGAAAATATTAAAGAAGCAAGGTATAAAGTTCAACCTCAATACTAAAGTTGATAAAATAACTAAAAACTCTAATGGTGTAACGGTTGAGACTTCACAAAATGATGGCCAAAAAGTTAAACATGATGTTGATGTTGTTTTAATATCTGTTGGACGAAGACCTTATACTAAAAACTTAAATTTAGATAAAGTTGGTGTAGCTTTAGATGAAAAAGGAAGAGTTAAAGTAAATAAAAATTTTGAGACAAATATTAAAAATATATACGCAATAGGAGATGTTATTGATGGTCCTATGTTAGCCCATAAAGCTGAAGAAGAGGGAATTGCTGTAGCAGAACTTATAGCAGGCCAATCAGGTCATGTGAATTATGATATTATTCCTGGAGTTGTTTATACATCCCCAGAGGTAGCTTATGTTGGTAAAACTGAGGAGCAATTAAAAAAAGAAAACATTGGTTATAAAATTGGTAAATTCCCTTTTATGGCAAATTCGAGAGCCAAAGCAATTGATGAACCAGAGGGTTTTGTAAAAATTTTGGCAGATCAATCAACTGATAAAGTACTTGGTGTACATATAATTGGTCCACATGCAGGAGAAATGATAGCAGAAATGTCTGTTGCAATGGAGTTTGGGGCCAGTTCAGAAGATATAGCTAGAACATGCCACGCACACCCAACATTTTCAGAAGCTATAAAAGAAGCGGCATTATCAGTAGATAAAAGACAGATACACTCTTAATATATATCATAATTAATTTATGAAATATCCTGTTCTATTGCCTAATATATTTGATCATCCATTTACATATCTAAGTAATATTAAATTAAAACCAGGAGATTATGTAAAAGTACCTTTTGGTAAGAAAAATATTATTGGTGTAATTTGGGATATTTTTGAAGAAAAGAATAAGAAAGAATTTAAATTAAAATCTATAACTGAAAAAATTGAAATTGAACCACTAAGTAAAAATACAATGAATTTTCTAAAGTGGTTTTCTAATTACAACCTTGTCCCCTTAGGAATGTGTTTAAAGCTACATTTGATTAATGACGAAAATTTAAAAATAAAAAATGACAAAGATTTATTAAAATACAGTCTATCACATGAAAAAGAAAGTTATCAACTTTCTGAAGAACAAGAGAAGGCCTATAAAGAGTTATCTAAAAATGATAGCAGTTTTAGAGTTCATTTACTTCAAGGAACAACCGGTTCAGGAAAAACGATAGTTTATTTTAAAGCTATTGAAAAAATTATAAATAAAGGATTGCAAGCTCTAATTTTATTACCAGAAATAGGATTAACAAATGAGTTTGAAAAAAAATTTAAATATTATTTTGGATTTGAAGCTGCAGTTTGGCATTCAAAAGTCAGCCCAAAAAAAAGAAAAATTATATGGAATGGATTATCAGCAGGAAAAATAAAAGTAGCGCTTGGAGCAAGATCATCCTTATTTCTCCCATTCAAAAAATTAGGTATGATAACTGTAGATGAAGAGCACGATCAATCTTATAAACAAGATGAGGGAATTATCTATAATGCTAGAGATATGGCAATATCAAGAGCTAAACATGAAAATATTCCAATAAATTTAGTAACTGCAGTTCCATCAATCGAAACATATGAAAATATTAAAATTAAAAAATATAATTACTCAAGATTACTTAATCGATATAAAGGTGCGAATTTACCCAAACACCATGTTATAGATCTTTATCAAAATCAACTAGCTACTAAAAGTTCTATATCCCTCAAAACTATTGAAAAAGTAAAAGAACATTTAAATAAAAAAGATCAAATTCTCTTCTTCATAAATAGAAGAGGTTTTGCGCCCTACGTTTTATGTAAAAAATGTTTAAATGTTTTTACATGCCCTAGGTGTTCTATAAATTTAGTATTTCATAAAAATAAAAAAATTCTTTTGTGTCATTACTGTGGATATAGCTCAAAATTAAATAGAGATTGTAAAAAAGGAAATATTTGTGAGTTTGTATTTAGTGGACCTGGGGTAGAAAAAATTGCAGAAGAGGTTAAAAACTTATTTCCTGATAAAAACACAATAATTTTCTCCAGCGATACAATGAATAAAGCATCTGGCAAAGATAAATTGGATAAAATTATATCTGGTGAAATAGACATTCTTGTAGGCACTCAATTAATATCAAAAGGATTTCATTTTCCAAAATTGAACTGCATTGTTGTATTAGATATTGATTTAACTTCTCATGGACACGATCTTAGGAGCACTGAAAAAAATTTACAACTTTACCACCAGTTATCGGGAAGAGCGGGTAGAACTGGCAAGCCAGCTAATATTTATTTCCAAACGTACAACTTAAAGCCAGAGGTTATAAATCAAATTACAAATGAAGATCCTTTTAAATTTTTAGAAAATGAATTAAATTTAAGAAAAAGGAATAATTTACCTCCCTACGAAAGATTTATAGCTTTAATTTTATCTTCATCAAATGAAAAAAAATTAGACATAGATGCCGCAAAACTTAAAAATATTTTATTAAAGTCTATAGATGCAAAAATTTTAGGACCCGTAAACGCTCCAATATATAGAATTAATCAAAAATTCAGAAATAGACTATTAATAAGAGCAAAAAAAAGATCTAGTATCCAGAAAAAATTGAAAGATGTATTAAAAGATTTTCAACTCTCCAAAGGAATGAAACTTTCAGTTGATGTTGACCCTATCAGCTTCAATTAGCCCATTAAATCTTACCATTTTTCACAATCTGAGCCTTGAAGACTGATAATTCGTATGTTATCTAAGCGAAATTTTAAACATCTTCTTGATTGAGAGTATAAATTGAGCGAAAACAAAATATCAATAACTTCTAATAATAGTTACGCGCAAGCATTATTCGAGCTAGCTAACGAAGATAATTCTTTAACAAAAGTAGAGGAACAAGTCGTTGCAGTAAGTAGGCTTATAAATGAAAGCAAAGAATTTAGATATTTAATCAAAAACCCCACAACAAGAATTGAGGATTTAACTAGAGTTATTGAAACGATTTCTGAAAAAAACAATTTTGATAATCTTTTAAAAAGATTCCTGATTTTTTTAATTCAAAAAAGAAGATTTTTTTATTTAGAAAAAATTTTAAGTGACTTTATAGAGGTATGTTCGAAAGCTAGAGGCGAAATAAAAGCAGAGCTTTTTTCAGCTAAAGAACTTAATGAAACAGATATTTATAAAATTAATGAAGAACTATCTCAAAACTTTGGAGCAAAGATACAGTTAAATTATAAATTTGACCCAAGTTTAATTGGTGGCTTGGTTTTAAAAGTGGGAAGCACAATGGTAGATAATTCTATTAAAAATAAACTGCAACAAATTCAAAAACAAATGATAGAGGCATAAATGGAAATAAATCCTTCAGAAGTAACAAAAATATTAAAAGAACAGATAAAAAAACTTGGCGATAGAGCTGAAGTTTCAGAGGTTGGACAAGTATTGTCTGTTGGGGATGGAATTGCAAGAATTTATGGCTTGGATAATGTTCAAGCAGGAGAAATGGTTGAGTTTTCCGATGGCTCTAAAGGAATGGCATTAAACTTAGAGAGTGACAACGTTGGTGTCGTTATATTTGGTGATGATAGAGAAATTAAAGAGGGAGATACTGTAAAAAGAACGGGTGCAATTGTTGATGTGCCAGTCGGGAAACAACTTTTAGGAAGAGTTGTTGATGGATTAGGAAATCCAATTGATGGAAAAGGAGTTTTAGATAAAAGTTTAGAAAGAAAAAGAGTTGAAGTTAAAGCTCCAGGAATTATTCCACGACAATCAGTTGGTGAACCAATGCAAACAGGTTTAAAAGCAATTGATAGTTTAATTCCTGTTGGAAGAGGACAAAGAGAACTTATAATTGGAGATCGTCAAACAGGTAAAACTGCAGTAGCTATCGATACAATCATCAATCAAAAGAAAATTAATGAGTCAGATGATGAAAGTAAAAAACTTTATTGCATATATGTTGCAATTGGACAAAAAAGATCAACTGTTGCACAGATTGTAAAAACTTTAGAGGATGCTGGTGCAATGGAATATACTACTATAGTTTCCGCGACAGCCTCAGACTCTGCGCCTCTTCAGTTTTTAGCTCCTTATACAGGATGTACTATGGGAGAATACTTTAGAGATAATGGAATGCATGCTTTAATTATTTACGATGATTTATCCAAGCAAGCAGTTGCATATAGACAAATGTCATTATTATTAAGAAGACCACCGGGGCGTGAAGCATACCCAGGAGATGTGTTTTATTTACATAGTAGATTATTAGAAAGAGCTGCTAAATTAAGTGACGAAAACGGTGGAGGCTCTTTAACCGCGTTACCAATTATTGAAACACAAGCAGGTGATGTTTCTGCATACATTCCAACAAATGTAATATCCATTACGGATGGGCAAATATTTTTAGAAACTGAACTATTCAATCAAGGAATAAGACCAGCAGTAAACGTTGGGTTATCCGTATCTAGAGTTGGATCAGCTGCACAAACTAAAGCTATGAAATCTGTGGCTGGATCAATTAAATTAGAGTTAGCTCAATACAGAGAAATGGCAGCTTTTGCTCAATTTGGATCTGATTTAGATGCATCTACACAGAAACTTTTAAATAGAGGTTCGAAGTTAACTGAACTTTTAAAACAAGGACAGTATTCTCCCATGACAGTTGCAGAACAAGTTATATCAATTTTCTGTGGTGTAAAAGGTTATCTGGATGATATTGAACTTAAAGATGTAGCCGACTTTGAAAATAAAGTTCTGCAAAAGTGTAAATCTGATAAGCCTGAGATTATGGAGTCTATAGCCAAAACTGGAAAGATTGAGGAAGACATTGAAAAACAATTAGTAGAATTAATTAAAGGAATTAAATAATTATAAATGCCAAGCTTAGACGATCTCAGAAAAAGAATTACGAGTGTTAAATCAACTCAGAAAATAACTAAAGCTATGAAAATGGTGGCTGCAGCTAAGTTGAGAAAAGCTCAAGAGAATGCTGAAAAAGGCAGACCTTATTCTGAAAAAATGAATAATGTAATTTTAAATCTTTCAAAAAGTATAACAGATAAAGAAAATGCCCCAAAGTTATTGGTTGGAACAGGTGAAGAGAAAGTTCATTTATGTATTGTCCTCACTGCTGATAGAGGTTTGTGTGGAGGTTTTAATACTAACATTATTAAAAAAGCAAAAAGTTATTTCGAAAAAATAATATCTGAAAATAAAACTTTAAAGATTATTACTGTTGGATCTAAAGGATATGATCAACTTAAAAGACAGTATAAAAGTTATATTGTAGAAAATATTTCTTTCAAAGAGTCAAAAAATATAAATTACTTCGATGCAGATAAAGTAGGAAAAATTGTAATTGAAAAATTTGAAAAAAATGAATTTGATGTTTGTGCAATATTTTACAATAAATTTAAAAATGTAATTACACAAATTCCACAAGAACAACAAATAGTTCCACTAAATGAAGATAAAGAAGATAAAGATGACTCGGGTAATGATAATGACTATGAGTTTGAACCAGATGAAGATGAGATTTTAAGTAATTTATTGCCGAAAAATATTTCAACGCAAATATTTAAAGCAATGTTAGAGAATTCTGCCAGCGAACAAGGTTCGAGGATGACAGCAATGGATAATGCAACCAGAAACGCAGGCGAATTGGTTGATAGGCTTACAATTGAGTATAATAGAAGCCGTCAAGCAGCAATAACAAAAGAGTTAATTGAAATTATATCAGGAGCAGAAAGTTTATAATTATGAGCAAAAAAGGAAACATAACACAAGTAATTGGTGCAGTCGTTGATGTAAAATTTGATGGAGAACTGCCAGAAATATTAACAGCCTTAGAGTGTGATAATGGAGGTAATAGATTAGTTTTAGAAGTTGCACAGCACCTTGGAGAGTCAAGTGTTAGAACCATCGCTATGGATAGTACAGAGGGACTCAAAAGGGGTGATGAAGTAAAAGATACAGGTGCTCCAATTCAAGTTCCAGTAGGTCCAGAAACATTAGGACGAATTGTAAACGTAATAGGTGAACCAATTGATGAGAAAGGACAAATTTCTACCAAAGAAAATTGGCCTATACACCGACAAGCTCCTTCTTTTAATGATCAGTCTACAGAAACAGAAATTTTAGTAACTGGAATAAAGGTAATCGACTTATTAGCACCTTATGCCAAAGGTGGAAAAATTGGATTGTTCGGTGGAGCAGGAGTTGGAAAAACTGTAATTATAATGGAACTTATAAATAATATAGCTAAGGCCCACGGTGGATTTTCAGTATTCGCTGGAGTGGGAGAGAGAACTAGAGAAGGGAACGATTTATATCACGAAATGATCGAGTCAGGAGTTATCAAGCCAGAGGGAACTGGATCTAAAGCAGCATTAGTTTATGGACAAATGAATGAGCCTCCAGGAGCTAGAGCTAGAGTAGCTTTGACTGGTCTTACTGTGGCAGAGTATTTTAGGGATCAAGAGGGTCAAGATGTTTTGTTCTTTGTTGATAACATTTTTAGATTTACTCAGGCAGGTTCAGAAGTATCAGCTCTTCTAGGAAGAATCCCTTCTGCGGTTGGTTATCAGCCTACTCTTGCAACAGATATGGGAAACCTGCAAGAAAGAATTACAACTACAAATAAAGGATCAATTACATCAGTTCAGGCAATTTATGTACCTGCAGATGATTTAACGGATCCAGCTCCAGCAACTTCTTTTTCACACTTAGATGCAACGACTGTACTTTCAAGACAAATTGCTGAATTAGGTATTTACCCAGCTGTTGACCCTTTAGATTCTACTTCTAGAATTTTAGATCCAAGAATTGTTGGTGATGAACACTATCGAGTAGCAAGATCTGTTCAGAAAATTTTACAAACATACAAATCTTTACAAGATATTATTGCAATTCTAGGAATGGATGAGCTATCAGAGGATGATAAACTTACCGTTGCTAGAGCTAGAAAAATCCAAAGATTTTTATCACAACCTTTCTTTGTGGCTGAAGTATTTACAGGATCTCCAGGTAAACTAGTAGATTTAGAGTCAACAATTAAAGGGTTTGACGCAATATGCAAAGGTGAATATGATCATCTGCCTGAAGCTGCTTTTTATATGGTTGGTACAATAGAAGAAGCAATAGAAAAAGCTGAAAAAATGGCAAAAGATGCAGCTGCTTAATGAGTAATCTTTTTAATATAGAAATTGTTAATCCAGAACAAACTTTTCTTTCTAAAGAAAATGTATTTGAGGTTGTAATACCTGCTGTAGAAGGAGAGATTGGTATTCTTAAAGATCATATTCCAATTATTTCTTTTTTAAAGCCAGGTATAATTAGAGTATTCTCTGAGTCTGAGGAACAAAACTTTTATGTAGAAGATGGTATTGTCGAATTTAAAGATAATACATTATCTGTATTAACTAGTTCAATTTTTGATTTAAAAAATGCTGATAAAAATTTTGTATCTGAGTCGATAAGCAGTGCTGAAGCAGAATTATCAGAAGATAATATCGATGATCAAAAAAGATTTCTTTTAAACCACAAAGTCGAAGTTCTAAAATCTTTAAGTATTAATTAACTACTTTTTCGAGTTCTTTTTGAATTTCTTGGTAAACATGAAGTTTAAAATCTACAACTTTAGTTGTTAAATCTTTGATATCTATCCATTTCCAATCTAAAAATTCAGGATGTTTAGTTTTAATGTTAATCTCATTTTCCTCTCCATTAAACTTTACAATAAACCACTTTTGCTTTTGTCCTTTATATTTTCCTTTCCAAATAATTCCTAAAAGGCGATCAGGAAGATCATAAGTTGTGTATTTGCTTATTTCTTTAACTAGTTCTACTGACTTTATGCTTGTTTCTTCTTTAAGTTCCCTCAATGCTGCATCAAAATAATTTTCACCTTCATCAATACCACCCTGAGGCATCTGCCAAAAATCAGCAGGATTATCAATTCTTTTTGCCACAAATATTTTATTTTCCTTATTTAAGACTGCGATTCCAACACCATTTCTTAATGGGAGGTTTTGAAATTTTTCTTTCATTCTTAACCATTTAATAATTTAAGAGCAAATTCCAACTGGTTATCGGTATCTGTATTTATTCTAAATTCATCTGAACCTTCAGCAATAACTATATCTGGATTTACACCTACTCTTGAAATCGATTTACCTGATGGGAGATAATATTTAGAAACAGTAAGTCTTATGGCACCTTCATTTTCTAAAGGAATAATTGACTGAACTGACCCTTTTCCATATGTACTCTCTCCTACTAATATTGCTCTTTTGTGATCTTGTAGTGCTCCTGCAACAATTTCAGATGCTGATGCAGACCCATAATTAATCAAAATAACCATTGTTTCTCCATCAATAATATCTCCTTTTTTTGCAAACCATTTTCTATTTTCATACTTTCTTTTACTTTTTGTTGAAACTATTTCTCCATTTTCTAAAAAATAATCTGAAATCTTTATTGCTTGAGATAACAATCCACCAGGATTATTTCTTAAGTCTAATATGTAATTTTTAATTTTCTTATTTTTCTTAAATTCTTTGATTTTATTTTTTATTTGTTTACTACTATTCTCATTGAATGATGTTAATCTTATATAAGCTGTTTGATCATCTTTTATTTCAGACTTTACAGATGCAACTTGTATAATTTCTCTTGTAATTGTAAATATAAGTGCTTTTCTTTCTCCCCTTCTTCTAACAGTAATTTCGATGTCAGATCCAACTGGGCCTCTCATTAATTCTACAGCTTCAGAAAGAGTTTTTCCTTGAACTTGAACATCATCAATTTTAACAATGTAATCTCCAGCTTTAACGCCAACCTCCTCAGCTGGTGAGTTATCAATTGGAGAAATTACTTTTACAACACCAGCCTCCATACTGACTTCAATACCCAATCCTCCAAATTCTCCGCTAGTCTCAGTTTGCATATTTTTAAACGAGTCCGGAGACATATATGCTGAATAGGGATCCAAAGATTGCAAAACACCGTTTATAGCAGCATCCATTGCTTCACTCTGATCTACTTCATCAACATATTCTTTATTAATTTTATCTAAGACTTCGCTGAATAAATCAATTTTTTTGTAAATATCGTTTTCATTACTAAAAATTGGATTTGTAAATATGAAAAAAAATAAAGAAGCTATTAAGTATACTTTTTTCATATGATCAGTTTTTCTTTAGGAATTAATTCTGACCACATTTTTTCTAATTCGTAAAATTTTCTTTTTTCAGGATTAAAAATATGAACTATTAAGTCTATTCCATCTACAAGCTTCCAATCATTGCTATCTCTTCCTTCAATCTTACAATTATTCACACCATTAATTTTTAATTTTTCAAAAACTTGTTCAGATAAAGCTTGAATATGTCTTGATGATGTACCACTAGCTATAATCATGAAGTCCGCAACTGATGATTTTCCTTCAAGATCTATTGAAACTATGTCTAAGGCTTTATTAATATCAAGCGTTTTGATTATTTCATCTTTAAGAGCTGATATTTTTTCCATTAATTAGATTAAGAGTATCAAATTTTTCTTAATTGAGAAGATGAAATATTGACTTTATTAAACTTTATAAATTCAACTGCTTTTTTATTATATTTCTTAAATGATTTAGATCTAAAAGCCTTTGATTTGTATCCATTTCGATCAAATACCAATATTTTGCACATTTTAGTTATTGAATTGTACCCTTTCCATTTATGAAAATTTATTAGGTTATCTGCCCCCATTAAAAAAAATATTTCTGAATGTTTAAATTTTTTTTTTAAATATTTAATTAAATCTACTGTACGATTAGATTTTATTATTTCTTCAAAACATTTAACTTTTATAAATTTATTATTCTTATTAATTTTTTTTGCATAAGCTGTTCTTTTATATAGATCATTTGGATTATTTTTTTTAAATGGATTTTGTTTTGTTATAGCCCATATAACTTGGCTCAAATTATAATTTTTTTTTGCTAATTTAGAAATTCTTACATGACCAACATGTGCTGGATCAAACGATCCACCGAGTATACCAATCTTTTTATTTTCTAATTTGTCCTGAACCATAAACTTCATATTTATAACTTACTAACTGATTTAGACCGACAGGACCTCTTGGTGGCAAGGTGTTTGTTGAAATTCCAACCTCTCCACCAAAACCAAATTCTCCTCCGTCAGCAAATTGTGTTGATGAATTTTGAATAGCAATAGAGCTTTTTACATTCTTAATAAAGAATTTTGCTGTATTTTTGTTTTTGGTTACTATTGCATCTGTATGCATAGTTCCATATTTGTTGATATGGGCAACTGCTTCTTTGATATCATTCACTAATTTTACCGAAATAATCGGTGAAAGATGTTCTTTTGACCAAGTATTATTATTTGCAGGAAATGTTTTGCCTTTAAATAATTTACTTATTTTTCTATCAGCTAAAATTTTACAACCACTTTCAGCTAATGAATTTAAAATTAAATTTACTGATTTTGATTTACTTTTATGTATTAATAGAGTTTCAGTTGCGCCACATATACTAGTATTTCTCAACTTAGCATTTAATACTATTTTGTTTGCCATATTATCTTCTGCCTCTTTATCAATATATGTATGACAAATTCCTTCCAAATGACCAATAACTGGCACCTTTGAAAGTTGTTTAACTTTTTTTACTAAATTTTTTCCGCCTCGTGGTATTACAACATCAATGGAGTTTTCCATTTTTGATAATAAATAATCTACGAGTTTTCTGCTTTTATTGTTTATAAACTGAACGTAATTTTCGTTTAATTTATTTTTTTTTAGAGCTTTCCTAAATAAATTTACTAAAATTTTATTACTATTGTAGGCTTCGGAACCACCTCTTAATATAACAGCATTTCCAGATTTAAAACATAGTGCTGATACATCCGAAGTAACATTGGGTCTACTCTCAAATATTACACCTATAACTCCTATTGGTATTGTAACTCTTCTAATTTCAAGTCCATTTGGCCTTTTCCATTTGGAAGTAACTTGATTAACAGGATCTTTAAAAGAAGTAATAGTTTTAACAGAGTTAATTATACTTTTTAATTTATTATTATTAAGAGCGAGTCTTTGAATTAAGTTTTCTTTTAATTTTTTTCCTCTTGCATAAAAAATATCTTTCTTATTTTCACTAATAATTTTATTCTTATTAATCTCAATTAATTTTACAAAATCTTTTAAAACTTTATTCTTTTTTTTTGGACTAATACTTGTATTCAAAGCTTTTCTAGAATTTAATCCAATTTTTTTAAGTAGTTTACTCATTAAATTTTAACCATATCATCTTTATGTATAACTTCAGACTTTGTAACATAGCCTAAAAGATTACTAATTTTGTTAGAGTGTTCTCCTTTTATTTTGGATATCTCATCAGATGTAAAACTGCTCAGCCCTCTAGCAAATTCTTTGTTATTTCTATCTAAAATTCTAACATGATCACCTTTAACAAATTTTCCTGAAACTTTTCTAATACCTGCAGCTAATAAACTTTTTCCATTTTTTAAAGCATTTAAAGCACCATCATCTATAATAATTTCTCCTTTTGGAGATATAGAGCTAATTATCCATTTTTTTCTTGCATCTAATTTAGATACTTTTGGTAAAAACCATGTCCCAGAATTATTTTCCAGTATATTTTTAATTGGTCTTTTAATTAAACCATTTGCAATAGCCATATAGCAACCCGAGACTTGACATACTTTTGCAGCATCAATTTTAGTTTTCATTCCACCAGTACCATACTCACTTGTGCTTTTACTTGAAAAATTTTCAATTTTAGAATCAATATTTTTTATTTCTTTAATCAATTTAGCATTTTTATAAATTTTTGGGTTTTTAGAATACAATCCATCAACATCAGACAATAATATTAAGCAATCTGCACCTGATATTTGTGCAACTCTTGATGCTAATCTGTCATTATCTCCATATTTAATTTCAGAAGTTGCAATACTATCATTTTCATTAACAACAGGTACAAAATTAAGCTCAAATAAGTTTTCGAAAGTTCTTTTAGCATTTATAGCTCTTCTTCTTTGTTCAGTATCTTCTAAAGTAATTAGAATTTGAGAAATATTTATTTTATTTGAGCTAAATGTCTTTTTAAAAAGATTCATTAATTCTATTTGTCCAATTGATGCAACAGCTTGGCTTTTATCAAGTTTTAAAGTTTTTTTATTTAATTGTAATTTTTTACACCCTAAAGCAATTGCTCCAGAACTCACTATAACAAGGTTCTTTTTAAGTTTTTGTAACTCTTTAATATCTTTAGCAAATTCCAAAAGCCATTTTTCTCTAATAATTTTGTTGTCATTTATTAATAAAGATGAACCTATTTTTATTACAACGGTATTGGAGTCTTTAAGATACATAGTTTACCAACTTTGACTTTATATCTGATACTGATTTTTTATCCATTGTTGACATGAAAAAGATATTTTTTTTTAATTTATTCTTCAGTTTTTTTATCTTCTCTTTTTTTTCCTCTTCATCTATTAAGTCAGTTTTATTTAAAACTACTATTTCTTTTTTTTTAACTAAATCTTTACTGTATTTTGATAATTCTTTTCTGACTTGATTGTAAGAAATAAATAAATCATCTTCAGTTATATCTATTAAATGCAGCAAAGTTTTGCACCTTTCTATATGTTTTAAAAATTTTATCCCAAGACCAGTTCCGGTATGAGCGCCCTCAATTAAGCCTGGTATATCTGCTAAAGTAACTTCTTTGTCATCATAACTAGCAACTCCAAGATTTGGATTAATTGTAGTAAATTTATAGTTTGCTATTTTTGGATTTGCACTCGTCATTGATGCAAGCAAGCTGGATTTCCCAGCATTGGGCAATCCTATGATGCCGATATCAGCAATTGTTTTTAGTTGAAGCCAAATCCAAAATTCCTCTCCTTGACCTCCTTTTGTAAATTTCTTTGGGGCTCTATTGGTTGAGGACTTAAACCTTGTATTTCCAAATCCTCCTTTACCTCCACTTGCTACTAAAAATTCCTCTTTCTGATTTTTAAAATCATAAATAAGTGTTTTATTATCTTCTTCAAATACTTGTGTTCCTAAAGGTACTTTTAAATATAAATCTTCACCACCTTTCCCAGTTTTATTTTTTCCGCTGCCATCCTTTCCTCTTTCAGCTTTGAAGTGTTGTTGATACCTATAATCAATCAAAGTATTAAGATTTCTTTCACTTATAAGAATTACAGATCCTCCTTTCCCTCCATCGCCTCCATCAGGGCCACCAAACTCTACAAATTTTTCCCTACGAAAACTTGGAGATCCTGATCCTCCCTTACCAGCTTTTACATATATCTTAACTTGATCTAGAAATTTCATATAACAACTATGTGAGTGTTGTATCTATTAATTGGGCTTTACGGAAACGTAAGTTCTATCAGATTTTGATTTTTTAAACTCTACTTTACCTTTAACAACTGAAAAAATCGAATGATCTTTACCCATGCCAACATTTTCTCCAGGAAATATTTTAGTTCCCCTTTGTCTTACAATTATGTTGCCAGGCACAACCATTTCGCCACCATATTTTTTCACACCCAGTCTACGGCCCGCACTATCTCTTCCGTTTCTTGACGATCCACCTGCTTTTTTCGTTGCCATAAATTACTTTTTATTTAGCTACTTCCTTAGTTTCAACAGTTTTTTTTGATGGTATTTCTTTTCTTTTTTCTGCTTCAGAAATAACTTTACCATCTTTTGAATAGATTTTACTTATTCTTACCATTGTAAATTTTTGTCTATGACCATTTTTTCTTCTCGAATTTTGCCTTCTTCTCTTTTTAAAAATAAGAACTGTTCTATTTTTTCCATTTTTTATTAATTCAGCTTCAACTTTAGCTCCACTAATAGTTGGCTCTCCTAACTCTAAATTTTTATCATCTCCGTAAGCTAGTATTTCATTAAACTCTATTTTTGAATTTTCTTTTGAATCTTCGAGTTTTTCAACTTTAAGAATTTCTCCAGCTTTAACTTTATATTGTTTACCACCTGTTTGAATTACTGCGAATGACATAGTTAGCTCTAATTTTTATAGGGAGCAATATAGTCTGGGTTGTATTATAGTCAAGTTTAATAACTTAAAAATTATCCTTTAAATCCCGCAATTTTTTAAAATTTTCTAGATCGTTTGACTTAAGAAAAATGTTACAATTAAGTTCCTCACCAATTGTCGATGGCATACTAGTTTTACCTTGTTCAATTTTTTCTTTAATTTCTTTAATTTTGTTTAGTAATTCATTGTTATTGGAATCTTGTGCTAAACAAAATTCAGAATTCTTTAAAGTATACTCATGTCCACAATAAATTTTTGTATCTTTATCTAAATTTTTTAAAACTTGTAATGAGTTATACATTTGCTCATAACTTCCTTCAAAAATTCTTCCACATCCCAAGGAGAATAAAGTATCTCCTGTAAAAATTATTTTATTTTTAAAAAAATGAAAACAGATGTGACCTATTGTATGACCTGGAACATGAAATATTTTTGCTTCAAAAATATCTTCTTTCCAAATTTCACCATCATTTAAGCAAATATCAATTTGAGGTATTCTACTTTTATCTCCAATATAACCTACTACTTCTGCATCAAATTTTTTTTTTAATTCCTCATTCCCACCAACATGGTCATTATGATGATGTGTATTTAATATATATTTTAAATTTAATTTATTTCTCCCTAAATAATTTATAATTGGATCTGCTTCACCAGGATCAATAACACAACAATTTCTATTAGCTTCATTAATTAAAATGTAAGAAAAATTATCTTCCAGACACTTAATAATTTCTACTTTCATTTAACTCTCTATTAAAAATATACCCAAATGAGAGTCAAGATTTTTATAATTTAAATTTGCTTTGTTTATTTCTGAAATTCGACTTTTTTTTAAAGCAATAGACTTAAATATTTTAATATTCTTAGTACTGCAAAAATTATAAAAATCTTTAATTGTGCACATATGTAAATTTGGTGTGTTGTACCACTCATGAGGTAAATTTTCTGTAACAGGCATTGTGCCTTTGAACAATAATTGTAGTCTAACTCTCCAGTAACCGAAATTAGGTATTGTAACAATTACTTTTTTTCCTACTTTAAGTAATTCATTAATTACTAATTCAGGATTCAGAAATGCTTGTAATGTTTGGCTTAAAATAACGTAATCAAAAGACGATTTAGGAAATTGTTTTAAATCGCTTTCAGCATTCCCTTCTATAACAGTTAATCCTTTTGATAAACAATTTTGAACTTTTTCTTTAGAAATTTCTAATCCACGAATATCTTTAGTTTTGTTTTCTTGTAAAAATTTCATTAAGTCTCCATTGCCACAACCAACATCGAGAACTCTAGTATTTTCCTCTATCAAATTAGATATAATGTTAAATTCTTCTTTCATTTATAATTTTGTAGGTTGAATTAATATAATCCCCAAGTGTCTTTAGGAAACTTGGAACATCAAGCAAAAATGAGTCGTGTCCTTTATCAGATTCTATTTCAACAAATCCGACATCTGCACCAATAGAATTTAATGCTATTACTATTTCTCTATTCTCCGATGTTGGATACAACCAATCTGATGTAAATGATATTACAAAAAATTTTGTTTTAGTTTTTTTGAATGCATCAGATAAATTTCCTTTGTACTGTTTGGATAAGTCAAAATAATCCATTGCACGAGTTATATATAGATAACTATTTGCATCAAATCTATCAACAAACACAGATCCTTGGTATCTAAGATAACTCTCAATTTGAAAATCTGCCTCAAATCCATATCTTAGGCTATCCCTATCTTGCAATTTTCTTCCAAATTTTTCCTGCAATCCTTTTTCAGAAAGATAAGTAATATGTGCTGCCATTCTCGCAACTGCTAAACCTTTATCAGGATTTAATTTGTAATTACTGTAAAATCCATTTTCCCATTTGCTGTCAGCCATAATTGCTTGTCTTCCTAATTCATTAAACGCTATGTTTTGTGCCGAATGACTAGATGTGCAAGCAATCGGTATTGCGAGTTTTGCTTTATCTGGAAAATTGGCAACAAATTGTAGCACTTGCATTCCACCCATTGAACCACCCACTACAGCAAAAAGTTTTTCAATTTCTAAATATTTAATTAGCTCATATTGAGCGTTAACCATGTCGTTAATAGTTATAATTGGAAAATCAGTTCCTATTTGTTTATCAGTGGTCTCATTTATTGTGCTAGGTCCGTAAGATCCCATGCAACCTCCCATAACGTTTGCACAAATCACAAAAAATTTATTTGTATCAATTGGCTTATTTTCTCCAACAACATAACTCCACCAACCATCTTTATTAGTTATTGGGTTTTTTCCAGAAACATATTGATCTCCAGTCAAAGCATGGAAAACTAATATTGCATTACTTTTTTCACTGTTTAATTCCCCATATGTCTCATATGCTATTGGAAAGTTATTAATTTCCTTACCACAATCCAATTTAAGGGGATTTGATATAATTATTTTTTTTGTATCAATGTTCTTATTCATAATAATTGTACTGATTGAATTGTGAGAAAAAAAACATTTTAGCGGTTTTTTTATAGCGCTCGCAATTCAGTATAAATCAGCGCATGCAGTTTTTACTTCAAAGGAATTTATATGTCAAATATTGCTCAATTAATTATTGTTTTATCTAGTTAAAAGACTATTTATAGTGAAATATTTACTATGACATTGCTAAGATTTAAAAACATAAAATTACAGAGTTACAAACCAGGAAAATCCTTATTGGCTGGTAATAAAAATATTATCAAGTTATCTGCAAATGAATCTGCTTTAGGTGTCAGTAAAAATGTCCAAAAAATTGTTAAGTCTAAATTTGATATATCAAAATATCCAGACAGTAAATTTTCGGAGTTAACACAAAAAATATCAAAGAAGTATGGTTGTGATAAATCCAAGATAATTTGTGGCTCTGGTTCTGACGAAGTAATTCAAATGCTTTGTCAATTGTTCCTTAGAGAAAATGATGAAGTTGTTGTTCCTCAGTACAGTTTTCTCATGTATAGGATATACTCCAAAATCGTTGGAGCAAATGTAAAATTAGCTAAAGAAATTAATTTTAAAGTTTCAGTCAAAGAAATTCTTAAAAAGACATCAAAAAAAACAAAAATTGTTTTTATTGCAAATCCAAATAATCCAACAGGTACTTATTTAACAAAAAACGAGCTATTAGACTTAAGGAGAAGATTAAATAAAAATATTTTATTGGTTGTTGATGATGCATATTTTGAATATATGAAGAATAAGGATTACAAATCTGGAATTCAGTTATTTAAAAACTCTAAAAATGTATTTATTTTAAGAACATTTTCAAAAATCTATGGTCTAGCTTCATTAAGGATAGGCTGGGGATACGGTGATAAATCTATAATTAAAGAATTATATAAAATTAAACCACCTTTTAACGTAAATAAATTTGCTCAAATTTGTGCTGTTGAATCACTTAAAGACAATAAATTTGTTAAAAAGTCAGTAATACATAATCTTAAATGGTGCAAAAAAATTAAAAATGAGATGTTAAAATATAATATTGGTACAAACAAAATATCTGGAAATTTCTTTTTATTAGATTTCAAAAAAGCAAAATTTACCGCAGATACAACTTTAAAAAAATTACAGAAATATGGAATTATACTAAGAGAAATGAATTCATATGGCATAAAAAATTGTCTAAGACTTACAATTGGCAACACAAAAGAAAATCAAATATTCCTTAAAAGAATGAATACTATTTTTAAAAATGTTTAATAATATTCTTATTATTGGTTGCGGATTGATAGGCTCGTCAATATTAAAGGCGTCAATACAAAAAAAAATTTCTAAAAATTTTTTTGTATTTGAAAAATCTAAAAAATATAAATCTATTATTAAAAAATTTAACAAAAAAATTAAATTTTTAACAAGGTTAGATAAAAATTTAAAACAAATTGATCTTGTGATTTTAAGCACTCCTATGAGTGAATATCCTAAATTTTTTTCGTCATTAAATAAAAATCTCAATCATAATTCAATTATAACTGACGTTGGTTCAACAAAAAAAAATCTAATTTCTTTAAAAAAAAAAAAATTATCAAAAAATCTTGATTGGGTGATGAGTCATCCTATCTCAGGATCCGAAGTTAGTGGGCCCAAATATGGTAATGCTAATTTGTTCAAAAACAAGTGGTGCATAATAATAAAAGATAAAAATGTTCTAAAACAAAAAAAAGTGGAGAGATTTTGGAAATCTTTAGGATCTAAAATAATTATTATGAACCCTGATGATCATGATAAAATTTTTTCAGTCACTAGCCATTTACCTCACTTGATTGCTTACAATTTAATAAAAACTGCGCAGGATTTTCAGAAAAAAAAGAATAAAAATTTGATTAAATTTAGTGCAGGTGGATTAAGAGATTTCTCAAGAATTGCTGCATCCAACGAAATAATGTGGAGAGATATATTTTTCGAGAATAAAACTAATATGATTGAAGCAATAAATCTTTTTATGAAAAATTTAAAAGATTTTAAGAAGAATATAAGCAAGAAAGAAAATTCAAAGATAATAAAAAAATTAATCAATTCAAAAGTAGTAAGAAAACAAATAATTTCTCAAAAACAAGATATTTCCAAACCTGATTTTGGTCGAGAATAATTCAGATACTTGTTACTTTCTTTACATCTAATTTCGCGGTTTTTTTAATTAGTTTTATCGTTTTTTTAATTGGCATTATGATCACTCTTTTTATTGGACCATAAGCGTGTATAAGATCATTGGTATTGATGCATATAGCAACATGTCCTTTCCAAAAAATAATATCACCTTTTTTAAATTTTTTTTTGTATCCCACACCTTTTTTTAATTTAACTTGATCAATTGTATCTCTTGGAAAAAAATTATTATTAAATTTATAAAATATTTGTAATAGAGCCGAACAATCAATTCCTTCAAATGTTTTTCCACCCCATTTATATTTACAATTTAGAAAACTTTTAAATATTTTTACAAAATCAGAATTTTTTTTTTGGATTGGAAGTATGTCTTTTGATCTTAGCCATTTATCTTTTTTATACATAATGAAATTTTGATCCTTTTTTAATATTTGAATCTTGCTCGTAAATGGTAAAAACTTTTTTGATTTCTCTTTTTTATTACCTAAATATATTCTAGCTTTTAAAATTCCAACTTTGTGAGTTGGATTGAATTTTTTGTAGCAATCAATTTTTTTTATAAAGCCTGAATATTTGTCATATGAAGTCTTTATTTTAAAATAATTATTTTTTTTACTGATTATTTTAAAACTCTCACCGTAGATAAGTTGAGAGCTAATATTAGAGTTCTTCTTTGGTTCCTCTAATATATTGACAAAAGGCTCTTTTAAAAAAAAACTATTTTGCACCAATTTTAATTTTATTCCTTATAAACCATAAAAAAATTAAAGATGGGATAACCATTAAAGTGGTAATTATAAAAAAGGTTCCCCAGTCTCCATTTAGCCAATCAACTAAAGCACCCGATGAAGAAGCAAGCGTCGTTCTTCCTGCAGTTCCAATTGAAGCAAGAAGTGCATACTGTGTAGCGGTATAAGTCCTATCCACTAAAAGAGAAATAAAGGCTACGAAAGCAACTGTTGCAAATGCTGCAGATATATCATCAGCTATAACTGCTAAAGCAAACAACCATTCAGATTTTCCAGACCACGCGAGAGCAGCAAATAATAAATTTGTTGCTGCCATAAATCCACCAGCAACAAACATTGTTTTTATTGTACCAGCCCTCATAGCAAATATTCCGCCTAATAATGTAAATACAACTGTAGTTATCCAGCCTAGAGTTTTAGAGTATATCGCTATTTCACCTTTTGAAAATCCAACCTCTTTATAAAATACTATGGACATTCGTCCAAGAAAGGCTTCTCCAATTTTAAAAAGAAAGACAAAGCCCAGGATTCCAACTGCAATTGAGAAACCATTTTTTTTGAAAAAACTAATTATTGGACCTCCTATTGTACCAGTAATATAAGCAATAAATTTTGTTATTACATTATTTGACCCAAGTTTTGATTGTATTATTTCGTCTGTTTCTTTTTGTTTGTTTTGCCTATCTGTTGTTATAGGCTCGTGTATGAACATTAAACCTATATTCATCAAAATTACTACTACGCCAAGAATTAAAAAAGTGGTTTGCCAGTAATCTTCAATTCCAATATTTTGAAAAAATTCGGCTGTAAACAATGCTATAACACCACCTAACTTATATCCGGTCCACCACCCAACTACAGCCATAGCAGCACCTGCTGCCATAGATTTTCCTTCATCAGCATTAATTTGTTCAATTCTCAATGCATCAACTGTAATATCTTGTGTAGCCGAAGCAATTGCTATAACTAATCCAACACTAATTAATAATGCCAAATTTTCTGTAGGGTTAATAAAACTCCAAACAATTAAACTAAATAAAATTATAATTTGCATAAGGACAATCCAACCGCGTCGGTGCCCTAATCTTTTTGTTAAAAATGGAATTTGTATTCTATCAATTATTGGTGCCCACAAGTAATTAAAGGCGTAAACCCCAAATATTAAACCTGCCCATCCAATAGTTGATCTACTCAAACCTTCTTCTTTTAGCCAAAGGCTTAAACTGCTGGCAATTAAAACCCAAGGAAATCCACTAATTGCACCAAGAAGTAATATTCTTAGCATTCGAATATCTTTGTAAACTAAAATAGATTCCGACCAGGTTTGTTTTTTTTCAAACATTAATATTTTCTCCAAAAAGATGGGATAAATAATACTAGAATTGCAAATAATTCCAACCTTCCAAGTATCATTGCCGCACTGAGAACCCATTTAGAAAAATCAGACAGGCTTGAAAAACTTCCATTAGGTCCAATAATATCACCTAAACCTGGACCAACATTTGAAATTGATGTGGCTGCAGCAGATATTGCAGTCGTAAAATCTAATCCATCAAGTGATAGCAGTGCGGTTACAACAAAAAATATTAATATATAAAGAAATATAAATGAAATTATAGAGCCCATAAATTTTTCATCCACATTATTATTTTGATATTTAATTTTGAAAATTCCTCGAGGATAAATTATTTTTTTCAGCTGATTTGATATAAATTGATACAAAATTTGAACTCTAAAAAATCTTTATTCCACAAGTTGTAGAACCTGCACATCCCCCAATAAACATTAAAATTATGAAATATACTAATGGAAATTGACCCCAATTACTAAAATTTTCTGTAGCATATCCTGTTCCAGTTAAAATAGAAATTATATTAAAGCTAACAGTCAAAAAACTTATCTCAGTTAAGCTTTTATTTATAACAGATAAATAAAAAAATATTAAAAGAATTGAAAAAATAACTAAAATTATAAAAGTTTTTATTTGTGTATCTTTGAAAAATATTTTTTTATCTCCAGCTAAGTATTTGATATAATTAATAAAGGGTACACTTCCAAGAATAATAAATATTATTGCATTGATTTCTATTAACGAGCTATTAAAATAACCTATAGATTCATTATAATTTGCAAAACCTCCTGTCGCTATTGTTGTCATAGCATGCACGATGCTATCAAAAAAACTCATTCCAAACATAAAATAAAAAAAAGCACAAGTTAAAGTTAATAAGGAATATATAGACAATAATCTTAATGAAACTTCTTTGGTTTTAGGAAAAATTTTTTCAGAAGTATCATTAGACGAAATATTGAAAAGTTTCATTCCCCCTATATTCATTAAAGGCATTAGAGTGATTGCCATTACGATAATTCCAATTCCACCAAACCATTGCAACATTCCTCTCCAAAGTAATATTGCTTTAGATGTTTCATTTAGATTTGTGATTATTGTAGATCCTGTTGTTGTAATCCCTGACATGCTCTCAAAAAACGCATCTGTAAAACTCAAATCTGTACTAGAAAAAATTAAAGGTAGAGAACCAAATATAGCAATACTTAACCATGAAAGCGCTGTGAGCAAAAAGGCCTGTGGTAAGCTAATCTTTTTATCATGATCATAATTAGAAATAAAAAATAAAAAACCAAAAACAATAGTAGCAATCATTGATCCGATAAATCCTGCATCAATTTGATCAAATATTAATTGAACTAAAATAGGTACAATCATTGAAAGACCTAAAATAATTTGCAAAACCCCTAATGTAAAAAAGACAGTTTTATAATTGGACATTTTGAATGGACATTATTTTATGGTAAATAAATTTCAACTCTATATGAATTATTAAAAAGGCTGATATTAAGGATATTTAAGTAGTTGTGATAGACAAAACAAATTTTGACAAAACAAACGCCTGGCCATTTGTTGAGGCTAAAAAGCTATTAAGAGAGAGAAAATCGAACATAGAGAAAAAAAATAAAATAGTTTTACAAACTGGCTATGGTCCTAGTGGTCTACCACATATAGGTACATTTGGAGAAGTTGCAAGGACGACAATGATTGTCAACGCCCTTGATCATTTAACAGATATTCCAAAGGAAATTATTACATTTTCTGATGATATGGATGGTCTTAGAAAAGTACCTGAAAATGTTCCAAATCAGGAAAAGCTCAAAAATAATCTTCATAAACCTTTAACGGATGTCCCTGATCCATTTGAAAAGTTTAGTAGTTTTGGAGAACATAATAATAATATGTTGAAACAATTTCTTGATAATTTTAAATTTAAATATTCATTTAAAAGTTCTACAGAACTCTACAAGTCTGGTTATTTTAATGACACCCTAAAATTAGTTCTAGAAAATTATGAAAAAATTATGGAAATAATTCTTCCAACTTTAGGCAAAGAAAGACAGAAAACCTATTCCCCCTTTTTACCAATATGCCCAGAAACTGGAAAAGTTCTTGAAATACCTGTTTTAGAAATTGATTCTAAATCTTCTAAAATCATATTTGATAATAATGGATCAAAATTGGAAAAAAGTATTTTAGACGGGAACTGCAAATTGCAATGGAAAGTTGATTGGGCAATGAGATGGTACGCTTTAGATGTTGATTTTGAAATGTATGGAAAGGATTTAATTGAGAGTGCAATTCTTTCAACTAAGATTATTAAAACATTAGGTAAATCTAACCCATCTGGTTTTGCGTATGAACTTTTTTTGGACGAAAAAGGTGAAAAAATATCTAAATCAAAAGGTAATGGAGTAACTATAGATGAATGGTTGAATTATGCATCTCCTCAAAGTCTATCTCTTTACATGTATCAAAATCCAAAAAGAGCAAAAAAATTGTACAGAGAAGTTGTTCCAAAAGCTGTTGATGAATATCTAGATTTTATAGAAAAAGGAAAAACTCAAAATGATTTACAGAAGTTAATGAATCCAGTTTGGCATGTACATAATGGATTAATGCCAGAGGAAAATACAATTATGACTTTTTCAATGCTTTTAAATTTAGTTGAAACAAGTAATGCGGACAGCAAAGAATTACTTTGGAAATTTGTAAAAAAATACAAGTCAGAAATTAATGAAAATGATCATCCAATTTTTGATAATTTAATTGAATATGCAATAAAATATTTCAATGATGTTATAAAAACAAAAAAAATTTATAAAACTCCAAATGAAAAAGAGAAAGTTGCACTGAAAGCATTAATTAAGTCTTTAGATAATTGTAATGATAAAATGGCTCCTGAAGATATTCAGACAAATATTTTTACCGTAGGAAAAGAAAATGGTTATAAAGAAAATTTAAGAGAATGGTTTAAGCTTATCTATGAGGTTGTATTTGGTGACGAAAATGGACCCAGAATGGGCTTCTTCATTAGTTTTTTTGGAGTAAATGAAACCAAAGAATTAATAAGAAAAAAGGTTGAAAATGTTTAATCTTATAAGACCTTTTATATTTAAATTTAGCCCTGAAGTTGCACACTCGCTAGCAATAAAGGCTTTAAAGTTAAATCAGATACCAGCTATAGATAAAACAACCAGAGTTACTATCCAAACTAAATTTTTAAACAAAACCTTAAATTCTCCTCTAGGTGTTGCTGCTGGATTTGATAAAAATGCAGAAGTTTACAATCCTCTATACAAACTAGGATTTGGTTTTGTTGAAGTAGGTACAATTACACCTAAACCACAAATAGGAAATCCAAAGCCAAGAGTGTTCAGATTGGAGGAAGATGAAGCTTTAATTAATAGACTTGGATTTAATAATATTGGATCAGAAGAAAGTAAAAAAAATATTGAAAATAATTCACCTAATGGATTACTTGGTATTAATATAGGACCTAATAAAGATACTGAAAACAGAGTTGAAGATTATTTAATTTGTTTCAGAAAATTTCATAATTTAGCAGACTATATTACAATTAATATTTCTTCTCCTAACACAGAAGATTTAAGAAACTTTCACAAAAATGAAGAGTTAGATAATCTTTTAAAATGCATAAATGAAGAAAAGAAAAATTTAAATTCAAATGTGCCAATAGCAGTCAAAGTATCTCCTGATATTGATGAAAAAAATATTGATGAAATCTCAAAACTTTTTTTAAAATATAATGTTCAAATAGTTATAGTTTCAAATACGACAGATAGAAATAGAGAAAATATATCTAATATAAATAAATTAGAGAAAGGCGGTTTGTCTGGAAAACCACTTGAAAATATCTCTAATGAATTGATTAATAAATTTTTTAAATTAGTTGGAAAAAAAATCTTAATAATTGGAGTTGGAGGCGTTGACTCCGCCGATGGCGTTTTTAATAAAATTGTAAGCGGTGCAACTCTTGTGCAATTGTATACAGGTATGGTTTATAAAGGACCAACTATTGCTTCAAAGATTAATAAAGATCTCGACGAAATTGTAAAAAGAGAAGGTTTTAAAAATATTTCTGAAGCTATTGGATCAAAAAATTAATCTTGACTGGTATTCTTTAAGACCATATACATCTTGAAAATTTATGTCTAAAAAATGCGAACTTACTGGTAAAATCCCTCTAAAAGGCCATAATGTTAGTCACGCTAACAATAAAACTAAGAGAAGATTTCTTCCAAATTTAAAGAAAGTAAAATTTAAAAGTGAACTTTTAAAAAAATCTATGAGATTAACAGTTTCAAATGCAGGTGTTAGATCTGTAGATAAAAAAGGTAGCTTTGATAATTTCTTAAAATCTGCAAAATCAAGAGATTTATCGTTAAGATTAAAAAAGCTTAAAAAATCAATAATTGCAAAAACAGCATAATGAATAAAGTTTTCCTTACTCTCTCATTTTTAATGGGATTGGTTGTGCTAGCATCTAATTATTTAGTTCAATTTCCTATAAAATATTACGGTTTAGAGGAAATTTTAACTTACGGTGCTTTTAGTTATCCAATTGCATTTTTAATTACAGATTTAGCCAACAGATCCTTTGGAAAATTAGTAGCAAGAAAAATTGTCTATATAGGTTTCACAATTGGAATTTTGTTTACTATAATATTTTCAACTAATTTTACTGATCTTATTTCTATAAGAATAGCAATTGGTTCAGGAACAGCTTTTATAATTGCTCAACTTTTAGATGTTCAGATATTTGATCAATTAAGACAAAAAAAGTGGTTTATAGCACCTCTAACATCTTCTTTGATAGGTTCAACTGTTGATACTTTTTTATTTTTCTCAATATCATTCTATGGAACGGGAATTCCTTGGGTAACTTTATCGTTAGGAGATCTTGCGGTAAAAATATTTGTAGCCCTTGTAATGTTGATACCTTTTAGACTATTACTCGGCACACTAAAAGCAGCATAACTAAATTTTAGGTTCTTGTTGGGTCATGCAATGTATTGCACCAAATCCCCATATCAATTTGCTACAGTCAACTGTTTCGATTTTTCTATTTCTAAAGTAATTTTTGAAAATTTTAATTACAATATTGTCTTCTTTTACTTTGAATATTGGAAGAATTATTTTTTTATTACAAATATAAAAATTCATATAACTTGCAGGAACTCTTGTATTCTCAATATAAATTGGTGAAGGCATAGGAACTTTTATAATTTTGAATTTCTTTCCTTCCTCACATTTACTATCTTTCAATATATTTAAATTCTTATTTAAGTTTTTGTAATTTATATCTTTTTTATTATTTTCAACCGCAGTCATAATCGTATTTCTTGAAACAAATCTTGATATGTCATCAACATGTCCATGTGTATCATCGCCAGCAATTCCTTTTTTAAGCCATATAAAGTTTTTTATATTTAAGTATTTATTAAACATTTTTTCGTAGTCTTTTTTTTTAAAATTTTTATTTCTTTCTTGAATTTTGCTTAATAAACATTCTTCAGTTAATAGAATTGTACCTGAGCCATTTACATCAAATGCCCCCCCTTCCATGATTATTTTTCTAATTCTGCCTTTTTTTTTGATTATTGGATCAATCTTTTTAAAATTAGTAATTTTACTAATACTATTATTGATTTTATTGTCATTTTTATAATTTTTATACTTTGACCATCCGTTAAAACCAAAATTTAGTATTACTTTTTTCTTTTTAAACTTATTTGTTATAAATATGGGTCCAGAATCTCTTAACCATATTCTATCAGTTTTAATATAGTGGAAGTTGATATTTTTAATTTTATTAAGTTTTATTAATTTTTTTATATTTTTTATATTTTTGCTAACGATTAAGTTAATTTTTTGATTTTTTGAAATTTTTTTTATAATCTTTAAAATTACTTCAGGAATAAATTGATATAATCCAGGCCAATCATTTTTATTATAAGGCCAAGCAATCCAAACTGAATTTT
>CACGWQ010000013.1 GCA_902576815.1 uncultured Pelagibacteraceae bacterium
CGCTGCAAATAAAGAACAATTAAAATATTTTAAAAAAGAGAAGAATTATCTATTTTATAAATTAAATATTAAAAATAAAAATCAAATTATTAAAATCTTAAAAAAAAACAAAATATATAGAATTGTTAATTTTGCTGCGGAGAGTCATGTAGATAACTCGATAAATCAACCAAAGTATTTTTACGAAAATAATTTAATGTGCTTCATTGATTTTATTGAAGCTTTAAAAGTCTATTATCGTGATCTAAACAAAATCAAAAAAAAAATCTTCAGATTTATTCATATAAGTACTGATGAAGTATATGGCTCTCTAGAAATGAATGGTAAACCGTTTAGAGAAAATTCTTTGTTAAAGCCTAATAATCCTTACTCATCAAGTAAAGCAGCATGCGAATTGGTATTGAGAAGTTTTTTTAATACATACAAATTACCATATATAGTCACAAATTGCTCTAATAATTATGGAAAATTTCAAAACGATGAGAAATTAATTCCTACGATATTTAGAAATGCAATTAAGAATAAAGACATACCTATTTATGGAAAAGGTAAAAATATAAGAGATTGGATATTTGTTGATGATCATTGCGAAGCCATATTAAAAATCTTAAAGTCAGGTGCAAATGGACAAAAATATAATATTGGTTCATCTAATGAAATATTAAATTTAGATTTAGCTTATAAAATATGTAAAATTTTAGATAATAAAATTCCAAAAAAGAAAAAATACAAAAACTTAATTAAATTTGTAAAAGATAGACCGGGTCATGACTTTCGGTATGCCATAAATTCAACAAAAATAAAAAAATTAAAATGGAGACCTAAAGTAAATCTTGATGAAGGTTTAAATAGAATTGCTGATTACTATATTGAAAGATACAAGTGAATGAATATTTTAATTTTTGGAAGTAACGGCCAATTAGGCAGTGAGTTATCAAAAAAATTAGATGCTATAAGTATTTCTAGAAAAAATAATAAAAAATTTAACTATTTAAATTTAATAGAATTAAAGAAAATATTAAAGTTTTACTCACCAAATATCATAATTAATTGTGTTGCTTACACAGATGTAAATAAAGCAGAGATAGATAGAAAAAAATGTTACAATATTAATACTAAGGCAGTTATAGAATTAACAAAGTATTGTAAAAAAAATAATATAATACTAATTCATTTTTCGACAGATTTTGTTTTTGATGGTAGAGCAAAAAAACCTTATTTAGAACTTTCTAAAACTAATCCATTAAATTACTATGGGAAAACAAAACTTCTTGCTGATAAATTTATAATTAAATCAAAATGTAAATATATAATTTTAAGGGTATCATGGCTATATAATTTAAATTTTAATAACAATTTTATTAATAAAATTAAAACAAAACTAAAAAAAAGAGAAAACATTTGCGTTCCTATTAATCAAATTGGAAGCCCAACTAGTGCAAAATTTATCGTTAAGTATCTGATTAATATAATTAAATTAATTAAGTTAAATAAATTTAAATTTGGTTTATATAATCTTTCAACATCAAAACCCAAATCAAGATATCATACTGCTAAATTTATTGCTGAAAAATTAAAATATAATAGTAAAAAAATAAAACCTTATGAGTATAATAACGATAATGAAAAAGTTAAAAGACCATATAATTCAATGCTTGACAACACTAAAATTAGTCAAGCCTTAAATATAAAATTATCAACGTGGAAACAGGATCTAAGGAGAAATTTAATTAATGAATAGAAAAGGAATAATTCTAGCAGGTGGTTCAGGAAGTAGACTATATCCATTAACAAAGGTTATCTCAAAACAGCTTTTACCTATATATAATAAGCCTATGATATATTACCCAATTTCAAATTTAATTATGTCTCGCATAAAAGAAATATTAATTATTTCTTCTCCACATCATATTAAATTATATAAAAATTTATTGGGAAATGGTGAAAATCTTGGATTAAAGTTTTCTTATAAAATTCAAAAAAAACCCAATGGTATTGCAGAGGGCTTAATACTTGCCGAAAAGTTTCTTAAAGGATCAAATTTTTGTCTGATTTTAGGAGATAATATATTTTTTGGTAAAGACATAAAAAAAAAATTTTTGAATGCCTCAAATTCGGAAAGTCAATCAATTTTTGGAAAAAAAGTTAATCACCCAAATAAATACGGAGTACTAAAATTTAAAAATGGAAAAGTGAATAAAATTATTGAGAAACCAAAATCGCTGGTATCAAAATATGCTGTAACAGGAATTTATTTTTATAATAATAGTGCTATTGAAATTGCAAAGAAACTAAAACCTTCATATAGAAATGAGTTGGAGATAACCGACTTAAACAATCAAATATTAGATAAAAATGAACTTAATATACATTTATTAAATAACGAACAATATTGGTATGACGCTGGCAATCATTCAGACTATGTAAAAACCATTAATCATGTTTATAATTATGAAAATGAAAAACAATTAGTAGGTTGTTTAGAAATAGAGGCTTTTAAAAGTAGTTTTATTTCTAAAAAAAAACTTTTAAAGTATATAAATAATAAAAGTCCTTTTTACAAAAAATTAAAAAATATACTATGAAAATAATAAAAAAATTTTTTAACGATTGTATTTTGTTTAAAAAAGATATTCACTTGGATAAGCGTGGGACATTCACAGAGTCTTTTAATGAAAATGTTTTTAAAAAAATAACAAAAGTAAATTTTAAATGTAAACAAATTAATTACATAATTTCGAAAAAAAATAGTCTAAGAGGATTACATTTACAAAAAAACAAACATGCACAAGAGAAAATATTACGTGTCATAGAAGGTAATATTTTAGATGTAGTTGTAGATTTGAGAAAAAAATCAAAATATTTTGGAAAACATAAATTAATAAAGTTATCTTCAGCTGAAAATCATCAAATATATATACCTTCAGGTTTTGCTCATGGTTATTTAACATTAAGTAAAATTGCAAAAGTTGAATATTTATGTTCTGACTTTTATAATAAAGCTTCAGAAATTTCTATAAAATGGAATGATAAAAATTTAGCTATTAAATGGCCAATTAAGAAAAAATATTATATTTCAAAAAAAGATAGTAATGCAATATCCTTTAATGATTTTTCTTTGAATTTATAAAAAAAGCTAAGATTTTAGTTATATCTAGAATGCAAGAAAAAATAGTAATAAAAATAAAATTATAAGGAAAAATATATTTCAAATTCTCTCCTTTTTTTACTGGTAGGTATATTCCTCTAACACAGGTATAAAAAATGCCTAATAGTAAAAAGCTTAATTTAGTTATATGAGGTATGTAGGTTGATCTTTCCATATCCCAATCAGCAAACATTGCATTCCAATTAAAAATAAAAAAAAGTAAAACTATTAATAATCCAATGTTATATATATCTCTTTGACCTTTAAGATGATCTAATTTATTTGAAATGGAATAGTTTCTAAACCATTTCCTAACGATATTGTTAAAATTACTACCTATAAGTCCATAGTAAACTAAACTTTCATTATTTTTAGAAGTTTTAATGTTGTGAAGTTTTACTCTTCTTATCCAATCCCCGTCTTCACCTGCTCTAACATTTTTTAGAAAATAACCACATTTTTGAAAAACATTTCTTTTTAACAAGGATCCGGGAATAGTTATTATTGAGGATGATCCAAAGGTTGAGGCTCTAATAATTTTTTCTTTGTTGTTGTTTGCTAAATATTTTGTCGTTCCTAAAACTATATCAGTTTTTTTTTTATTTATTAAATTGTTCGCATTTTTAAGCCAATCATTGTTTGGTTTAGTATTAACATCTAAAAAAGCGATTAAATCATATTTTGAGTAATTTACTCCAACATTTCTGGCTTCTCCTGGATTTAAATTTTTATGATTATAACATCTGAAATATATTTTTTTTGACTTAAAAAATTTTAAATAAACATCTTCATATTTAAATTTACTAATATTAGTATTTATTAAAATTATTTCATTTGGCAGTAGTTTTTGCAAAGATATTGTACTCAACAATTTATGCACTTGTTTACTATCTCCTTTAGAAGGTATAATTAAAGAAATACTATTCATAATTAATTAAGAAATTAAATTTTAACATATATAATTATTTTAAATTTTATATCATCACAATTATTTTCATATTATTCTTGTTTTATGAACAGAAATTTTCAAAAGTATTTGATAAAGGATAAAACACAATAACAGGTTATAGGATGCATAAATATTAACAAAAAAATTTAATATAATTGGAATTAACATAAAACTTAAATAAAGTGTAAGTGTAATTTTCAGTGAATATTTCTTTATTAAAAAATGATGAAGATGGTTTTTTTCTCCAATAAATGGACTTTTTTTTCTTAAAATTCTAGAAATAAATACCCTAAGCATATCTAAACCTGGAAAAGACATAAGTATAAATATATCTTCAGATTTTAGAAGATTTAAATTTGAATCAAAATTTACATTATATATATAAATCACATATAGACCTACAAATGTAGATAGACCAAGAGAACCCGCATCTCCCAAAAAATAATAGTTTTTATAAATGAAGTAATTATTTATAATTAGATAAATAATTATTATTAAAATAAAAAAATTATTTATTTCAAAATTCAAGTATAATGTTGATAAGATAATAAGTATGATAGCGTTTGCCAGTGCATTTATTCCGTCAACAAGATTTATAGAATTTATAAAAGCAGTTAAGCAAAATGCTGTAAACACTGAGGAAAAAATATTTAGACTGATATTAAAATCTAAACTTTCAAAGTAAATTTCTTTTATTCTAAACTCATTATTTGTTTCAAAAAAAAGCACGAAGATTAAAAAAAAAATTAATAATCTATAATTAGGATTCAAAGATATACTATCATCTAACATTCCAACCAAAAACAAGGTTAAGGATATGATCGATATATAAAAAATTATACTTTCAAATTCATTTTCATATAAAAAAAAATAAATTAAAATTAAAATTAAATAGATAGGAAACCATAATGCCCCATTTAAAGGTATAGGAGATTTATGTATTTTCCTTTTTTTGTCGGGATAATCAATAATTTTAAGAAATTTTGATATCTTATATCTATTTAAAATATTTAATGCAAATGCTACAAATGTGACTGATAAAATTAAAACATATTCCATAAAATTTGTTAATACTAATAATTTATAGATAATCTGTGTTATATCAGAAACAATTAAATTGATATAAATTTAGTAGATATTATATGATAAAAAAAAATAGGAAAGATGCCTTAATAGTACAATTTTTGAGTATCCTAATTATTTTAATTCCTGCATTATTAATTACAGGGCCTCTTTTGAGCGATTTAGTAGTAACTTTATGTGCGATAATTTTTTTAATTAAAATAATTTTAGATAAATCATTAAAAAGATTTTACAAAAATAAAATTACTTTTTTTTTCTTGTTATTTTGTATTTATATAATATTTAATTCGACTTTCATTTCTAACGAACCATTTTTTTCACTTAAAAATTCACTATTTTATATAAGGTTTGGATTATTTTCTCTTTGTGTATGGTATGTATTAGAGAATAACAAAAAATTAATCTTACATGTATTTTATTCTCTTCTAGCATGCTTTTTAGTTTTAATTATTGATGGTTATATACAATATTTCTTAGGTCAAAATATTTTAGGTTGGAAATTATACCCTGGTCCTCGCATAAGTAGTTTTTTTGGAGATGAACTTGTATATGGAAGTTATTTAAGCAGGTTTTTACCAATACTATTTGGTTTAATGATATTTTGTATTGAAAAAAAGTACATTAATAAAAACATACAACTTATAACTTTTATTATATTTGTATTTGCAGATATCGCAGTTTTCTTAAGTGGGGAAAGAACAGCATTTTTTTTTATTAATATTGGAGCTTTATTATTTATATTTTCATCTCTTAAATATAAATTGATGAGATCTTTGATTTTTACAATCTCAATATTTTTTATTTTAATACTCTCAGTTATCGAGCTAGATGCAAAAAAAAGAGTCTTTGATCAAACATTTAAAGACATGAATATTACTACAAATAACAATATAAAAACTGAACAAGTTGATGGTGATAATTTATTTAAAAAAAAAATCTATATATTTTCTAAAACCCATCATGAACATTATATTTCAGCAATTAAAATGTTTAAGGATAACCCTATTTTTGGAATTGGATACAAAAATTTTAGATTCTATTGTTCAAAAGAAGAATATTATATATCTGTTAATTCATGCTCTACCCATCCACATAATACATATTTACAATTATTAGCTGAGACAGGATTAATTGGCTTTATTTATGTTTTTGCGTTGTTTATTTATTTAATAATAATTATATCAAAAAATATATTAAGAAATTTTTTATTAAGAGAAGATAAAAATAATATCAATGATTTTGAACTTTGCTTATTAATTGCAATTATTATTTCTATTTGGCCAATTGCTCCAAATGGAAATATTTTCAATAATTGGTTATCGATCTTAATGTATTTCCCTGTAGGTTTTATTTTATGGTCATTTAAAGGAAAAAAATTAATCTAACATCAATTTTTTATGTTTACTTATTTATTTTTTTAAATATAAATCTTTTGCCTGGTGATTATTGCGTAAGGGTAATACCCGATCCCATTCCGAACTCGGAAGTCAAGCCTTGCTGCGCCGATGGTACTTTGTCTTAAGGCATGGAAGAGTAGGACATTGCCAGGCTAACTCCAAATGAAAAATTTTATTTTAGTAACAGGCGGTGCCGGCTTTATTGGATCAAATTTAATTGAATTACTTTTATCTAAAACCAAATATAATATTCTAAGTTTAGATAACTATTCATCAGGAAGTAAAAAAAATCATATTATATCAAATAAGATAAAATATATAAAAGGAGACACAAGCAATATAAAAAAATTATTAAAAAAATATAAAAATAAAATAAAAGTCATTTTTCATTTTGCAGAATTTTCAAGAATATTTCAGAGTTTTAAAAAATTTCATGAATGTTTCAATTCAAATTCTCTTGGAAGCAAAGAAGTTTTCAAGTTTTGTTTAGAAAACAAAATAAAATTAATTTACTCAGCAACTTCATCAAGCTTAGGAAATAAAGGTAATGATAAAAATTTATCTCCTTATGCATTCACAAAACAGAAAAATTTAGAACTTTTAGAAAATTTAAGAAATTGGTTTAAATTAAATTTTGAAATTATTTATTTCTACAATGTTTATGGTCCGAGGCAAATTCAAAATGGAAATATGGCAACTGTTATTGGTATATTTGAGAGATTATATAAAAAAGGAAAACCTTTGACTGTTGTAAGACCTGGTTCACAATCGAGAAGATTTACTCATATTTCTGATACGGTAAATGTTTGTTATGAGGCTTGGAAAAAAAATAGAAATGCTTACTACAGCATATCTAACAAAGAGTCATTCACTATTTTAGAAGTAGCAAAGATGTATAATCGCAAGATTAAATTTTTACCTCCGAGATTAGGAGAGAGGTATGCATCTGCATTGACTGATTTATCTTATAGTCCTAAAATTTATCGTAGATTTGGAAAAATAAGTTTGAAAGATTATATAAGATCGTTTATTAACGTGAATTAATATGAAAGTAGCTAGCTCATTAAAATCTTTGAAAAAAAGAGACCTCAACTCTAAATTAGTGAGAAGAAGAGGTAGAGTATATATAATAAATAAAAAAAATCCTAAATTCAAAGCAAGACAAAAATAATCAATGGATAACGAAAATCATAAAAATACGTGGAACAACTTTACTAAATTTGTTCTTTGGGGGTCAGTTGCAGTAGTAATTATATTGCTCCTTATGGCAATTTTTTTATTATAGTATGATTATAGGATCTATTTCTGAAAATATTGATTATGAAAAAAGAGTAGCCATCACTCCAGATGTTGTTAAGAAGTATAAGTCATTAGGATTGGAAGTTCATATAAGTAAAAATTACGCCGTTCATTTAGGAATAGATGATAACAATTATATTTCTGAGGGAGCCTCCATATTTTCAACTGAAGAAATACTTTTAAATTCCAACGCTATTGTACAAATGAACATTCTAAACGATGAATATTTAAATAAATTAAAAAAAAAACAAATATTAATAGGAGTTTTAAACATTCATAAAAATGAGCAAAAACTTAAAGGAATAATTTCTAAAGAAATACATTGTTTCTCACTTGAGCTTTTACCTAGAATAACAAGAGCACAATCAATGGATATTCTCTCATCCCAAGCAAATCTTGCTGGATATAAAGCAGTAATTGATTCTTTTGCTTACTTTCAAAAAGCAATACCAATGATGATGACAGCTGCTGGCACAATTTCAGCCGCAAAAGTCTTAGTTGTCGGTGCTGGAGTTGCAGGTTTGCAAGCCATAGCAACAGCAAAAAGAATGGGAGCAATAGTTTTTGCAACAGACGTGAGGTTAGCTTCTAAAGAACAAGTAGAAAGTTTAGGAGGAAAGTTCTTAATAGTTAAAGGTTCAGAGAATTTAGAGACAGAAGGTGGATATGCAAAAGAAACATCTGATGATTTTAAGAAAAAACAAGAGGAACTTATTAAAGAAACATTAAAAAAAATTGATATAGTTATATGTACTGCTTTGATACCAGGTAAAAAAGCTCCTATAATTATAAAAAAAGAAATGATTGATGTAATGAAAGCTGGCTCTATAATTTATGATTTAGCAGCTTCGCAAGGAGGGAATTCAGAATTAACAGAGGTTGATAAGATAGTTGATAACAAAGGAGTAAAAATAATGGGGGAAGTAAATATTTTAAATAAATTACCAGTTTCAGCTTCAAATTTATATGCAAAAAATATGTTTAACTTTATAAATAATTTATATGATAAGGATAAAAAAGATTTTAAAATTAACTTAGACGATGAAATAATTGAAAAAACAATAGTGAAATAATGGAAATAGATCCTTTTATATTCAGATTAAGTATTTTTATATTATCAATTTTTGTTGGTTATTATGTTGTTTGGAGTGTAACCCCGTCTTTACATACACCTTTAATGTCAGTTACTAATGCTATATCGTCAGTGATAATTGTTGGAGCAATAATTGCTGCATTAGCTGGTTCCTCTAATACTGTTTTTGAAACATCAAATATTTTCGGATTTCTTGCAATAATTTTAGCTGCAGTAAATATATTTGGTGGATTTCTGGTAACACAGAGAATGTTGCAGATGTATAAAAAGAAGAAAAAATAACATGTCAGCTAATTTATCAGCAATTTTTTACTTAATATCTGGAATACTATTTATTCTGGCTTTAAGAGGCTTGTCATCACCAGAAACATCAAGGCAAGGAAACTATTTTGGTATAGCTGGTATGGCAATATCAATAATTGTAACTTTTTTAACAGTTGGAAATTTTGGATCAGGTTTTATTTACGTTTTAATATTTCTTTTAATTGGAGGTTCTTTAGGTGCTTTTATTGCTTTCAGAATTCCAATGACAGCTATGCCAGAACTTGTTGCTGGTTTTCATAGTCTTGTAGGTCTTGCAGCTGTATTTGTTGCTATTTCTGCATTTTTAAAACCAGAGGCTTTTAATTTGGGAATTGTAGGTGATATCAAACTCGCGAGTTTGATCGAAATGTCTCTAGGTGCAGCAATTGGAGCAATAACTTTTTCTGGTTCAATAATTGCTTTTTTAAAATTAAGAGGAATTATGTCTGGTTCACCTATTACATTTAAAGGACAACATATAATTAATTTAATTTTAGGACTAACAATAATATTCTTAATTTATTATTTATGTATATCACAATCATCTAATATTTTTTGGTCATTAGTTTTAATATCTTTTGTAGTTGGAGTATTGTTAATAATACCAATAGGTGGAGCTGATATGCCAGTAGTGATTTCAATGTTAAATTCTTACTCCGGATGGGCTGCAGCAGGAATAGGATTTACATTAGAAAATACTGCGTTAATTATTACTGGAGCTTTAGTAGGGTCATCCGGAGCTATACTTTCCTATATAATGTGTAAAGGAATGAATAGATCATTTTTTAATGTAATTCTTGGAGGATGGGGTGCAACGGATCAATCATCCACCACAAATACTAAAGAACAAAAGCCTGTTAAAAGTGGTAATGCTGATGACGCTGCATTCTTAATGAAAAATGCATCTTCAGTTATAATTGTTCCAGGATATGGAATGGCAGTTGCTCAAGCACAACACGCATTAAGAGAAATGGTAGATCTTCTAAAAAAAAATGGGGTAAAAGTGACTTATGCTATACATCCTGTTGCTGGACGAATGCCAGGACACATGAATGTTTTGTTAGCTGAAGCCAATGTTCCGTATGACGAAGTATTTGAATTGGAAGAAATTAATAATGACTTTGCAAATTGTGATGTTGCTTATGTTATAGGAGCAAATGACGTTACTAATCCGATTGCTAAATCCGACCCACAAAGCCCAATTTATGGTATGCCTGTTTTAGATGTTGAAAAGAGTAAATCAGTTTTATTTGTAAAAAGAAGCTTATCACCCGGATATGCTGGAATTGACAATGATCTTTTTTATCGTGATAATACTCTTATGTTATTCGCTGATGCAAAAAAAATGACTGAAGAAATAGTTAAGAGCTTATAATTGACTAAAATATTTTGTGATATTGCAGATATAAATTTAATTAAGAAATTTAACAAAAAAACTATTGTAAAAGGTTTCACTACTAATCCTAGCTTAATGAGGAAAGCTGGAGCAAAAAATTATACAAAATATTCTAAAGAGATACTCAAAATTACAAATAAACCAATTTCTTTTGAAGTTTTTTCAGATGATATCGATAACATGATTTTACAAGGATATAAAATTAGTAAGTGGGGCAAAAATGTTTTTGTAAAAGTCCCCATCACTAATTCCAAAGGTAAATTTACAGGTAAAGCAATATCAACACTAAACAAAAGCAATATAAAATTGAATATAACCGCTGTCTATTCTTCTAGTCAAACTAAACAGATATTAAAAATTATAAATAAAAAAACAAAAGTTATAATTTCTATTTTTGCTGGCAGGATGGCAGATACTGGTAAAGATCCAATTCCGGAATTTATAAATAGTTTGAAAATTTCAAAAAAATATAAAAATGTTAAAATTTTGTGGGCAAGTACTCGAGAACCTTATAATTATCTTCAATCAAAAAAATTAGGTTGCCACATAATTACAGTTCCACCAAATATAATAGAAAAAATCGAAAATTTCGGAAAAAGTTTCCAAAAGTTAACCACGGATACAGTCAAAGGATTTTTAATTGATACAAAAAAATCTAAATTTAAATTATAAATTTGGTTGCGGGGGACGGATTTGAACCGCCGACCTCAAGGTTATGAGCCTTGCGAGCTACCAGGCTGCTCCACCCCGCGATAATATTAAATCCTATTTTTTAATTTATTGAGCTTTTTTACTCTCTTTATGTTTTCCTGAAGAATTCTTTTTTTCTTTTCTGATGGCTTTTCATAGTTATTTTTCAATTTTATTATTTTGAAAAAACCGTCTCTCTGAAGCTTTCTTTTTAAAACTCTCAGTGCTTGCTCAACATTATTATCTTTAACTTCTATTTTAATAACAACCTCCAAAAACGCGCCTAGATAGCATTTTACATAATATTTGTCTATTATAATTAAACAACATTATTTTTTTCCAATTTCTTTATCCTTTTTTTCTTTTGCAACTCTTTTTTCTGCTTTCTCAATCGCGATCATCAGATCTTTTTGCGAGAATAAGTTCATTGCAACAGGGTCCTTTGGATTTAAGTTATTAAAATTCCAATAACTTTTATTTCTTATTAAAGAAACTGAATTTTTTGTTACACCTATTAACTTAGCAATTTGAGAGTCTTTAAGAATTGGATATTGTTTAATTAGCCATAAAGCAGAGTCCGGTTTATCTTGTCTCTTTGATAAGGGGACATATTTTTTGATTTTTTTTTCATCAGATTTAATTTTTATATCCTCTGATTTTATCTTAAGTGGTCTATTGTTATCCACGCTTGATAGTTCAATTTCTTCTTTAGTTAATTGACCTGATATAATTGGATTGTATCCAATTATTCCTTTAGCAACCTCCCCATCAGCTATACCTTGGACTTCAACTTCATGAAGTTTGCAAAACTCTGCTATCTGTTTAAAAGTTAAAGTTGTATTATCAACTAACCAAACAGCAGTCGCCATAGGCATTAAAGGACCATTTGTCATTATTTTTTATCTTCTGATCTGAAATTTTGAAATTTTTTGTTGAATTTACTAATTCTTCCTTTATCTAATATTTTTTGCTTTCCACCGGTCCAAGCAGAATGAGATTTTGTATCTATTTCAAGTTTTAAAACATCGCCTTCTTTACCCCAGGTTGAGCGTGTTTGAAATTGTGTTCCGTCAGTCATCTCAACATTTATAAGATGATAATTTGGATGAATATTTTTTTTCATGAGCGGTTTTATAACAAAACTTTTTATAAAAACAATTAAAACTTAGCAATATTTTCAAGCATTTTATCAAAAATATTGGAGCTTGCAGCCCTTATATCTATTTTATTTTCCTTAAAACTAAAAATATCATTTACTTTGCCACCAGCTTCTTCAACTATTATTTTTCCTGCAGCAATATCCCATAGATTGATCTTATTGTGGAAATATCCATCAAACCTTCCACAACCAACATAAGCCATATCTAAAGCCGCACAGCCTGTGCTCCTAAGATTTAATTTTGGATGAATCGCCTTTACTCCTTTGTTATTAGTAGCAAATAGACATTCATCCAAATCAGATTTTTTTGAGACTCTTATTCTATTATTATTGAAATATGATCCATTATTTTTTTCAGCATAAAAAATTTCATTTTTTATTGGATCAAATACAAGTCCTATAACTATTTCATCATCTTCCTTTAATGCTAAAGAAATGGCAAAATGGGGAATTCCATGTAAAAAATTTGTTGTACCATCAATAGGATCAATGACCCAAAAAATATCTTTATTTTTATTTAAAATTTTTCCAGTCTCTTCAGTTATAAATGAATAATTTTTTTTTGATTTTGATAATTCTTCAATTAAAATATTTTCTACTCTTTTATCTGTTTTGGTTACAAAATCTTTTGGACCCTTTTTTGATACTTGCAAATTTTCCAATTCACCAAAATCTCTTATTATAACCTTTGATGCCTTTTCACAGGCTTTTATCATTAAATTTAAATTTGGAGATATTGAATTCATCTTAAACTTTTTTAACGTATTCCATTGTTCTAGTATCAATTATTACTTTATCTCCACTTTCGATAAAAGGAGGAACTTGTATACTTAATCCATTTTCAAGTATAGCTGGTTTATAAGAAGAAGAAACAGTTTGACCTTTTAATGCAACATCTGTGCTTTCTATTTTACATGTTAATTGGTTCGGAAGTAAAATGCTTAAAGGGTTTTCATTATAAAAGTTAATAGTTACCTCTAGATTTTCTGTAAGCATTTTACCTTTATCACCTACTATACTTTTACTTAAATTAATTTGCTCAAATGATGAGGGGTTCATAAAATAAAAATCATTTTCATCACTATACAAGAAATTATATTTTTCCTCTTCTATTGATGCTTTTTCTACAGTTTCGCTAGACCTAAATCTTTCATTAAGTTTTGTGTTTTTAATTAAACTTTTCATTTCAATCTGAGCAAATGCCCCACCTTTGCCAGGTTTAACATGATTAGTTTTTAATACTTCCCATAGATCGTCCTTATATTCCAATATCATTCCCACTCTTATTTCTGTTGCGTTTATTTTCATATTAATTTTTTTATTGCTTGGTGTGGTTTTAACTTCTTATTATTCCAAATGTAGCCTGAAATAGCTAAAAAATCTGCTTTATTCAACAATAGTTTTTTATAATTTTTATCATTAATTCCTCCAATAACTACAACTGGTAAATTTATTAACTTTTTAATTTTAATTAAGGATTTGATATCTGCTTTATGTGTAACTTTTTTGGTTTTAGTTTTAAAGAACGCTCCTAATGCAATATAATCCGCACCACCTGATAAAGCAATTCTAGCAAGTTTGATTGAATTATGACAAGTAACTCCAATTATTTTATTTTTTAAAATTTTTCTTGCATCAAAAATATTCATATCTTTTTGACCCAAATGACATCCATGTGCATTCACTTTCGAAGCAAGATTAGGATCGTCATTAATAATTAATTTTACTTTATTTTTTTTGCAAATTTGCAGTATTTTCTTTGCAATTATAACTTTTTTTTTAATGCTTCCTTTTTTAAGTCTTAATTGAAAAAATTTTACTTTTTTTGATTTAAAAACTTGATTTAAGATATTGTAAAATGAATTATTTATTATTTTATTAGGAGATATTAAATAAATAAATTTTTTATTATGAGTTTTCAAAACTTTTTGACCATTTTCCTTGCGCCGCCAAAGAACACATTTTAGCTCTATGATCAAAAATTTTCTGAGTTCCAACTATGTTATTTATATCTTTTGACCAAAATCTTAACGCACTTTGTTGTAGAGCTCTTCCATAAGAATAAGTCATTATAAAATCTGTATTATTTTTAATATTTATTTGGTTAAGGTTTTTAGTTGCCTCTATTTCTGTTTGACCACCAGAGAGAAAAGCTATACCCGGGACTGATGAAGGCACATTATTTTTTAAACACTCTAATGTTAATTCTGCTATTTCATCATTAGAAATTTTTTCTTTAGAGTCTTTACCTGGTAAAATCATGTTCGGTTTTAATATTGTTCCTGTTAAATCAATTTTGCACAATTCCAATTCTTCATAGCATTTACTTATTACTTCTGATGTTTTTGTTAAACAATCCTTAGCTGAATGATGACCATCCATTAAAACTTCGGGTTCAATTATAGGAACCATTCCTGCTTCTTGGACTAATGCTGCATATCTAGCTAATGCATGAGCATTTGCTGAAACTGACAATTTGCTTGGATATTTATCTGATATAAGGTAGACACCTCTCCATTTTGTAAATCTTGCTCCAAGTTTATAATATTCTTTTAGTCTTTCTCTTAAACCGTCTAAACCTTCAGTAATTTTTTCTTCTTTAGATCCCGCTAATGTTTTGGCCCCTGTATCAACTTTAATACCAGTTAATGAACCACTTGAGTTTATTAATTCAGGTATTGTTTTTCCATCAGAAGTTTTTTGTCTTATTGTTTCGTCGTATAGTATTACTCCACCTATGCAATCTTTCATTGTTAAAGATGAAAAAAGAGTTTGTCTAAAAAGCAGTCTATTATTTTCATCAGATTGTACTTTTACTGAATCTAATCTTTTTGTCATTGTAGCTGTACTTTCATCAGCTGCAAGTATGCCTTTGCCATTTGACAATATTTGAAGAGCGATTTTGTTTAGTTCAGACATTTAATTTAATGCTTTTATACCAGGGAGAACTTTGCCTTCAAGATATTCTAAAAATGCTCCACCTGCAGTTGAAACAAAATTAAATTTATCTTTCATATTTAGTGAATTAATTATTGCAACCGTATCGCCTCCACCAACAACAGAAAATATTTTGTTCCCCCTGTTTGCTATATATTTTGCAACTTCTGAGCTTCCTAATGAAAAATTTTCATTTTCAAAGTAACCTAATGGTCCGTTCCATAATATTGTCGAGGAATCGTCAATAATTCTTTTTATTTCAACTAATGTTTTTGATCCTACATCAAGTATCATATCATCATCTTCAATATCTTTAAAATCTTTTTCAAAAGATTTATCGTTCAGTTTTTTTCCAATTTTAACATCTTTCGGAAAATATATTTTACATTTATTTTTTTCGGCATACGAGAAAATCTCTCGAATTATGTAATCAATATTTTTTTCATAAACAGAGTTACCAATTTTTAAACCTTTGTATTTCAATATGTTGTTCGCCATAGCACCAACTATTATAATGCTATTAAATTTTGGTATTAAGTTTTTTATTATATTTATTTTGGAAGATATTTTAGATCCACCAATTATACATGTTATAGGCTTTTTTATTTTTGACGTTATCTTGTTGAGAGCATTTACCTCTGCATTAATTTGAATTCCGCTGTACGATGGAATATACTTTGTTATTTTTGATATAGAAGCATGATCTCTGTGTGAACACGAAAATGCATCATTAACATATATTTCACCTAAGCTTGCTAATTTCTTAGAAAATTTATCATCATTGGCTTCTTCTTCGGGATAAAATCTTATATTTTCTAGTAATATCACCTCATTATTGGAACTCTTAAAAATGTCTTCTTTATTTAAATTAAAAATATTTTCTTTAAGTAATGATACTTCTTTTTTAATTTTATTTTTAATATACAATGATACCAATTCTAGAGAAAGTTCCTTAACTATTTTACCTTTTGGCCTTCCAACATGAGAAATTATTATAATCTTTGCTTTTTTTTTTAATAGAAATTCTAATGTAGGCATTACCTTATCAATCCGGTTAGAGTCTGTTATTTTTCCATTTTTTATTGGAACATTTAAATCAAGTCTAAGAATTACTCTTTTATTTTTAATATTTTCTATATTTTCAATGGATTTCATTATTTGATCTTGCTTACATACTCAGCAATATCACACATTCTATTCGAGAAACCCCATTCATTATCATACCAAGCTGAAATTTTACCCATTTTATTACCAACTACATTAGTGAGCGAGGAGTCTATGATTGCAGATGCACTATTGTGATTAAAATCAACTGAAACTAGCTTCTCATCTGTAACATTTAGAATATTTTTAAGTTTCGTTTTAGAAGCTGAAAATAAAGAGTTATTTAATTTTTTTAAGCTAATATTTTTTTTTACATTAAATATAAATTCTATTAATGAAACATTTGGTGTTGGCACTCTCATTGCTATCCCCTCTAGCTTGCCTTTCAATGAGGGTATAATCTCACCAATAGCTTTTGATGCACCAGTAGATGTGGGTACAATTGATTGACTTGCAGATCTCGCTCTTCTTGGATCTTTGTGAGAATTATCTAATATTCTTTGATCACTTGTAAAAGCATGTATGGTTGTCATAAAACCATTAAGAATTATAAAATTTTTATTAATTACGTCTGCAACAGGAGCTAAGCAATTTGTTGTGCAAGAAGCTGCTGAAATAATTATATCATTCTTGTTGATCTTCTTATGATTTACGCCAAAAACTATAGTTTTATCAGCCATTTTACATGGGGCCGATACAATAACTTTTTTTACCCCATTTTTTATATGTGGCAGTAATTGATCTTTAGAATTAAACTTACCTGTGCACTCAAAAACATAATCTACACCATATTTTTTCCACTTTATGTCATTAATCATAGTGTGTTGGGTGTAAGATATTTTTTCTTTATTTATTTTTATGTAATTTCCTCCAGATTTTATTTGAGAATTAAAATTACCATGAATTGAATCATATTTTAATAAATTTGCACAAATTTCAGAACTCGATCTATTATTAATATGTTTGATAATTATTTTACCATTGTAATTTTCATAAATTGATCTCACAATCATTCTGCCAATTCTTCCCATACCGTTTATGCCGACTTTTATTGTCATTTTTTTAAATAAAATTTAATTTTTTTACTAATTTTTTCACTACTTAAACCAAAATGATCATAGACTTTTTTATAAGGAGCACTTTTACCAAAGTCTTCTATTGAAAAAGATAAGCCCTTTTCAATATATTTTTCCCAAGACATTTTTGATCCTGCCTCAATTGAAAAAGTGTTTTTGCTTTCTTTTAAGATTTTGTCTTTATAGCTCTTGTTTTGTTTGTTAAAAATTTCTTGGCAAGGCATTGATATTACTTTTGAATAAATTTTATGTTTGGCCAATTTATGACTAGTCTCAATTGCAAGATTAACCTCTGATCCTGAGGCTAAAATAGTTAAATCTATATTTTTTCCAGTCCTTATAATTTCATAAGCTCCCATAGAGCATTGATTTTTTTTGCTAAAACTCTTTCTTATGGGTTTTAAGTTTTGTCTAGTTAAAGCTAATATGCTAGGTATTTTTTTGCTGTTTAGAGCAATATCCCAACATTCAATTGTTTCAGTTTGATCTGCTGGCCTTAAAACATTTAAGTTTGGAATAGATCTTAAAGCGGCAAGTTGCTCTACTGGTTGATGCGTAGGTCCATCTTCTCCCAGTCCTATTGAGTCATGTGTCATTATATAAATTACCTTCTGTTTCATTATAGCAGACAGTCTTATTGAAGGTTTGCAATAGTCTGAAAATACTAAAAAAGTACCTCCATAAGGAATAAAATTACTATGAAGAGCTAATCCATTCATTATTCCACTCATTGCGTGTTCTCTAACACCATAATGAATATAATTACCACCAAAGTTACTTGAATTAATAATTTTATGTAACTTAGTTTTTGTATTGTTTGATCCAGCTAAATCGGCAGAGCCACCAATTAAAGTATTTCTCTCTCTTAATATGGCTGATAAAAACTCTTCTGAGGATTTTCTTGTAGCTATAGTCTTAAAATTTTTTATTGCATCTTTTTTTTGTTTTATAATTGAACTCGAGAATTTATTTTTTATAATTCTTTTAAATTTTTGTTTGTGTTTGCCAAAAGTTTTATTCCATATTTTTTCTTTTTTTACACCTTTTTCTCCAATTTTTCTCCAATCAGTTAAAATTTTTTGAGGTATTTTAAATGGTTTATAATCCCAATCTAATTTTTTTCTAATTAACTTAATTTCATCTATTCCAAGAGGACTTCCATGAGAAGAGGACTTTCCACCTTTATTTGGAGATCCATATCCTATTTTTGTTCTACACGAAATCACAGTCGGTTTTTTTGATGTTTGCGCTTTTTTTAACGCATTATAAATTTCTCTGTAATTATGCCCATTGATCAAAATATAATTCCATCCATAGCTTTTAAATCTGTTTTTATAGTCATCTGAGACTGCTAAACTAGTAGGACCATCTATTGAAATAGAATTATTATCAAAAAGCATTATAAGATTATTAAGTTTAAGGTGACCCGCTAGACTCATTGCTTCGTGACTTATTCCTTCCATAAGGCACCCATCACCTGCCAAGACATAGGTTTTGTGATTTATTAAATTACTTCCTAATTTTTTCTTTAAAATTTCTTCTGCAATTGCAAAACCCACAGAGTTTGCAATTCCTTGACCTAAAGGACCAGTTGTTGTTTCAATACCTGAGTTTGGGTGATACTCTGGGTGTCCAGCACAAATTGAATTTAGTTGTCTAAATTTCTTGATGTCGTTAAGTGATACACTTTTATACCCAGTTAGGTACAAAAGCGAGTAAAGCAACATTGATCCATGTCCAGCTGATAAAATAAATCTATCTCTATTAAGCCAGTCTGGATTTTTTGGATTAAATTTTAGAAAATACTTAAATAAAATTGTTGCAACATCAGCCATACCCATTGGCATACCTGGGTGACCAGAATTGGCGTTTTGAACCGCATCCATTGATAAAAAACGAATAGCATTTGATAAATTTTTTTCTATATTTTTCAAAAAGTATCCTATCTAGACTTAGGTGATTCAATTTAATAATATAGATATATATATGAAAAACATTGATGAAAAAGAAAAAAAATTAAGGGATACTTTAAAAAAATTAAAAGAAATAAACATTCAACATAATGAGGAATCAGATAAAGTAGCAACGTTAAAAGACCAAAAAAATCAATTAGAAATTGAAAAAAAACAGATAACCATATCTCTCCAAAGCTTAGAAGAAGAAAACTTAAAACTTAGAAGTCAAATAAACGAATTAAAAAAGGATTACGAAACTTCAAAAAGAAAAGAAAATCAATTTAATGAAAAAATTGATGAATTAAATCAAGAAACAGATAATTTATTGGAAGAAATAGATAAATGGCAAATGTAAATATAAAATTTAATGGTAAAGAATATTTATTATCTTGTGAAGATGGTCAAGAGGAACATTTGGAAGAATTATCCTTGAGTTTAAATAAAAAATTTAATGATTTAAAATTTGATCTTGGAAATATTGGAGAGAATAAATTATTACTAATATCTTCTATAAAAGTCATGGATGAGTATTTTGAAACCAAAAAAAAAGTAGATGTGCAAAAAAATGAGCTTCAAGAATTAAAAGAAAAATTTAAAGAATTGAAATCTTTAGTTTATCAGTACAAAGATAACAAAGAAAACGAAATTAAAAATTTAAGCTCAACACAAGAAGAACTTAAGAATGATATTGAAAATTACAAAATAAGTTATGAAAATTTAATAGACAAAGTAACTTTGGAAATAGAGGAATTTGTCAAAAAAAATAGCACAAATACTTCTGTTTCATAAAATATCAGTGTCAAAATTTAAATTAAGAAAAAAAATTATTAACCTAAGAAAAAAAAAATATTTTGAAATCAAAATAGGCAATAATATTATAGATAGTTTTCATAATAAAATTAATCTATCAAAAAATAAAATTGTTGGAGGTTATTTTCCAATAAATTTTGAATTTGATTGTTTACAAATACTAAAAAAATTTTATTCTAACGGTTATAGTATTTCGTTGCCAATTATAAAAAGAAATCATCAAATGGATTTTTATAAATGGAGTCCAAATGATCCTTTAACAATAAGCTCATTAGGAATTCCTCAGCCAATAAAATTGAAAAAAGTATACCCAGATATAATATTTGTACCAATAGTTGCTTTTGATAAATTCAGGAACAGAATTGGCTATGGTGGTGGATTTTATGATAGATATTTAGAAAAAATTTCTCAAATTAAAAAATGTACAACAATTGGACTGGCTTTTTCACATCAAAAAGTTAATAAAATTAATATTGAAAATTTTGACAGAAAATTAGATTTAATTTTGACAGAAAAATTAATGTAAAAATGAAGATTTTATTTTTAGGCGATATAGTTGGAGACGCAGGCTTTAAATCAGTAAAAAAAAACTTGCCAAGTATAGTCTCAAAAAAAGGTATAGATTTTGTTTGTGTTAATGGTGAAAATGCAGCCAGTGAAGGTGTGGGTATAACTGAAAATATTGCTAATGAACTTTTTAATGTAGGTGTAGATGTAATTACAACAGGCAATCATGTATGGGATCAAAAAGAAATTTATGAATATATAAAAACTGAAAAAAAATTATTAAGACCAATAAATATGAGTGGAAATTTGCCTGGTAAAGGTTTTTCCATATTCAATTCAAAAAAAAATCTGAAAGTTGGTGTGCTAAATCTTATGGGTAACGTTTTTATGAAAAAATGTGATGATGTTTTTAAAATTGCTACTGAATTTATTGCACAAAAAAAAATTTCAAAAGATTATGATTTTTTAATAGTAGATTTTCATGGTGAAATAACTAGTGAAAAAATGGCTATGGGAAATCTATTTGATGGATATGCAACTTTAGTTGTAGGTACCCATACACACGTGCCAACAAATGATGCAAGAGTTCTAAAAAATGGAACTAGCTATATTACTGATGCTGGAATGTGTGGTGATTATGACTCGGTCATTGGTATGAATGCACAAAATTCAATTAATAGATTTCTAAAAAAAGATGCTGTAAAACATTTTCCTGCCAACGGAGAGGCATCTCTGAGTGGGGTAGTTGTAGATTGCGATACAAGAAGTGGACTTGCAAAAAATATAGAAAGCTTCATTTTTGGTGGAAGTTTAAAAAATATAAATTAATTATGGCAGGACATTCACATTGGGCGGGTATTAAACATAAAAAAGGCAAAGCTGACAAACAGAGATCGAAAATTTTTTCTAAACTCTCTAGAGAAATCACGGTAGCGGCAAAACTAGGAGATAAGAACCCTGATATGAATTCGAGACTAAGATCAGCAATACAAGCAGCCAGATCAGCTAACATGCCAAAAGAAAATATTGAGAGAGCAATTGAAAAATCTTCTAGCAATGATCAATCAAATTTTGAAAATATTAGATATGAAGGTTTTGGACCGAGCAAATCTGCTGTAATAGTTGAGGCATTGACTGATAACAAAAATAGAACGGCTTCTAATATAAGAACAATATTTTCGAAAAATAACGGTTCTTTAGGAACCCAGGGCTCTGCATCACATAATTTTCAAAAATTGGGTGTAATTAAAATAGACAAAAATGAGATTGAACAAGATAAAATTTTTGAATTAGCAATCGAGTCAGGTGCAAAAGATTGTATTTCTCGTGATGAATTTCATGAAGTGCATACGGATATCGATGAAATATATGAGGTAAAAAAAAAATTTGAAAAAGTTATTGTAAATTTTCTTTCTACTGAAATTGAGTGGCTACCTATAAATAAAGTATCTCTTAAAGGTGAAGAAAATCAAAATATGGCAAAATTTTTAGAAACTCTTGAGGATGAGGATGATGTACAAAATGTTTATACAAATGTTAACTTTGAAGGTTAAATGATAATTGTTGGAATAGATCCAGGAATAGCAGGTGCTATTTGTTTTTTTTCAGATGGGAAAGTTATTGATGTAATCGACATGCCTACAATGGCCGAAGGAAAAAAAAATAAGAAACAAGTTAACGGCAGGCAAATTTATAATGAAATAATGCTAATAAAAAATAAATTTATGAATGAAAAAATAAGTGTAATAGTCGAACAAGTTTCTGCTATGCCAGGACAAGGTGTAACAAGTATGTTTAATTTTGGGCAATCATTTGGAGTTATTAAAGGCATATGTTCTGCAATGGAGCTTCCGATTTTTTATGTTAGACCAGCAAAATGGAAAAAACATTTTAATTTGATTAATTCTGAAAAAGATGCCAGTCGAACTAAAGCAATAGAGATGTTTCCTAGAATTTCTAATATGTTATCAAGAAAAAAAGATAATAATAAAGCAGATGCTATTTTAATTGCTCAATATTTTGAAAACACAAGGGAAAACAACGATAACTAGACTATTAGAGTTTCTTGAAGTCAAATTAATGACATATTTTAATGTGAAACGATTGAATGGAAGCAGATATTGCAACACAAAGCTTAGGTTTAGCAAGTAACACAGATTTTTCTTTAATTAGTTTATTTTTGCGAGCGGATATAATTGTCAAGTCAGTAATCATAATATTAATTCTAAGTTCTATTTATTCATGGGCAATAATATTTGAAAAAATAAGAATGTTTAGAAAAATTAATAAAAGTGCAGAGGAATTTGAAGAGAAATTCTGGAAATCAAAGTCTGCTGAAACATTTTATAATACTCTCCCTTCAAACATTGAGGATCCTATGGCAAAATTATTTAAAAGTTCTATGCAAACAGTTATGAAAACTAGATCAAAATCAAATCTATCTGAGAGGCTGTCTAGCGTTTTAGAAGTAAATATTGAAAAACAAATGACGGAAGTTGAAAAGTATAATAGTTTTTTAGCAACTGTTGGATCGACAGCTCCTTTTATAGGATTGTTTGGAACTGTTTGGGGAATTATGAATTCATTTCAATCGATAGCAATTTCAAGAAACACCAGTCTTGCAATAGTTGCCCCAGGTATTGCAGAAGCCTTGTTTGCAACTGCACTTGGATTGTTAGCTGCAATCCCTGCTGTTATTGCTTACAATAAATTTAATTCTGACTCTCGAAAATACGCACAAAAACTTGAGAATTTTTCAAAAAGATTTTTATCAATAATATAAATGGCATTTAAGTTTAAAAGTTCAAGAAATGATCCGATGAGTGAAATCAATGTTACACCTTTCGTTGATGTAATGCTTGTTTTACTTATTATATTTATGGTTACAGCACCATTGCTTACTGTCGGTGTTCAGGTAGATCTACCAGAGTCATCCGCAGATACACTTCCTGAAGAGAATGAACCTTTAACATTAACAATAAATTCTAAAGGTGAGATATTTATACAAGAAACAAAAGTCGAATTTAATAATTTAATAGTGAAAATATTAGCAGTTTCAAATAATAGAACAGATACAAGAATTTATGTAAGAGGTGACAAAGCCATTAACTACGGGAGAGTTCTTGAAGTCATGGGTATACTATCAGGATCTGGTTTTACAAAAGTTGCTTTAATATCTGAGCCAAATAAAGAGAGATAAATAAAATGTATCGAGGCCTTATAATCTCATCAGGGTTTCATTTTACAATAGTTGCAATTAGTATATTTGCTTTGCCTTTTGTCGCAAAAAAACCTTTAGATATTCCACCATTGGTTTCTGTGGAATTAATTCAAATTGCTGAGAAAACAAATATTCCTTATGCTCCAAAAGCATCGAAAATAATAGAAAAAATCAAAAATGAAAATAAAAAACTCCTATCTGAACAAGCGCCACCAAAAAAAGTTAAAAAAGAGGAGAAAAAAGAAGTACAATTAGAAAAAAATAAAAATGAAGTTTCAAAAATAGACTCAAAAAAAACACCAATAACTGAATTACCAAAAGATAAAAAAAAAAAAGATAAATTAAATGCTGTACCGCTCCCAGAAAAAGAAAAACAAAAAATTCAACCAAAAGTGGAGGACAAACAAAAACCATCAAAAGAAATTAATGATGAAAATATAAAAAAATTACTTCAAACAAAAAAACCTCTAATAGACGAAAAAAAAGTAAAACAGGTTTCAGAATATGAAAAACAAGAAAAATTAAATATAAATGAAATTGCTGCATTAATAGATAAAAAGAAAGAAAATTTAGCGTTAACAAATAAAGAACTAGATAAAATTTCACAAGCATCTGATGATAGTATGAGTTATTCAAAGCTAACTTTAAGTGAAGAAGATGCTTTAAAAGCGCAAATTTTCACTTGTTGGAGTGTTCCTATTGGTTTGCCATTTAGTGAAGATTTACTAGTAAGAGTTAAATTGGAGTTAAAACCTGATGGGAGTATCACAAAACTAGAAATGTTAGACAATGTCAAAATGAATACTCCTGGGCAAGAAAAATTTAGAACCTTGGCAGATAGTGTAAGAAGAGCCATACAATTATGCAATCCATTAAAAGTTCCAACCAGTGGTTATGAGAGATGGAAAAATATGATTTTAAATTTTGACGCCCGTGATATGCTTGGAGGATAATGATTAAGTTTTTTAAAATATTAATACTTATATTTTTACTCTCAAATACTCATTCTAATGCTTTGATAGAAATTGATATAACTAGAGGTAATTTAGATCCTCTTCCAATTGCAGTATCTCCATTATTTACAGATGAAAAATCAAAAAAAAATTCGGTTGATGAAATTGAAATAAAAGACATTGGTTTTGAAATATCATCAGTTATTGAAAACAATTTAAAAATTTCAGGTTTGTTTAATCCACTTAACAATGAAGCTTTTCTTCAAAAGCCTGACATTGCTCATTTAAAACCAAGATTTGAAGATTGGGCATTGATAAAAGCCCAAGCTTTAATAACAGGTAAAGTGATAATAGAAAAAAGTAAATTAAAAGTTGAATTTAGATTATGGGATATTCTAGCTGGTAGAGAAATGTTAGCACTAGCTTTTACAACCGTTCCAAGTAATTGGAGAAGAGTGGGCCACATAATATCAGATAAAGTTTACGAGAGATTAACTGGAGAATTGGGGTACTTCGATACTAGAATAATTTATGTATCAGAGGAAGGTCCTAAAACACAAAGAATAAAAAAATTAGCTATAATGGATCAAGATGGAGAAAATACAAAATATCTAACTCTTGGAAATGAACTAGTTCTTACTCCTAGGTTTAATCCAACAAGCCAAATGGTGACTTATTTATCTTATTTTAAAAATTTGCCTAGAGTTTATCTCTTAGATATTGAAACAGGTACGCAGGAAGTAGTAGGTGATTTTCCTGGAATGACTTTTGCACCAAGATTTTCTCCAGACGGAAAAAAAATTATAATGAGTTTTGCTAAAGATGGAAATTCAGATATTTATACAATGGATCTTGAAAATCGAATTGTAGAGAGAATTACAAATCATCCATCTATAGATACATCTCCATCATACTCACCAGATGGTAAATATATTACATTTAATTCTGATAGAAGTGGTTACCAACAAATTTATACATCTAATAGCGATGGTTCTAATGTTAAGAGGATCTCATTTGGAAATGGTCTTTACGGTACTCCAGTATGGTCGCCTAGAGGAGACCTTATTGCTTTTACAAAACTACATAAAGGTAAATTTTTTATAGGTGTAATGAGGACAGATGGTTCAGGAGAAAGATTGCTAACTGAAAATTTCTACCAAGAGGCACCATCATGGTCTCCTAATGGTAGGGTTTTAATATTTTACAGAGAAACTAAGACAAACCAAAAGGGAGAAGGATTCTCCGCAAAACTTTGGTCTATTGATTTGACAGGATATAATGAAAGACTTGTAAAAACAGAGACAGATGCCTCAGACCCATCTTGGTCGTCTTTATTAAGTAATTAGGCCCTTTTTTACAATTATCTTACAATTTGTGTTGATTTTTATGCTTGAAACATTTATCAAGTTGTTAAAAAGTCGAAATAACTACTTAAGGAGCATTAATGAGTTTTAGCAAAATTTTAAAAAATACTTTTCTTTTTATTTTATTAAGTTTCATTCTAACAGCTTGTGCAACAAAAAAAACCTCAACAACAAAAATCGATGGACAAATGCAAGGCGATGTTTATACCGGTTCTGATACCGTTGAGTATCTAGCAAAAGGTGTTCCAGATAGAGTTTTCTTTGCTACAAACGAGTCTATACTTACTACAATGTCAAGAGACACTTTAAGAAAACAAGCAGCATGGTTAAGAGATAACTCAAACGTAAATGTAGTACTAGAAGGACATGCTGACGAGAGAGGAACAAGAGAATACAATTTAGCTCTAGGTGAAAGAAGAGCAAATGCAGCAAAGGATTATTTAATTACGTACGGAATATCATCTGACAGAATTTCTGTAATAAGTTATGGAAAAGAGAGACCAGTAGACTCTGGTTCAAATCCTTTATCTTGGTCAAAAAACCGAAGATCTGTAACAGTAAAAGCAAATTAATTTTATAAAATATTATACTCTGTGGTTAAAAGTTATAACCGCAGGGTCTTTTTTTTGCCATCATTATATTTAGAAATTAACTATGCTAAAAAAAAATTACCTACTTATTTTAATAATAAGTGTAATTTCCTTTTCTAATAATGTCTATTCAGAAGAACCAGCATTAAACGAGTTATTAGATATAATTCAAAAAGATTTAAGAACACTGGAGAGAGCTGTTTATTCTGAGTCGTTTTCAAGTAAAACAAATCAGACAAACAAAAATAATTTAAATAATAATGAAAAGGAAGAAATTTTAACTAGACATTTGCTTAAGTTATCAGAAATTCAAAAACAATTTCAGGAGCTTACAAATAAATATGAAGAAATAAATTTTAAATTAGATAAGTTAATGACAAGATTTTCAAAAACACAGTCAGATAATCAGCTTAGGTTTCAACAACTAGAAAATAGTGTTACTGAAAAAACAAATGATGTAATTGTAGGTCAAAGTACTAATTTGGGGATTGTGGATAATACGAAAGAGAAAGTTTTGCCCGGAACTAACCAACCTCAAGATTTAGGCTCAATATCTTACAAAGATATGACGCAAAAAAATGAAAATCAAATTATTAAGTCTGTAGATAGCACAAAAACAGTTTTATCTGAAATTATAGTTAATGAAGAAAAAATATTACCTGAAAATACACCTGTTCAACAATATGAATTTGCTACAAGCTTTTTAAAAGTTGGAGACTATAATATGGCCGAAAGAGCCTTCAAAGAATTTGTTGATACAAATCCAAATCATGAATTATCAGGAAACGCTCAATATTGGTATGCTGAAACTTTTAGAATAAGACAATTATATACTGATGCAGCGTCAGCATATTTAGAAGGGTATCAGAAATATCCAAAAAGTGAAAAGGCTCCTATAAATTTACTAAAACTTGGAGTATCATTGGTTCAAATTGGAGAAAAGGATCAAGGTTGCCTAATGATTAAAGGAGTAAAGAAACAATACCCAGAGGCAGCTCAATCAGTACTACAAAAAGCTAAGTATGAAGAAAAGAAATTTGAATGCCAAAAAGATAACTCTTAATTTCTATAAAGATAATTTAAAAAAAGCTCAAGTTAACAAGTTATACAAAAAATTAAAAAAAAACTTAAACGCACTCAAATTTGAGAAAATTTGTTTAATGGTATCTGGAGGACCAGATAGCTTAGCCTTACTTTTTTTGTTAAAATGTTATTCAATAGAAAAAAGAATTGAACTCTTTTGTTTTTTAGTAGATCATAAAATTAGAAAAGAATCTTCATTTGAAGCAAATCAAGTCAAAAACTTTTTAAAGAAATATCATATAAAATGCAAAATATTGAAAAGTGAAAAAATGATTAAATCTTCAAACTTACAATCCAACGCTAGAATATTAAGATATAATTTGGTTTTTGAAGAGTGCAAAAAACAAAAGATTAAATATGTATTCACAGGTCACCATCATGACGATCTCTATGAAAATTTTTTTATTAGATTGATAAGAGGTTCTGGACTAAAAGGCCTTATTTCGTTTAATAAAATAATTACAAAAATTGAGACAAATAATAATATTACGATAGTAAGACCTTTGCTAAATTTTACTAAAAAACAACTATTAACTATTGTTAATGAAACTTTCACAAAATATATAAATGATCCATCTAACTATAATCAAACTTTTTTAAGATCAAAAATTAGAAATTTAATTGAATTTATGAAAAAAGAGGGTTTTGACAGTAAGAAGTTTGATGAAACATTATCAAATCTTACTAGTAGTAATTGTACAATAGATTTTTACACAGATAAAAATCTAAAAGATAACGTAAAATATTACAAAAATTTTGTTCTTGTAAATAATTCCTTTTTTCATCATCCTTTTGAAGTTGTGTTTCGAGCATTAGGCAATTTATTAATATCTTTCTCTAAAAATAAAAATTATGTTAGAGGAAAAAAACTTAAAGATTTGATAAATTGGGTTAAACTCAGATCAAATTCGAAAAAAATGACACTTTCAGGATGTATCTTTGAAAAAACGAGCAATACCTTGATAATTTCAAGAGAAAAATAGAAATATCAGCGAAATAGAACAAAATGACACTTGTTTAATTAATAATAATTCTTAATTTACGTAATATGAATTTTAAAAATCTTTTAATGTGGGCAATAATAGTAATCTTGACTATTGGCTTATATAACATGTTCAAAAATCCTCAAAATTCAACTAGTTCAAAAAATAAAATTATATTTTCTAATTTTTTGAATGAAGTCGAAAATGGGAGAGTTGTTCAGGTTGAAATTCAAGGAAAAAATATCAAGGGTGTATTGTCTAATGGTACCCAATTTACAACTTATGCACCAGACGATCCAAATCTGATTGAAAAATTAAATGATAAAGGGGTAAGTATTTCTGCTAGTCCGTTAGATGAAAAAATGCCCTCATTATTTGGAATACTACTATCATGGTTTCCAATGTTACTTCTTATTGCAGTATGGATATTCTTTATGAGGCAGATGCAAGGAGGTAAAGGAGGGGCAATGGGTTTTGGTAGGTCAAAAGCTAAAATGATGAATGAGATAAAAGGCAAAGTTACTTTTAATGATGTTGCTGGAGTTGAGGAAGCGAAGGAAGAAGTTGAAGAAGTTGTTGAATTTTTAAAAGACCCAAGAAAGTTTAGTAGATTAGGCGGCAAAATACCAAGAGGTTGTTTGTTAGTAGGCCCTCCAGGAACTGGTAAAACATTATTAGCAAGAGCTATTGCAGGTGAAGCTGGTGTGCCATTTTTTACAATATCGGGATCTGATTTTGTCGAAATGTTTGTTGGTGTAGGTGCGTCTAGAGTAAGAGATATGTTTGAGCAAGGAAAAAAACATTCACCATGCATTATTTTTATTGATGAAATTGATGCAGTGGGAAGAAGTCGTGGAGCTGGTTTAGGTGGTGGAAATGACGAAAGAGAACAGACTTTAAACCAATTATTGGTTGAGATGGATGGTTTTGATACCAACGAAGGAGTAATTATTATTGCTGCCACTAATAGGCCTGATGTTTTAGACCCAGCCTTATTAAGACCTGGAAGATTTGATAGGCAAGTTGTTGTTTCAAATCCAGATTTAATTGGTAGAGAAAAAATTCTAAAAGTTCATGCTAAGAAAATTTCAATAGCTCCAGATGTAAATCTTAGAACTGTAGCTAGAGGAACTCCTGGTTTCTCCGGAGCAGATTTAGCCAATCTAGTAAATGAGGCAGCACTTCTTGCGGCAAGAAAAAATAAAAGAATTGTAACTTTTCAAGAATTTGAGGAAGCTAAAGATAAAGTAATGATGGGAGCCGAAAGAAGATCAATGGTAATGTCAGAGGAAGAGAAAAGATTAACAGCTTATCACGAGGCTGGTCATGCTATTGTTACATTAAATGAAAAAGCAGCTTACCCAATTCATAAGGCAACAATTATTCCAAGAGGTAGAGCTCTTGGTATGGTTATGCAACTACCTGAGAGAGATGAAGTTTCACAAACAAGAGAGCAATTACATGCACAAATGGCTATAGCTATGGGTGGAAGAGTTGCAGAAGAGATAATATTTGGAGAAGATAAAGTTACAACTGGTGCATCTAGTGATATCGAACAAGCAACAAAAAGAGCAAGAGCAATGGTTATGAGAGCTGGTTTGAGTAAGGAAATGGGACCAGTCGCGTATGGTGAAAACGAAGAAGAAGTATTTTTAGGAAGGTCTGTTGCAAGACAACAAAATATGTCAGAGGAAACTGCAAGAAAAGTTGATAGTGAAATAAGAAAGTTTGTAGATATGGGTTATGAAAGAGCGAGAAAAGTCTTAACTGAAAAAATAGATGATCTTCATAAATTAGCTAAGGCTTTACTTACTTATGAGACATTAACTGGATCTGAAATAGAGGATTTGATTAATAAAAATATATATCCAAAAAATAAAGATGATCTTAAAGTTGAGGAGGATGATCAAAATTCAGCTCTAGGCTCTATCGGCTTAAAACCGAAGATAGTGCACTAAGCACTAATGAATAAATATTACACTAGAGCGTGTAATTTTTATTACGGAACAATTTCAAAGAAATATATAAAAGAAAAAAAAGCAATTCCACTGAATGGCAATCCTTTGATTTCTTTCGATAAAATAGAAATTATAAGTAGGAAGGGCGGTAAAATAATAGATATAAAAGATCGTAATAAAATATCAAAAAACTTAAATAATAAAATTGATAAAGATTTAAAAAATTTAAAAAGAAAGAAAACATTTAAAAAATTAAATTTATCCAATACACCAATATTAATGGGTATAGTCAATTTAACGCCAGATAGTTTTTCTGATGGTGGCAAATATAATAATATAATCTTAGCAAAGAAACATATTAATAATTTATTATCTTATGGAGCAAAAATAATTGATGTTGGTGGTGAGTCTACACGTCCTGGAGCAAATGATATAAATCTGACTAAAGAATGGAATAGAATAAAATTAGTTTTACAATTTTTAAAAAGTAAAAAGTGTAACATCTCATTAGATACAAGAAAAAGTCTTATAATGAAAAAAGCATCTAAGCTAAAAATTGATCTAATCAATGATGTTTCTGGACTAAATTACGATCAGGATACTGTGCAATTTTTAAAAAAAACAAAAAAACCTTTTGTCATTCATCACATGAAAGGAACACCCAAGAATATGCAGCTAAAACCTTCTTACAAAAACGTATTACTTGATATCTATGATTTCTTTGAAGCAAAATTAAAATACTTAAGAAAACAAGGCATTAAACATAATAATATTGTATTAGACCCAGGCATTGGATTTGGAAAAAATATGAAACATAATATTACTCTTTTAAAGAACATTTCTATTTTCCATTCTCTAGGGTTTCCTATAATGTTAGGCTTATCTAGAAAAAGATTTATTAAGGATATTTCAAAAGAAAATGACACTAAAGACAGAATTGGTGGAACTGTATCTTCATGTATCCAAGCACATCTTCAAGGTGTGCAAATTTTAAGGGTTCATGATGTTAAAGAAATTAACCAGGCATTTAAAGTTTTTAAAGAATTGCAAAATTAAAAATGATTAAAAAATATTTCGGTACGGATGGGATCAGAGGAAAAGTTAACGGATCTAAAATAAATGGAGAAATGTTTTTTAAATTTGGCTTAGCTGCTGGAACATATTTTAAAAATTTAAAAAAAAGTAAACAAACAGCAATCATTGCAAAAGATACTAGGTTATCAGGTTATACACTCGAACCAGCGTTAGTTTCTGGATTAGCATCAGCGGGAATGCATATTTATACTTTGGGTCCAATACCGACAAATGGTTTAGCAATGCTAACAAAAAAAATGAGAGCAAATATGGGTATAATGATTACTGCATCGCATAACCCATATCATGATAATGGATTAAAGTTATTTGGACCAGATGGACTTAAACTTTCCGATAAAATCGAAAAAAAAATTGAAAAGTTAATTGACTCAAAGATTACCAAAAACCTTTCAAAACCATTTGAATTGGGTAGAGTTAAAAGATTAGAAGATGCTAATGAAAGTTATATAAAAATATTAAAACAAAATTTTCCTTCTTCATTTAGTTTAAAAGGTATTAAAATCGCTTTAGATTGTGCTAATGGAGCTGGTTATAAAGCTGGTCCAGATTTATTTAAATCATTAGGTGCTAAGGTATATAGCACAGGTACTATTCCAAATGGATTAAATATTAATCTTAAATCTGGATCTACTTATCCAAATAAAATTTGTCAAATGACAAAAAAAAATAAAGCTCATATAGGTATATCATTGGATGGTGATGCAGACAGAATAATTGTCTGCGATGAAAAAGGTAAAATTATTGACGGAGATAAAATTCTTGCAATGTTAGGTGAGAGATGGAAAAGAAAAAAGATTTTAAAGGGAGGTGTTATTGGTACATTAATGTCAAATTACGGCTTAGAAAAGTTTTTTAAAAACAATGGAATTAAATTTTTAAGATCAGATGTAGGCGATCGTTATGTTAAAGAAAAAATGAAAAAAAATAAATTTAATTTAGGAGGAGAGCAATCAGGCCACATAATACTCGGAAAGTTTGCTACAACTGGTGATGGATTGTTAGTAGCTTTAGAAATTCTTTTTTCTTTAAGAAAAAGGAAAAAAGCAAGTGAACTTTTCAATAAATTTAAACCCACTCCTCAGATATTGGAAAATATAGAAGTTAAAGATAAATCAATAATTAATAGTCCAAAATGCAAAAAAGCAATTAATGAAGCAAATAAAATAATTAAAAATAAAGGTAGAATATTAGTTAGAAAATCTGGTACTGAACCAAAAATAAGAATTATGAGTGAATCACACGACTCAAGTTTAAATAAATTGTGTGTTAATATAATTAAAAAATCTATTCAGTAAATTGAAAATAAAATCTAAAATTTTAATAATTGCAGGATCGGACTCCTCTGGTGGAGCGGGCATTCAAGCAGATATTAAATCAGTTACCTCTTTAGGTTCTTATGCTATGACAGCAGTCACAGCCGTTACAGCTCAGAATACAACAGGTGTTAAGTCTATAATTTCAATGAATAGTAAAGAAATTTCTAATCAAATCGAATTTACGTCAAAAGATATTAAACCAGACTCAGTAAAAATAGGAATGCTGCATTCTACTAAAGTTATAAATTCAGTATTAAAATCAATAAAAAGATCAAATTTAAAAAAAATAATATTAGACCCTGTTATGGTAGCTAAAGGCGGAACTAAACTTATTGATAGTAAAGC
>CACGWQ010000014.1 GCA_902576815.1 uncultured Pelagibacteraceae bacterium
TAAATCATTGAGAAAAGAGATTTCTATTGTTGATCAAAATATTACACTTTTTGATGACACAGTGTTTAATAATATTAGGTATGCAAAACCAGATGCCAAAGATGAGGAAATTTACAAAGCTGCAGATTTATCAATGTGTTCAGATTTTATTAATAATCTTGAAAATAAATTTGATACAATCATAGGTGAGAATGGCGTTAGATTGTCTGGGGGTGAGAAACAAAGATTATCCATTGCAAGAGCAATATTAAAAAAAAGCTCTATAATACTACTTGATGAAGCAACATCCTCTTTAGATTCTGAAACAGAGGAAAAAATACAAAAAGCAATTGAATTTTTAACTAAAGATAAAACTACTTTAGTAATAGCTCATAGGTTATCAACTATTCTTAATGCTGATAATATATATGTTCTTGATAAAGGTAAAGTTGTAGGGTCTGGAAATCACGAGAATTTAATGAAACAATCTGAAATATATAAAAATTATTATAATCGTCAAATCAAAACAAATTAATGTTTCTTTTATATAACTTATTTGGGTTATTGATTTTAATCATATACCCATTAATTTTTTTTATAAGGTTTTTAAATTCTAAAGAAGATTTAAATAGATTTTTTGAAAAAATAAGTATTTATAAAGAAATTAATTCTAAAAAAACTTTATGGATACATGCTGTTAGTGTTGGAGAAGTTTTAAGTGTAATACCTTTAATTAAAGAATTTGAAAAAGATATCAAAGTTAAACAAATATTAGTTACAACTTCAACTAAAAGTTCCGCTTTAATTTTGTCAAAATACAAATTTAGTAAAGTAATTCATAAATATTTGCCAATAGATGTTAATTTTATCACAAAAAGATTTATAAATTACTGGAAACCTTATCTAGCAATATTTATAGAATCTGAAATATGGCCTAATTTTTATTTTAATTTGAAAAAAAAAGATATACCTATAATACTCTTGAATGCTCGGATTACATCAAAATCTTTTAATAGGTGGCGAAAATTATCTATATTCTCAAGTGATATATTTAGTAAAATTAATTTAGCATTATCACAAAACAAAGAAACAATTAAATATTTAAAAAATCTTGGGACAAAAAAAATTAAATTCTTTGGGAACTTAAAATTTTATAGAGAAAAAAGAAATTTAAATATTAATAGTAAATTATTTAATAGCTTTAAAAATAAAAAAATATGGTGTTCTGTTAGTACTCATTCACCAGAAGAAATTAAAATAGGAAAAATACATAAAAATTTTAAATTTTCAAAAAAAAATATTTTAACTATTGTAATACCAAGACATATAGAGAGATCTGAAAGTATAATAAATGAATTTGAAAATATGGGATTAAATACTCAGAGACATTCAGCTAACACAAAAGTATCAAAAAAAACAGATATTTATGTTGTTGATACATATGGTGACACAGAAAAATTTTGCTCTTTCTCTAATATAGTGTTTATGGGGGGATCTTTTATAAATCATGGAGGTCAAAATCCCCTTGAAGCGGTTAGGCTTGGAAACAAAATCTTACATGGGCCAAATATAGACAATTTTAAAGAAGTCTACGAAATTTTAAAACAAAATAGAATTTCAAAAAAAGTAATTACAAATAACGATTTGGGAAATTATATATTAAAAAAGATTAATCACAAAAAAAATAAGGAAGTTAATAAAAAAATAAATTTGTTAGGTAGGAAAATATTTAAAAAATATCTAGATGAAATAAGAAATTATATTTAATGATTTTAACTAAACCAAAATTTTGGAAAAAAATTCAAATCTTATCTATTGTATTTTTGCCACTTAGTTTGGTCACACTATTTGTAAGTGAATTTAAAAGTTTGATAACTAAAAAAAAATTTAAGATTAAATCTATATGTGTGGGAAACATTACAGTTGGTGGCACAGGTAAAACTAGTTTATGTATTGCAATTAATAATATTTTAAAAAGATCTTTTAAAACTGTTTTTATCAAAAAGCTTTATTCAGAACAAATTGATGAACAAAGATTACTAAAATCAAAAGGTAAATTGATATGTAAAAATTCTAGATTTGATGCCTTAACACAAGCCGAAAAAACAGGATATGATGTTGCAATTATGGATGATGGACTTCAGCAAAAAAACATTAAATATAGTATTTCTATTGCATGTTTTAATTCTTCGGAAACTTTGGGCAATAGATTTTTAATCCCCGCAGGTCCACTTAGAGAACGATTAAATGCTCTTAAAAATTATAATGCAGTCATCCTAAATGGTGAAAAAAGAGATATTAATTTTGAGAACAAAATAAAAAGAATTAATAATAAAATTAAATTATTTTATGGTAAATATGAACCTACTAATTTAAATAAATTTAATAGAAAAAAAAATTATTTAGTATTTTCTGGATTGGGAAATCCAGAAGAATTTGAAAGAACGTTAAAAAAATATAAATTTAATATTAAAAAAAATATAGTTTTTCCTGATCATTATAATTATAAAAAAAGAGATATAGATAAGATTAAAAAAATGGCGAATAAAAAAAAACTTAATATTATTACAACAGAAAAAGATTATTTAAGAATCAAAAAAAATCTTAGAAAAGATATTCTTTTTTTAAAAGTAAATTTAAAATTAAAAGATAATAAATATTTCTCAAATTTCTTAATGAAGTTTTTATGAAAAAAATAATTTATTTAATAGAATTTATAATTATTTACATTTTTTTTTTTATTTTTAAAATAATTGGATACAAAAAATCGTCAGATTTAGGATGTATAATAGGTAAAATTATTGGACCTTTCTTTCGCTCTAAATCAAAGATAATTGAAAACCTTAAAAAATCAAAAGTAAATAAAAATAAAGATTTCAATTTAATATCATCAGAAGTATTCGGCAATTACGGTCGAATCTTCGCAGAATACCCTCACATAAAAAACTTCAGAAATAATAAACTAGATAAGTTTATCGAGATTGAAAATTATAAGTATCTTGAGCAAATAAAAAATGAAAAAAAAAGCGTCGTATTTATTTCAGGACACTTTAATAATTTTGAGTTAATGGCTATGCAAATAGAAATGGCTGGAATAAATTTAGCTGCAATTTATCGACCTTTGAATAATATTTTTTTAAATACAATCATGGAAAAAATTAGAAAAAACTATATTTGTAAAAAACAAATAAAAAAAGGAAGGTCAGGGGGAAGAGAAATTATAGAAAATTTAAAAGATGGTGCCTCGATTGCTTTAATGATTGATCAAAGGGTGACCGAAGGAATAAAAGTTAATTTTTTTGGGTTTCCAGCAACTACAACGACAATACCTGAGCAAATAATAAAGAAATATAAATGTGCTGTTGTACCGATTTATATTGAAAGAAAAAATAAATATTTTTTTAAAATGATGGTTTCTAAGCCAATAAATTTTGCAAGTGATTTAAAAGATGGTGAAATCACTTCAAGATTAAATCTTATACTCGAAGATATGATAAATATAAACCCAGAACAATGGATTTGGACTCATGACAGGTGGAAAAAATAGATTACTCAACCCCTCTTTTTTTTGATGCCTCGATATATGAAAAATATGGCTCTTGATCTCTTACACTCCAGTAAGTTAAATTTTCTAAAAAAATTTTTTTTCCCGATATAGCACATATAACATGATCACCGTTCTCTATTATATCAAAATTGTTTGGTTTGTATTTTAATATTGCCAACTTGTTTTTCATCTTTAATATATATAATTATTAGAATGAAAATTGCAATTTTAGGTAATGGAGGTAGAGAGCATTCTATTGCCAAACAAATAAGAAAATCAAAAAAATGTACTGAACTTTATTGTATTCCAGGAAATGGTGGAACTTCAAATATAGCAAAAAATGTAGATATTAATTTAGAAAAATTTCAAGAGATATATAAATTTGTAAAAGAAAAAAAAATAAATTTAGTAATTGTAGGACCAGAAAAACCTTTGGTCGATGGAATAGTAGATTATTTGGAGAAAAAAAGGGTAAAAGTATTTGGTCCAAATAAGTTTGCATCTAAACTTGAAGGTTCAAAAATATTTACTAAAAAAATTTGTAAAAAATATAAAATCCCAACAGCCAATTTTGGAATATTTTATAATAAACAAAAAACTTTAAATTTTTTAAAAAAAATAAGTTTTCCAATCGTGATCAAAGCAGATGGATTAGCATCTGGAAAAGGTGTTTATATTTGTGAAAATTTAAATACATCCATAAAAGCTACAAAGGAGATATTTAATGGAAAGTTTGGTAGAGCAGATAAAATTTTGGTAGAAGAATTCTTAGATGGAGAAGAAATGAGTTTTTTTATTATATCTGACGGAAAAAATTATAAATTTTTTAACACAGCACAAGATCATAAAAGAGTGGGAGTAGGAGACAAAGGATTAAATACAGGGGGAATGGGGGCATATTCACCTTCTGGGATAATAAATTTAAATTTAAAAAACAAAATTTTGAAAAAAATTATTGAACCAACTTTGAAAGCATTAAAAGATAAGAATAAAAAGTTTGTGGGTTTTTTATATGCTGGTCTAATGATAAAAGATAATGAGCCGTATTTAATTGAATACAACGTAAGAATGGGTGATCCAGAATGTCAAACAATTTTGCCTTTACTGAAATCTGACTTATTAGATTTAATAATTTCTTGTTGTAAATCTAAGTTAAAGAATAAAAAGATTGACTGGGAAAATAAAAAAAGTTTATGCGTTGTGTTATGTTCGAATGGATATCCCTCAAATTTCAAAAAAAATTCAAAAATTTGTAAAATTGACAAACTTAAATCAAGAAATAATACTTTAGTTTTTCATGCAGGAACTCGAATAAAAGACAATATTGTAATTTCAAATGGTGGAAGAGTTTTAAATTTTGTTAGTATAAGTAATAAATTCATTGATGCTAGAAAAAATGCCATTAAGTTTATTAAAAAAATTAATTGGAAAAATGGTTATTACAGGTCAGATATAGGATACAAAATAATCAATAAATGAGAGTAATTGGTGGAAAGTTAAGAGGGAAAAAAATTTTAAATACATTAGATAAACTTACTAGACCTCCAAAAGATATTGTAAGAGAGTCAGTTTTTAATATTATTGAACATTCCTATAATGACAAAATATATCTAGATAATTCAATTATATTAGATATCTTTTCAGGAACAGGGTCCTTTGGCATTGAGTCTTTGTCGAGAGGAGCATCAAAAGTAACATTTATTGAGAATTATAAAAATTCTATACTAATTTTAAAAAAAAATTTAATAAATTTAAATTTGAGCAATAGATGTCAAATAATTGATTTAAATATATTAAATATAAATAATTTTAATTTTGAAAAAAAAATATTTGATTTAGTTTTTTTAGATCCACCTTTTAAGTTTAAAGATATTTCATCTTTACTAGATAATTTATCTAAACTTAAAAATTTTTCTTCAAAAACTTTATTTGTAATTCACAGACATAAGAAAGCAATTGACATCTTCCCACAAAAATTTGAAATTTTAAAAGAAAAAATATATGGAATTTCAAAAGTTATTTTTTTCAAATTAGATCTTTAACAGTCTTCTAGTCTCCTTTTTCACTAATTCAACAGATGGTTGATCTAAAGGATTTATTTTTAATAAATTTGCTAATAATATTGTTTCTAAAATAAAAAAAGTAAATAATTCACCTAGACTATCTTCATTTCTGTTAACAATTTCAAAACTTCTAAATGGCAATCGTTTCTCTCTAAATACGTTTTCAGTTGCAACTTTTTGATAGTTGATAAAATCATATACTTTTTTATTTTTATTTTTTTTCATCTCATCAATTAAATATTCTTTTTTTAATTTGGTAGAATTTTTTTCTTTAACACTGAAAAACGTATAAAAATTATTTTTTGGACCATCAAGATACAGTTGTAATAAACTGTGATTATCTCTTGGCATTGATGATATAATTGGAAATATTCCTTTATTTTTTTTTCCTAAACTCTCAGATGTTAATTGCTGGTACCATTTTAAAAATTCATGAGAGCTTTCATCGTAGTTCAATAATACAGAATTAGTAACTCCCTTTTGAATTAATTTATAAATACAAATTGTATTATCGATCAGATTGTTAATAAATTTTTTATTTTTTATTAGTTCATTAAATTTCTTAAATCGTTTAGTGTCTAAACCCATTAGCTCTGATGGAAGCATTCCAACTTCAGATAAAACAGAGTACCTACCTCCAATATAATTTTTGTGCTCAATAATTTCAGTTTTTAATTTTTTTGCTAAACGAGTAAGGTAACTATTTTTTTTTTCGGTAATTATTACATTTTTATTACTTTTTAGGAAAAAACTACTGTTTAAAATTGTTTCTAAAGTATTACCTGATTTTGAAACAATAATATTAGCTTTTTTTAAATTTGATTTAGTATTTATTTTTGAATTTAAATTATTAAAAAAAAAAAATTTTTTTTTTATTTTAAACTTTAAGAAAGAATATATAGCCTGTGTTCCTAAAATAGATCCTCCCATTCCAATAATATTAAAATTATTAATTTTCTCAAATTCTTTAATTTTATTTAAATTATAGCTATATAAATAATTTTTTTTTAGCGTCTTTAGCAATTTATAATTTATAAAAAAATTTTTATCTTGAAGAATTTTTAGAAGTTTAATTTTTAAAGTTTTATTTTTTTTAATTTTGAAGTTATTAAATTTTAAATTATTAGTTATCACTGATTTTTTCTAATATAGACTGCTCTATATCAATTTGTTTATCATTTAGTTTATTATTTTGATTTTCAGTCTTTAAATTTAAAATATCTTTTACATCCTCTTTTGCATCAGAGGTTTTAGGAGTTTCATTTTTGTTTTCTCCTGGTTTAGGCAAATCTCCATAATTTGGAGGCATTATTAATGGATTTTTTTTTTCTACTAAAAATTCATCTGCAGTTTTGGATCTTTTTTTTCCTTGTACAGCATCTTTAACTGTTTGGCATGAATAAATAAAACAAATTGGAATTATTAACAAAAACATTAAAAATTTATTTTTCATTTTTATCCTTTATTGTTTTATAATTTATAATCTCAGTAAAAATAAGACAAATAATTCCAATAGTTATTAGAATATCTGATACATTAAATATAAACCAATGATAACCATTAAAGTTTATATCAATAAAATCTGGAACAGATTTGTAATATATTCTATCAAAGAGATTTCCTAAAGATCCACCTAAAATTATCATTAAATAATAAGATTTTATTTTAGTTTCTACATAAGCCATATAAATAATAAAAAAATTAATGCATATAATTAATATAGTAAAAGATAAGTAAATTTTTTCATTTTCTGAGGAAAAAAGTCCAAAACCAACTCCAGTATTCCAAACTAAGTAAAGATTAATAAATTTATTTATATAAATGTCTACGACGCCTGTATTATTCAAAATATTTAATATGTAAATTTTTGAAACTCTATCTAAAGTAAAACAAACAACTAAAAATATAAAACCTACAAGAAGTTTATTTAATTTTTCATTTCCCATTTGTATTCAAAAGTCCACAATTTGGTCGCTCACAACTCGACTCAAAAATTTTCCAACAAATAGGACATTTATTTCCTTTGGCTTTTTTTGCAACTACATCAATACTATTTTTTAAATTTTCATCTTTAACTACAGAGGCAGATGAAGTGATACAAATTTCAGAAAAATTAATATTTTTTGCCTTATCATAAAATTCTTTATTTAACTTTATTTCAATCATTGCCTCTAAACTTGAGCCAATTGACTTTTCAGCTCTCATATTCTCAATTGAAATATTTGCCTCATCTCTAATTTTTTTAATATATTCCCAATCTGAGCTAAGCTCTTCGTTATTCCAAGATTTTGGAATAGAAGTAAAATTTTGTAAATGTATGCTTTGGCTGTCTTCTTCTTTTTTTACCAATTGATAAATTTCCTCAGTTGTAAATGATAATATTGGAGCAAACCATTTAAGTAGACATTGTAAAATAATATTTAAAAGAGTTATACAATTCTCTCTTTTAACTGAATTTAAAGCTTCGCAATATAAAGTATCTTTCCTGATATCAAAATAAAATGCAGAAAGCTCTACTGTGCAAAAATTTAGTAATTCTTTATATAAGTTGTGAAAGTTATAAATTTTAAAATTATTTTTAAAATTCTCATTTATTATATAAATTCTATGAAGCATAAATTTTTCAAGTGAATCAAAATTTTCAAACTTAACTTTTTCAAAATCAAGATTTTCATATTGATCTTGAATATTTCCTAAAAGATATCTAAACGTATTTCGAATTTTTCTATAAGATTCTGCATGTTGATCTAAAATTGAATAATCTATTCTTAAATCCTCAGCATAGTTAGAAGATGCAACCCAAATTCTTAATATATCAGCCCCGTATTTTTTAAGTATATCTTGTGGAGCAATTACGTTACCTGTTGATTTTGACATTTTTAGACCTTTTCCATCTACAACAAAACCATGAGAAAGAATGCTTTCAAATGGAGCAACACCTCTTGTTCCACATGACTCTAGTAATGACGAGTGAAACCATCCTCTATGTTGATCTGAACCCTCTAAGTACATCGATGCAGGCCATTTAAGGTCATCTCTTTTTTCTAAGACAAAAGAATGACTGGATCCACTATCAAACCAAACCTCAACTATATCTGATAATTTTTCATAATCTTCTGCTTTATACTTATCACCGAGAAATATTTGGTAATCATCATTAAACCAACAATCAGAACCTTCTTTTTCGTAAATTTTTGCAATATTTTCAAAAACTTCATCATCAACTAAAACATCACCTGTTTTTTTTGAAATAAAAATCGGTAGCGGCACACCCCAAACTCTCTGTCTTGATACACACCAGTCTGGTCTAGTTTCAATCATTGATTTTATTCTTTCTTTTCCTTTGGAAGGATAAAAATCTGTATTTTCGATTGCTTTCAATGCTTTATCTCTTAATCCATGGCTTTCCATAGATATAAACCATTGTGGAGTTGCCCTATGAACTAGTGGAGCTTTTGATCTCCAAGAGTGGGGGTATGAGTGAGTAAGTTTTCCGTTTGTTACTAAATTTTTTTGCTCATCTAATTTTTCAATAATTAAGTTATTGGCCTTAAAAATATGTAAACCTTCAAAATTTTTAATTTCATTTGTATATTTTCCATCACCATCAACTGTTTCGATTGCTTTAATATTATTATTTAAACAAAGATTGAAATCATCTGGTCCATGGCTTGGAGCACAGTGTACAATACCTGTGCCTTGTTCGGTTGTAACAAAATTAGCCTCAAGCATTGGGATATCATAATCATATCCGATTTTAGAAAATGGATGACTGCAAATTGTTCCTTTTAAATCTTTTCCTAAAAATTCGTTTAAAACTTTTATATTTTCAATAGAAGTATTTTTTTTAAAAGGTTCTAGTAGGTCCTTTGCAATTACTATTTTTCTATCAATAAAATTTTTGTTATCGTTTATTTCAAGTAAAACATATTTTAGGCCAGCATTGTAAGCTAAAGCTTTATTTGCAGGAATGGTCCATGGTGTTGTCGTCCAAATTATTACATCAGCACCTTTAATTATATCAAAATTTGTAACTTTCACTTTGAATGCTGCATAAATCGTGTCCGAAACATGATCCATGTATTCAACTTCAGCATCAGCTAAAGCTGTTTTTTCAACAGTTGACCAAAGAACTGGCTTGTAACCTCTATAAAGGCTTCCTTCTTTTAAAAATTTTCCAAGTTCTCTAACTATTTGAGCTTCAGCATCAAATGACATTGTTGAATAGTAATTTTCCCAATCACCAATTACCCCAAGTCTTGTAAATTCTCCCTTATGGACTTCTATCCATTTATTTGCAAATTCTCTACATTCTTTTCTGAATTCAATAATTGGAACATCATTTTTATTTTTTTTATTCTTTTTGTACTGTTCTTCAATTTTCCACTCAATAGGCAAACCATGGCAATCCCAACCAGGAACATAAACTGAGTCTTTACCATCCATTTGATGAAATTTTGTAATTATGTCTTTTAAAATTTTATTTAAAGCAGTACCCATATGAATATTTCCATTTGCATATGGAGGTCCGTCATGAAGTATAAATTTTTCTTTTCCTTTACTTTTTTGTCTTAACAAATTGTAAAGATCAATTTGCTTCCAGAATTCAATATAATTTGGCTCTTTGTTTGGCAAATTTGCCTTCATAGAGAATTTTGTTTTAGGTAAATTTATATGTTCCTTGCTCATTAAATGTTATCTTTTAGCAATTTTGATATCTTTTTTTATTTGTTCTTTTAAAACATCAATATTTTTAAATTTTTTTTCTCCTCTAATAAATTTTGTAAAATTGATAGTTAGTTTTTTATAATAAAGATTTCCAGAAAAATTAAATAAATTTACCTCTAATAATAATTTTTTTTGATTAAATGTAGGTCTATAGCCAATATTTGCTATTCCTTTAAATTTTTTTTTATTTTTTTCTATGTATACGTCAACTGCATAAACTCCTACCCTTGGTATCACATAATTTTTTATATTTATATTGCATGTCGGAAAGCCAATTTTTCTTCCCAACATTCTGCCCCTTTCAACAATACCTTCCACAGACCAATTTCTAGATAAAAGTTGATTTGCAATTTTTAAATTACCATTTTCAATTAATTTTCTTATTAATGTTGAGGATATGATTTTATTTTTTTTAAATAACGGTTTTGGGTTGATTAATTTATAATTGTATTTTTTTTGAAATTTTTTTAATAAATGCACATCTCCTTCTCTATTATTGCCAAACCTGAAATTATTACTAACAAAGATATAATCTGCATTTAACTTTTTATATAAAATATTTTTAATAAAACTATGACAAGAAATTTTAGAAAACTTTTTATCAAATTTTTTATTTATTAAAAAATCAATATTATATTCGCTAAAATATTTTCTTTTTTGATTAATATTAGAGAGTCTATAATTTGTAATACTTTTGTTAAAATACATTTTTGGTATTGGATCAAAAGTCACCACACCGATTTTTGAACTATACTTTTTTTTGTATTTTTTTGCTTCTTTAAATAGTTTTTGATGTCCTAAGTGTAGGCCATCAAAGTTTCCAATTAATATTATTGCATTCTGATGTTTTTTTAAAACTTTAAAGTCTTTATATATTTTAATTTTTTTTACCATTTTAATTTTGTTTGGGTATAATTAACTCTTACTCCATATTTTTTTTCTAATTCATCAATATTAATATTATTTAATTCAACTTTATGTATGCCGCTAGTTATTAACAAATTATCAAAATTTTGAATATTAGCTCCCTTTATATCTGTATTTAAATTATCTCCAATACATAAGACATTTTTATCTTTTATACTTGCAGACAAATTATATACTGGAGGATAAGGTTTTCCAAAATAAATTACTTTTCCACCAATTTCTTCGAATATCTTTGCAACAGAACCAGCACAAAACTCTCTAACATCTCCCCTATCAACAACTAAATCTGGATTAGTGCAAACAAATTTTTTATTTGAAAATTTTTCAAGTAAATTCTTATAGTAATCAAGTTTAATCTCATGATCTTCAAACAAACCTGTGCAAATAAAATAATCTGCCTCATTAATATTCTTCACTTTATTTTTTTCGAATCTTTTAAATAAATCAAAGTCTCTAGGCGGCCCAATGTGATAAAATTTTGAATTTAGAGAATTTTCCATTAAATATTTTAATGAAGCTTCTCCTGAGGTATATACATTTTCATAAAATTGTTTCATTCCCATTTTTTTTAAAAAATCAATGACTGTTGTATTTGGTCGTGGTGCATTGGTAAGTAGCACAAATTCTTTTTTATTTTTTTCTAAATTTTCTAAAACTTCAATGGATTCTTTAAAAATTTGTAATCCATTGTGAAGTACTCCCCAAATGTCGATAAAAAACAATTCGTAATTATTTATTTTAGATCTTAGTCCATCTTTATCTAAGTTTTGAGGCATGCCTGAGGTATAGCTTAAAAATAAGCTAAATTCTTGAGTTTTTTAGACTATAAAATTCATACAAGATCTTGAAAATTATTAAATATGTCTCTATATGACTGCTTATTTAAAGGAGAATTCATATGAAGTTTAAACCGTTACATGACCGTGTTTTAATCGAAGTTTTAGATAGTAGTGAAAAAACTGCTGGAGGCATAATTATTCCAGATACAGCTCAAGAAAAACCTCAAGAAGGTAAAGTTGTTGCTATTGGCGGAGGTGCAAAAACTGAAGATGGAAAACTGATACCTATGGATGTTAAAGTAGGTGATAAAGTTTTATTCGGTAAGTGGTCAGGAACAGAAGTTAAAATTGATGGTAAAGAGTACAGCATAATGAAAGAGTCAGACATTATGGGTATTGCAACAGGTAAATAAATAATAAGGAGAGTTTAAAATGGCTAAAATAGTAAAATTTGATTCAGATGCAAGAGCATCAATGTTAAAAGGGGTTGATATACTTGCCAACACTGTAAAAGTTACTCTTGGACCAAAAGGTAGAAATGTTGTTATTGACAAATCTTATGGTGCTCCAAGAACAACTAAAGATGGCGTTTCAGTTGCAAAAGAAATAGATCTTGAGGACAAATTTGAGAATATGGGAGCACAAATGGTAAAAGAAGTTGCTAGCAAAACTAATGATGAAGCAGGTGATGGAACAACTACAGCAACTATTCTTGCTCAAGCAATTGTTAAAGAAGGTTGTAAGTATGTAACAGCTGGAATGAACCCAATGGATGTTAAAAGAGGTATTGATGCAGCTGTAGATCATGTAAAAAATAAGTTAATCTCATCAGCAAAAAAAGTAAAAGATAGTGATGAAATTGCTCAAGTTGGAACAATTTCAGCAAACGGTGACAAAGAAATCGGTACAATGATTTCAAAAGCTATGCAAAAAGTTGGCAATGAAGGAGTAATTACAGTTGAAGAAGCAAAAGGAATCGAAACAGAACTTGATGTTGTTGAAGGTATGCAGTTCGATAGAGGATATTTATCACCTTATTTTATAACAAATGGTGATAAAATGACCACAGAATTAGAAAACCCATTAATTCTTCTTCATGAAAAAAAATTAACAAATCTTCAACCTATGGTCCCTTTGTTAGAAGCTGTTGTTCAGGCAGGTAGGCCATTGATGATTATTTCAGAAGATGTTGAGGGTGAAGCACTTGCAACACTTGTTGTAAATAAACTAAGAGGTGGTCTAAAAGTTGTTGCTGTTAAAGCTCCAGGTTTTGGAGACAGAAGAAAAGCGATGTTAGAAGATATTGCAATTCTGACAGGTGGACAGGTAATCTCAGAAGACTTAGGTATAAAACTTGAAAATGTAAAACTAAATGATCTTGGATCTGCAAAACGTGTAAAAGTTGATAAAGAAAATAGTACAATTGTAAGTGGAGCAGGTAAGAAATCTGATATCGAAGCAAGATGTGCTCAAATCAAAGCACAAGTTGAAGAAACAACTTCAGACTATGATAGAGAAAAACTACAAGAGAGACTTGCAAAATTAGCTGGTGGGGTTGCTGTCATAAAAGTTGGTGGTGCTACAGAAGTTGAAGTTAAAGAGAGAAAAGACAGAGTTGAGGATGCATTAAACGCTACAAGAGCGGCAGTTGAAGAAGGTATTGTTGTTGGTGGTGGATGCGCATTGCTTTATGCTTCAAAAGAGCTTGATAGTCTAAAAGTAAAAGGTGATGATCAAAAAGCGGGCGTAGAAATTGTCAAAAGCGCTTTACAAGCACCTATTAGACAAATCACAACGAATGCTGGTGTAGATGGATCAGTGGTTGTTGGTAAATTATTAGAAACAAATAAGCCTAGCAATGGCTATGACGCTCAATCAGAACAATATGTTGATATGTTTAAAGAAGGTATTATCGATCCAGTTAAAGTAGTTAGAACTGCACTTCAAGATGCTGCTTCTATATCTGGATTGTTAGTAACAACTGAAGCAATGGTAGCTGATAAACCAGAGGAAAAAGATGCTGGTGGAGCCGGTATGCCTCCTGGAGGTATGGGTGGTATGGGTGGAATGGGTGGAATGGGAATGTAATTCGTTTCCAAACAGAGAACACTCTAAAAACATACACTAAACAAAATTAGAACCCCTGGAATGAAAGTTTCGGGGGTTTTTTAATTGGACCCTTCATTCTTGGTTAGTTTTCCATTTTCCCAAATACCTTTCTCAATTTTTCCATCAGAGTGTTTCATGGTTCCTTGTCCGTTTTGTTTGTCATCTTTCCATTCTCCAACGTGTTCGTCTCCATTCACCCAAGTGTAAGTTCCTTGTCCATTCATTTTACCATCTTTATGTTCTCCAACGTATTTGTCTCCATTTGCAAAAGTTGCACTTCCTTGTCCGTTCATTTTACCATCTTTATGTTCTCCAACGTATTTGCTTCCATTTAGATAAGTGTAAGTTCCTTGTCCGTGGAAAGTACCATTTTTAAATTCACCAACGTACATGTCTCCATTTGCCCATGTCAAAGTTCCTTGTCCGTTGAATTTACCTTCTTTGAATTCTCCGCTGTATTCATATCTGTCTCCTATGTAAGTTCCTTTCCCATCTTTGGTACGGTCTGTTGCAATTACCTCTTGATACTTTTCATTAGTAATTTTGCCCTCGTCTTTCATTTTTTTTAAATCTTCTATATAAATTTCATGAACATGCTTAGGACTCAAACGTTGGAGATAAAATCTCAATAAATAATATAATATAAAGAAAAAAATAAAAACTATGTAGACGAAATCTATCCCCAAAAATTGTAATTCAGGCGATAGAAATCCAATGCCGAATCCAATCACAATAAAAAAACTATAGATAAGAGTAGTATCAACGCTTATTTTCCATCCTCTGGTTTTTAACCATAAAAAATCAAATTTATGAATTATAAAATTCGATAATGTAAAATAAATATAAAAAACAAAAGGTACCAACAATAATGCAACAAAAATATTATCGTAAAAAAAATAAGATGGAAAAAAAGTATAGATAAAAAAATTGTCTAAAAAATCAACTTCAAAAAGAATTGAATAAACAACTAAACCAGCAATAACCCAACCAAAACTATCGTCTAACTTATCTTTTTTTCCCCCACGCCATTGATAAATTCTATAAAAAATTTTGTTAAATAGTTTAAACATTAATAGTCAGTTTAACCCCACTCTTCAATGAAGTCACCCTTCTTGTTTCCTTTTATTTTATTTTGTATTTTACTATCAAAGGTGAATGGTCACTCAACTTTTTTTCATTATGTAAATATTTAGCATCAAGCACTTTAAATTTTCCACTAGCGAAAAAATGGTCAAATCTTCTCTTTATTACATTATCTTTTCTATTAAATTTCCAACTGTAATCTTTCACATCATAAGAAAATAGTTTTCTAAAACTATCTTCAATGCCAAATTCTTTTAAACCCACTATTATACCTCTTTCACCTTTATCCCATCTAACCCCTTCTCCACCTCTAAATGACTTTCTTACTTTTGCCTCTCCCTTATCATTAATTCTTTGGGCAAAAGACACCATTCCATTTTTGAAGTCCTCTTCTTTTGGGGTATTAAAATCTCCACACAAAATATTAAGATTATCTTTATTCTCTTTTAATCTCTCATAAATTCCTTCTAAAGTTTCAATTTTAATCCAACCATTTCCAGATCCTGGTGGAATATGAGTAGTGTGAAAATAGATTTCAGAATTATCTATAAATAATTTGACTGACAAAACTCTTTCCTGCCAAGGTATATTAAAGTTTTTTGGGTCATTGGGTTCTAATTTAAAATTAGAAGCAACAATTTGACCAAACATCCTTTTTTTTGTAAGTATTTTTAAATCTGGTGCTAAATCAAAACTTGAAATGATGTTTTTGTAGTTAGTGGATAATAGTTCTTTAAGTTTTTTATCAGAATTGATTAATACTTCTTGTAGAGCAATCACATCAGGTTTGAAGGAATTTATAAAATTTACTTGTTCTTCTGAATATTTAATTCTTTTTGCTGTATTCCAGGTCAGACAACTAAACTCTCTCATTTAATTAACTTATATCTCTAAGTTCATTTAGTCATCTTTCTGTTTGCTTTCTATTTGAGGCGATTCTGCAGTGAACTTTGCAGTGAAGAAGTTAAATAAGTGAGTATTGGCGTACTATGTATGCGAATGTAATACGATTCCAGTCCAGAACACTCCTCGTACAAGAGTTAAACAAATTAGAAACCCTCAGAAAGAAATTTCTGGGGGTTTTTTTTATGTTATAATTTTTCATGAGCAGTCCTTTTCTTGAAGTAAAAGAGAGAATATTTGAAAATTCAATTGGGTTTGTAATCTATGACAAATTTGCTGTAAGCAAAGGTCATTGTTTAATAATTCCTAAAAGAGAATATCCAGATTACTTCGAATCAACTGATGAAGAAATTATAGGATTAAATAAATTATTATTTCAAACAAAAGAATATCTTAAACAGAAATATAGTCCTGATGGTTTTAATGTTGGAATAAATTCAGGGGAATATGCAGGTCAAACAGTATTTCATATGCATATTCATCTTATACCAAGATATAAAAATGATGTTGAGAACCCCCGTGGTGGAGTAAGAAATGTTATTCCTGGTAAAGGTGACTATTAATATTAATGTATAGAAAAACATTTTCAGATTTTAAAAAAACTTTAGATAACGATATTAGAACAATAATACATAAAGGTAAGAACGTAGCGTGTTATAAATTTCCTTGGTTTCAAACAATATTAACTTTTGCAGAACAGGGAAAAACTCATATTAAAAAAGAACAATTATCAAAACCTTTTGTTGAAAAAATAATAAAACATACAAGAAAAAGTCCATTTCAAGGTCAAACTAAAGTTAGAGACGGAAAGATGCTTAAAAGTGTAAAAGACCATATTGATGGAAAAATCAATATGGAGGAATTGTTATTAATAACAGAAAAAGAGGGATTTAAAGACGTTGTTAGAGCATTACCAATTATCGGTTCCAAAAAAATCACCGACGATTTGTATATTGATGAAATGAAACTGAATAAAAGAATAATCCTTCAGGACAGTTTCTTAAAATTGGCACAAGATAAAAACCTAGTTAAGTTATTAGATGCAGGAACCGACTCGAGATGGGATCTTCAACAAAGAGTATGGGAAAAGAAGATGCATCCTAGCGCAATAATATCATTTGATGAAAATAATGAAATGTTTTATGAAGAACGTTTAAATCAAAGAATTTATCTTACATCTACCAAACCAACATTAACTAATTATCAGGGTGATGTTTGTTTTTACTGTAGAAAACCATGTTCATTAAATGATTTAGAGGTAGATCATTTTATTCCACTAGATTTAAATAAACAATTTTATTTACATAAAAAGAATAAATTAAATTACAATCTTAATAATATTGGAAATCTAGTTAATGCATGTCAAAAATGTAACGGACCAAAAGGAAAATGGCATATTTATTTTCCCAAAAAAGAATTTTGGTATGAACTTCACTCAAGAAATGAACAAATGTGTAATTCTGAAAAACCTCTTGAATTAACACTTCAATCAAACTTAGGAAAAACAACTGAGCAAAGGTTGCAAAAACTTATAGAATTAAGAGATCTATGTTTTGAACTTTATTTGAATGAATGGGAAGGTCCATTAGAAATGTATGGTTCATTGCATTATTATAAAAATTAAATGATGAATGTATCTTTTGAATTCCTTTTGAGTTACGTTTGAAAAGTGATGAATGATGATGAATGTATCTTCAATAAGTCTGTAAATAGTACTATTTTTGAAACCAGTATGAGAATGTAATACCCATTATATTCAAACAAAAATTCAAAAAGGGCAGTTTTTACTGCCCTTTTTTTTTGAATTGAAAAAAAATTTTTTAAATATATAAGAACGCGCAAATGACAACATCAATACGTAACATCACTATAATTGCCCATGTTGACCATGGCAAAACTACTTTAATTGATAACTTAATGAAACAAAGTGGTTCTTTTAGAGAAAATGAGGTTGTTGATGAAAGACTGATGGACTCCGGAGAACTTGAAAAGGAGAGAGGTATTACAATTCTTGCCAAACCAGCTTCGATAAATTGGAAAAATTCTAGAATTAATATTATTGATACACCTGGACACCGTGACTTTGCTGCAGAAGTTGAGAGAGTTCTTAGTATGGCTGATGGAGCATTATTATTAATAGACTCAGCAGAAGGAGTAATGCCACAAACAAAATTTGTATTAGCAAAAGCGCTTAAACAAGGGCTTAAACCAATAGTAGTTATTAATAAATTAGACAAGGCTGACCAAAGAGCCGATGAAGTTTTAAATGAGACTTTTGACTTATTTGTCAGCTTAGAAGCAAATGAAGAACAATTAGATTTTCCAGTTATTTATGCAAGTGGCAGATCTGGCTGGGCATCTAATGAAATAGATGGTTCAAGAGAGAATTTGAATCCATTATTAGATTTAGTCATAGATCATGTTAAGCCAGCAGAATTTGATAAGTCCAAGCCTTTTGCAATGCTTTCAACCCTTTTATATGCGGACAGTTTTTTGGGTAGAAGCTTAGTTGGTAGAATTTCTCAAGGAACTGCGAAAGCGAATCAGCAAATCAAGGCTATTAATCTTGATGGAGAAAAGGTTGACGAAGGTAGATTGACAAAAATATTTAGATACGAGGGAACTAAAAAAGTGCCAATAGAAGTTGGCGAAGCTGGAGATATTGTAGTTATCGCAGGATTAGAAAAAGCAAATGTTGCTGATACCATATGTGATACTGAGGTAGATACACCAATCCAAGCAACCCCAATTGATCCGCCAACGATGTCTATTAAAATAACAGTAAATAGTTCTCCATTAGCTGGTACTGAAGGTAAAAAACTTACAAGTACTCAAATTAGAGAGAGATTAGTTCAAGAGGCTCAGAATAATGTCGGAATTTCTTTTTCAGAAAATGAAAACAAAGACTCGTTTGAAATAAGTGGTAGAGGCGAATTAATGTTAGAAATATTATTAACACAAATGAGACGTGAAGGATTTGAAATGACAGTAAGTCCTCCTAGAGTTTTATTTCAAAAAAATGAAAATGGGGAAAAATTAGAACCTATTGAAGAAATTACTATGGATCTTGACGAAGAATTCTCTTCTAAAGTTATAGACTCCATGAATAAAAGAAAAGGAAAATTAATAGATCTTAAAGATACTGGAAAAAATAAAAAACGATTAATCTTTCATGCACCAACAAGAGGTTTAATGGGATACACTAGTAGATTTCTTACTCTAACTAAGGGAACAGGAGTAATAAACAGAATATTCCATTCTTATGGAAAATTTGAGGGAGATATGGAAGGCAGAAGAAATGGTGCATTA
>CACGWQ010000015.1 GCA_902576815.1 uncultured Pelagibacteraceae bacterium
TGATGCACCTGTTATCATATTAAGTACAATAGGTGCACCTCCAAAATGGGTAATGTCATGCTTTTCAATTAATTCAAATATTTTTTTTACATCAATAGCTCTTAAACAAACTGTTTTTCCATTTAACATTGGTATTGTCCACGGGTACCCCCATCCATTACAGTGGAACATTGGTACAACTGTTAAAAAATTTAATCTATTTGGCATATTCCAAGCAACGGCACTACCTGTTGACATTAAATAAGAACCTCTATGATGATAAACAACACCTTTTGGATTTCCAGTTGTTCCAGATGTATAACTTAAAGAAATCGCTTGCCACTCATCCTTTGGTTTTTTCCAAATATAATTTTCATCACCAGTATTTAAAAATTCCTCATATTCTCTATCACCAATTTTTTTTAATAAGGATTGATCTGCAAAATCGTCTTGAACATCAATTACAATTGGTTTGTCTTTTAAAGTTGATAAAGCCTTTTCTGCAATAGCATGTAATTGCCTGTCTATTATTAAAACTTTTGCTTCACTGTGTTCTAAAATATAAGCAACAGTTTTTGCATCAAGTCTTGAATTAATTGTATTTAAAACAGCTCCTGTCATAGGAACAGAATAATGTGCCTCGAAAATCTCTGGAGTGTTAAAGGTCATAACTGAAACTGTATCTCCTTCAACAATACCAATTTTCTCTAGTGCACTTGCAAATTTGATACACCTGTTAAATACTTCCGTCCATGTAAAAGATTTTGTTTCATATACTAAAGCTTCGTAGTTTGGATAAATATCTTTCGCTCTTTCTAGAAAGCTTAGCGGCGTTAAAGGGACATAATTTGAGGGATTTTTATCTAAGTTCTGATTATATTTGTTCATCAATTAAATTTTGCGCTCATAGTATATTCACTACCAGAAATAGCAGATTTATAATGGCTCTCAGCTCTAGGCAAAATTTTATCAAAATAGTAATTTCCTGTATTTAATTTATCTTCATAAAACTCTTTATTATTTTCCAAATTTTCATAGCTTTTTCTCATTGTCTTTAGCCATATAAATGAAAGACAAAAATAACCAAAAAATCTTAAATAATCGTTACATGATGCGCTTATATCGTCTTTTGGTGTGTTACCATTAGGAGATATCCAGTCAGTGAAATCTGACAATATATTTTTTAATTCAGATATTTTTTTTACATGTTCATTTAATTTATCTACTTTTGAACAATTTTGTATTTCTGTTTCTACATATTTCATAAAATTATCAAAAACTTTTTTTTGACTTATTTTTCTAAATACAAAATCAATTGCCTGCACTGAATTAGTTCCTTCATAAATAGGTGTAATTCTATTATCTCTAAATAATTGTTCTATCCCTTGGTCTTTTGTATAACCATAGCCACCAAAAACCTGGATTGCTTCATTGGTTATTTCCATGCCCATATCTGTAAAAAATGACTTAATAACAGGCGTCATAAGACCTACAATATCCGATGCATCTTTTTTTACTTCCTCCGAACTATGACTTAAGCTTACATCTACTTGCTGAGCCATCCAAAAAGATAAGGATCTTTCTCCCTCAATTATAGACTTCATATTTAATAAACTTCTTCTTATATCTGCATGCTTAATGATTAAATCTGTTTCTCCATTAGAATTATTATTTGATTTACCTTGCTTTCTCTCTTTTGAATAACTTAAAGCAGTTTGATAAGCTGTTTCAGATAGACCTAGTCCTTGTATACCGACAACGATTCTTTCTAAGTTCATCATAGTGAACATAGAATTTAAGCCTTTGTTCTCTGGTCCGATCATATAACCTTTGGCATCATCAAAACTTAATACACATGCAGGTGAACCTTTAATACCCATTTTTGATTCAATAGAAACAGTATTAACTCCATTTCTTGGACCAATTGAACCGTCATCATTAATTTCATATTTTGGTACTAAAAATAAACTTATTCCTTTCGTTCCTTTAGGAGCGTCCTGAGTTCTTGCTAAAACAAGGTGTATAATATTTTCAGTTAAATCGTGATCACCAGATGTAATAAAAATTTTTTGTCCACTTATATTATAAGTGCCATTTTCATTTTTAATTGCCTTTGTTTTAATTAATCCTAAATCAGTTCCACACTGTGGTTCTGTTAAACACATTGTCCCACTCCATTTACCCTCAACAATCTTAGGAAGATATGTGTTTTTAATCTCTTCAGTTGCATGACTCAAAATACAGTTATACGCACCTATACTTAATTCACTATATAATTTAAATGATAAACTTGATGATGAAAGCATTTCATCAAAAAAAGCACTTACAGTTTTAGGCATTCCTTGACCACCATATTTTGGATCACAAGTTAAAGATACCCATCCATCTTCGATAAATTTTGAATATGCTTCTTTATAACCTGGTGGGGTTCTGACTACTCCATTCTCATAGACACAAGGGTTTTCGTCTCCAGCTTTTGCTAAAGGAAGAAGCATTTCTTCATTAATTTTTGCAGCTTCCTCTAAGATATCTTTTACTAGATCAGAAGTGACTTCTTTATATTTTTCAATTTCGTTATAATTTTTATTATCTTTTAGATGTTCAAATAAGAACATCATATCTTTCACAGGTGCGGAATAAACAGTCATAAATTTAATAGTATCAAATTAAGTTAATTTTTTTAATTTTGCAAATATGCAATAATCGCATCTCCCATACCAGAAGTTGAAATTTCTTTTGTTCCTTTTGACACAATATCTTTAGTTCTTAGCCCATCATCTAGTACATTTTGCACTGCTTTTTCAAGATCATCAGCTTCTTTATCTAAATCAAGAGAGTACCTCAAGGCCATTGCAAAACTCAAGATAGTTGCAATAGGATTTGCAATCCCTTTTCCAGCAATATCTGGGGCAGATCCATGAACAGGTTCATACATTGCTCTCATTTCGCCATCTTTATTTTTTGCACCCAAAGAAGCCGAAGGTAATAAACCTAAAGATCCCGTAAGCATAGACGCTTCATCTGACAACATATCACCAAACAAATTATCTGTCACAATTACATCAAATTGCTTTGGATTTCTCAAAAGTTGCATTGCACAATTATCTGCAAGCATATGATTTAACTCAACATCTTTAAATTCTTTATCGTGAAGATTTTGAACTTCCTCTTTCCATAATTGACCTGCTTCCATAACATTCGATTTTTCACAGGAAGTAACTTTATTGTTTCTCTTCTTTGCTAAATCAAATGCAACTCTGGCAACTCGTTTAATTTCTGATGAGGTATAAGTATGAGTATTTATTCCTTTACGTTCGCCATTATCAATTGGCTTGATACCTCTTGGTTCACCAAAATAAATACCACCTGTCAATTCTCTAACAATCATGATGTCTAGACCTGATACAATTTCAGGTTTTAGAGTAGATGCCTCAACTAATTGTTTAAAACAAATTGCAGGCCTCAAATTTGCAAATAATTTTAATTCTTTTCTTAGCTTAAGAAGAGCTCTCTCAGGTCTTTTGGAAAAATCTAAATTATCATAATTTGGTCCACCGACAGCTCCCAAAATAACTGCTTCACATTCTAAAGATTTATAAAATACTTCATCTGTAATCGGTGTTCCATGCTTGTCATAAGATGCTCCACCAACTAAAGCCTCTTCCATATCAAAATCAAGAGATTTATTTACATTAAACCAAGTTATAATTTTTTTAACTTCACCAATAACCTCGGGACCAATACCGTCACCTGGTAATAATAAAAATTTTCTTTTTTTGACTTTAATCATTAAATATCCAGGGCTTAGTGGATTTTAATTTTTCTTCAAATGAAATTATTTTATTAGACTTTTCCAAAGATAGGGCAATATCATCTAGTCCTTCAATTAAACATTTTTTTTTGAATTCGTCTAATTCAAATTTGATTTCTTTATTTCCAAAAATTATTTTTTGATCTGGTAAGTTTATCGCAATTTCTTCTTGTCTCTTAGAGTATTCAGAAAGTTCCTTTATTTGTTCATCATTAACTTTAATAGGTAATATTCCATTTTTAAAACAATTATTATAAAATATATCTGCGTAACTTGTACTTATAACACAAGTGATACCAAAGTCTAAAAGTGCCCATGGTGCATGTTCTCTAGATGAACCACATCCAAAATTATTCCCCGCAATTAAAATTTTAGAATTATCATATGGAGATTTATTTAAAATAAAGTCATCTACTACTTTACCTTTTTCATCATATCTCATTTCATAAAACAAATTTTTTCCAAGTCCTGTTCTTTTTATCGTTTTTAAAAATTGCTTTGGAATAATCATATCTGTATCGATATTTACAATTGGTAAATATGCAGGAATACTTTTTAATGTTGAGAATTTGTTCATTTAACTATTGTATTTTCTAACGTCATCTAAATTTCCAGATATAGCAGCTGCTGCAGCCATAGCTGGACTAACTAAATGTGTTCTTCCACCTCGTCCTTGTCTTCCTTCGAAATTTCTATTTGATGTTGATGCACATCTCTCTTCCGGCTTCAGCTTATCTGCATTCATAGCTAGACACATTGAACAACCTGGCTCACGCCATTCAAATCCAGAATTTTTAAATATTAAATCTAAACCTTCTTGCTCTGCTTGTTGTTTTACTAATCCTGAACCAGGAACTATCATTGCATTTACATGAGAAGCAATTTTTTTATCTTTTAAGATTTTCGCAGCTTCTCTTAGATCTTCAATTCTTCCATTTGTGCAACTGCCAATAAATACTTTATCAATTCTAATATCTTTTATTTTAGTGTTAGGCTTTAAACCCATATATTTTAATGATCTATTAATAGAATTTTTTCTGTCTTCGTTTTGCTCATTTTCAGGATCAGGAACAATTCCATCAATATCTATTACATCTTGAGGCGAAGTTCCCCAAGTTACCATTGGTTTAATATCTATGCCCTCAAGACTGATTTCTTTGTCAAATACTGCATCATCATCAGACTTTAATTTACTCCAATATTCTAATGCTTTGTCCCAACTTGAATTCTTTGGAGACATTGGTTTACCTTTTAAATAATTGAAAACTTTTTCATCTGGTTCTATTAACCCAGCCCTTGCACCACCTTCAATTGTCATATTGCAAATCGTCATTCTTTGCTCTACACTTAAATTAGAAATTAAGTTTCCAGCATATTCAATCACATAACCAGTACCACCAGCTGTACCAATTTTTCCAATTATTTGTAATATTACATCCTTAGATGTTACTCCAACAGGAAGAGATCCATTAACGTTTATTCTAAAATTTTTTGATTTTTTTTGAACTAAAGTCTGTGTTGCCAAAACATGTTCTACTTCTGAAGTTCCAATTCCAAATGCTAATGCTCCAAATGCTCCGTGAGTAGCTGTGTGACTATCACCACAAACGATAATAGTTCCAGGTTGTGTAAATCCTTGTTCTGGACCAATAATATGAACTATTCCTTGTCTTTTATCGTTCATTCCAAAAAGATTTATTCCAAATTCTGCACAGTTTTTTTCTAATGTCTCGATTTGTATTTTTGAATCTTCGTCGGTGATAGGCACTGATCTATCCGTTGTTGGAACATTGTGATCTGCCACTGCTAAAGTTAAAGAAGGTTGTCTAACTTTTCTATTAGAATTTCTTAAACCTTCAAATGCTTGTGGACTAGTAACCTCATGAATTAAATGTCTATCAACAAATAAAAGTGAAGTTCCATCCTCTTGTTGATGAACAAGGTGATCATTCCATATTTTATCGTATATAGTTTGAGGCATTGTAAAAAATTATTTTTTTACTTCAGGATTTTCTTTTTTTCATCAGTTTTTTTTTCTACTGATGGGGTTTCTTCTTTAGTTTCTTTTTTTTCTTCTGGTTTTTTTGCTTTTACTTTTGGAGCATCTTTATTATTATCTTGTAGGCTGTCTGCTGTTTTTTGCTCTGTGTCAGGCATAACATTTTCTTCTGTTACTTCGTGAATCTTAGTTTCCACATCTATACCTATTTTCTTTTTAATTTTTTCTGCAATTCTTGCAGATTTACCTGTTCTATCTCTCAAATAATATAACTTGGCTCTTCTAACTTTTCCTGATCTTACAACTTTAATTGTATCTACAATCGGACTATATAAAGCAAATGTTCTTTCCACACCCTCACCAAAAGAAATTTTTCTTACAGTAAAAGAAGAATTGATATCTCTATTTTTTTTCGCAATACATACACCTTCAAAATATTGAATACGATCTCTTTTTCCTTCAGTTATTCTAACTCCAACTTTAACAATATCACCTGGGAAAAATTCTGGATGCTTTCTCTCAGAAATAATTTTTTTTACTTTAGATTGATTAATTTCTTCTATTGTCTTCATTTTAATTCTCTTTAGCCTTTTTATATAATTGCCACAAATCCAGCCTTCGGTCGCGTGTTATAGCCTCAGATTGAGATAAACGCCAGTCTTTAATTTTGGCGTGATCGCCTGATAATAGCACATCTGGAACACTTTTTTCCTCCCATATTTGGGGTTTTGTAAATTGAGGATACTCTAAAAGTCCGTTTTCAAAACTTTCTTCTTTAGCTGAATTTTTATTACCAAGAATACCAGGAATAAATCTTAAAATTGCATCAAGAATTACAAATGAAGCTCCTTCACCTCCAGACAAAACAAAGTCTCCTATACTTATTTCCTCAATATTTCTTGTCTTTAACAATCTTTCATCAACTCCTTCAAAGTGTCCACAAATTATATTTATTGTTTTTTCTTGAGATAGTTGTTTTGCTAATTGATGATTGAACAACTTACCCTTCGGACTTAGATAAATAATCTTTTCGCCATCTTTAACATTCTTATCTATTGATTTTGCTAATACATCTGCTTTCATTAACATACCTTCACCTCCTCCATAGGGAGTGTCATCAACAGTTTTATGTTTATCAAATGCATACTCTCTTATATCCACAGTATCTATTTTCCATTTATTCTCTGATAATGCTTTACCAAAAATACCTTGACCTAAATAACCTGGAAAAAAATCTGGATAGAGTGTGAATATACGAGCTTTTAACATTATTTTTTTTCTTCTTCCTTAGGTGCTTCTGCTGGCTTGGCTTCTTCCTTAGGTGCTTCTGCTGGTTTAGATGCATCTCCTTCTGGTTTCGCTTCTCCACCTTCGTCAGCTTTTTTTCTATCTTTTTTAGGAATTGCTTTTTGAGGATTGTTTCCTTTTTCAGGCATTGGCATTATATCGTTTTCTCCCAATAACCTAGCAACTCTTGTCGTTGGCTGAGCTCCTTGACCTAACCAATATTTAATTCGCTCAGAATCTAAACCAATTCTTTCCTTTTTATCCTTAGGTAATAACGGATTATAAAAACCTAATTTTTCTATAAACCTTCCGTCTCTTGGAAATCTACTATCAGCCACAACAATTTTATATACTGGCCTTTTTTTAGTACCTCCCATTGATAGTCTCATTTTTAACATTACTTATATCTCCTTTATTTTTATTGATTAAATAGTTCAGGCGGGATCCCTTTATCCGCCATTCCTTTCATGTTTCCTTTGGACATTTTTTTCATCATTTCTGACATCATCTTAAATTGTTTTAACAACTTATTGATAGTGGCAATGTCTGTACCTGAGCCATTAGCAATTCTTTTTTTTCTTGATCCATTTATAATTTTAGGATTTTCTCTTTCTTGCTTTGTCATTGATAAAATAACAGCTTCATTTTGAGTTATAATTTTTTCATCTATTCCTGATTGGTCCATTTGTGATTTAATTTTTGAAACTCCAGGGAGAAATGACATTATGCCTTCTATTCCACCCATCTTTTTCATTTGACGTAATTGAGAAAGATAATCTTCCATCGAGAATTGACCCTTTTTAAGTTTCTCTTCTGTTTTCTTTAAATTTTCTTGATCTAAATCTTCTGAAGCTTTTTCAACTAAGGAAACGATATCTCCCATTCCCAAAATTCTATTTGCAATTCGATCAGGATGGAAAACTTCAAAATTCTCAATTTTTTCTCCAACACCAAGAAACTTTATAGGGACCTCAGCAACATACTTCATACTCAATGCAGCTCCACCTCTTCCATCTCCATCCGCTCTTGTAAGTATAATGCCGCTCAAATTTACTGTATTTTTAAATTCCTTTGCTACATTAGCAGCAACTTGACCTGTTAGAGAATCTGCTACTAGTATAGTTTCTGCAGGATTAATAATAGTTTCAATTTGTTTGATTTCATTCATCATTTGAAAATCTATTTGTGTTCTTCCAGCGGTATCAAATAAAACTACTTCACAACCATTTAAATTTGCAGCACTTAAAGCTCTTCTACAAATATCAGCAGGAAGCTGGCCTTCTATAATTGGCAAAGTTTCAATATTATTTTGTTCACCCAAAAGTCTCAATTGCTCTTGCGCGGCAGGTCTGTAAACGTCCAAACTAGCCATCATAACTTTTTTCTTATTATTTTTTTCTAAAAATTTCGCTAATTTTGAGGTTGTTGTAGTTTTTCCTGAACCTTGCAACCCAACTAACATGATTGGAACTGGAGAGACAGCATTAAGGGAGATTTCAGAATTCTTATCACCTAAAAAAGATACAATTTCGTCATAAACAATTTTTACAACCATTTCCCCAGGAGAGGTTGATCTTATAATTTCCTGACCTAGTGCTTTGGGCTTAACTCTACTAATAAACTCCTTAACTACGTCTAAAGAAACATCGGCTTCTAATAAAGCCAACCTTATTCCTTTTAAACCCTCGTCAACTTGCTTTTCATCAAGAGAAGGAGCTTTTTTTAATGAAGAAAAAATTTCTTCAAATTTATTAGTTAAATTTTCAAACATAATTTCGCACAGCAAGTACCGCACCAGTGGGCGAACCCTCGCTGACTGGTGTCGATCTCTTTGTTTCCAAAGACACCGCAAATTGCTGTATTTTGCGGAAGTGCGCGTAAATTATATTAGAGGTTCAAAAAGTCAATAAATAAGTTAAGTATTATTTATATGGAATTTGAAGCATTTAAAATGGATGGATTAGGAAACGACTTTGTTATTATTGATCAGAGAATAAATAGTTTAAACTTATCAAATGACCAAATCTTAAAAATTTGTGACAGAAATTTCATAGGGTGCGATCAGTTGATCTACATAAACAAAAGTCAAAAAGCTGATGCTGATGTTGCTTTTTTTAACTCGGATGGAAGCCGCTCAGATGCATGTGGAAATGGAACTAGATGTGTTGCTTATTTACTAAGTATTGAAAAAAATAAAAAAGAAATTGAAATTTCGGTATCCTCAAAAATATTAAAATCTAAAGTTCTTAATAATAAAGACGTTGAAACGATAATTGGAACTCCAAATTTAGAGTGGAACAAAATACCTTTAAGTAAAAATCTTGATACTAAAAATCTATCACTTGGTATGATTGATATTGACGGAAATAAAATGAATGGTGGTATTGCAGTGAATGTTGGAAACCCTCATGTCGTATATTTTTGCGAGGATATAGAAAAAATAAATTTAAAAAAATATGGACCATTAATTGAAAATCATGAAGTTTTCCCTGAAAAATGCAATGTCACAGTAGCTCAAAAAATTAGTGAACAACATTACAAAATTAAAGTTTGGGAGAGGGGTGCTGGTTTAACAAAATCTTGTGGGACTGCAGCATGTGCAACAGCAGTTGCAGCTAATTTAAATCGACTACAAAATAGTAATTCAAAAATTGAGTTTTCAACAGGAATTTTAAATATTCAAATTGATAATGAATTAAATATAAAAATGAGAGGTCCTGTATCTGAAATTGAAAAAATTAATATCAAAATATAATGGGTATTTTTGAAAAATTTAAAATCGGATTTAAAAGAAGCGCAAGCAATATAGCATCAGGTCTTAAAGAAATAATAGTTAAGAAAGAAATTGACGATGCAACTCTTGATAAAATTGAGGAATTCTTGATCAGCTCAGATGTGGGCATAGATGCAGCTTCAGAGATAAAATCAATAATTGCTCAAAAAAAGATTGATCCTAAAAATGATCCAATCATGGAAGTTTTTGAAATACTTAATAATTATATTTTAGAACTAATGACACCCCTAGAAAAGAAAGATTTTTTTTTAAAAAAAGAAAAGACAAATATAGTACTAGTTTCAGGTGTTAATGGAGTTGGTAAAACGACTACTATTGGAAAATTAGGAAAAATATTTATACAAAATAATAATAAAGTTCTATTTTCAGCATGCGATACATTTAGAGCAGCTGCTATTGACCAATTAGAAGAATGGGCTAACAGAGTAGATGCCAAAATTGTAAAATCTGATCCTGGTTCAGATCCGGCTTCGGTTGCTTTTAAAGCAATGGAAATAGCTCAAAGTCAAAACATAGATCAAGTAATAGTAGACACGGCAGGAAGACTGCAAAATAAAAAGAATTTAATGGATGAATTAAAAAAAATAGGCAATGTAATTAAGAAAAATGATGAAACAGCACCTCACGAGGTTATTTTAGTTTTGGATGCAACATCGGGACAAAACATAATTAATCAACTCGAAGAATTTAATAAATTACTTCCAATCACAGGTATCATAATGACAAAACTTGATGGAACTGCAAAAGGTGGGATATTAATTGCAATTTCAAAGAAATATAAAGTACCTATTGTTGGTCTCGGGCTTGGAGAAAAAGAGGATGACTTACAAATATTTGAAGCTGAGAAGTTTGCAAATGCTTTTACCCAAGTTAATTAAGCAAATTTTTAGAAATTAAAGGTTTATAGATGTTGCACTCAAAATTATTTTTTAGAGATTTATAACCACAGTTTTCAGCATAAGAAGAGATTATAAAATTTAATTTGCCAGAAGTCTTGGCAATTTCTAGCTTATTATTTTTTATGTCATATTTTAAATTTTCATAAAAGTTTTTTTTTGCACTTATCAAAATTAAAGTGTTGTTGTCATTTAATAAATAGTAAGCAAAATCCTCTGGGAAAAGTGGGTAATTATATTTTTTTAACATTTTTTTTACTTTTTTTGGAAACCAGTCATATGAAATCAAAGGGTAATCTTTATTTAAATTTTTATCATATAAGTATAAGTCCTGAGGAAAATCATTAATATAATTAGAAAATTCTCCCTTTGCTAAAATAGCTTTCTTCCGTGTTTTAAAATATAGAGTGAACTCACTATTGTAAGAGTTCATTTTTCCAATATGAAAATAATTGTTATCATAGTACACATTATTTATTTCTGAACTAAGTTTTGTTGGCAATATTAATAAAAAAAGCAATAAAAGGAATTTAAACATATCTAAAATTAGAATTTAAAAGTGATGTGGATTTGTTTAAATTATGTCTTAATTTAAACTTTTTATAAAATTGTCGATTGATTGAATTAAATTTTTATTAAATTCCATCATATGGTCGTCGTTGTCATTAAAATAATTTGACTTAACACCACCATATTTATTAAATATTTCTTCACCCATATAAAATGGTACAATATTATCCTTTTTCCCATGCATCACATGCATAGGAAACTTTATTTTGTTAATTTTTTCAATAGATTTGTATTTATCTTTTAAAATAATTTTTGCAGGAAGATATGGGTAATATTTTTGCGCCAAAATCTCCATGGATGTAAATGGGGACTCTAATATTATACCTGCAAATAAATTTTTACTTGCGGTCTCTATTGCTACAGCAGTGCCAAGAGATTCTCCATAGAGAACAATATCTTTATCTTCTATATTGTTTTGATTAAGCCATTCTTTGGCTTTAATTGCATCTTTATAAAGTCCAATTTCTGTTGGTTTGCCTTTGTTTCCACTAAAGCCTCTATATGCAAAAATTAAATAGTTTAAATCTAAATCTGCAAACTCATTTAGTTTATAAATTCTATTATCTAATTTTCCAGCATTTCCGTGAAAAAAAAGCAAGGTTTTAAGGTTATTATTTTTTTTGTAATACCATCCAACTAGATCATCATCAGATTGAATACTTACTTTTTCGATTTTGTGAGATAGAGGTCCCTCATCTAAATAATTATTTTCACCAGGATGGTATAATAATTTTCTTTGATAAAAATAAACTATTAGAGAAACTCCAAAATAAATAATAAAAATATAAAACAGAATTTTTGCAAATAACATTTTAGGCTTTAATTTCATTTTTACTTTTTCTTCTTACCAAATAAATACCAAAAAATACGAATATGGTACCTATTAAATGATAATTCTCCAAAATCTCAGAAAAAAATATTATTCCATAAAAAGCTCCATAAATTGTGTAGAGGTATAATGTGAAACCGGTTGTTGATGGTCCTAAGTATTTAATAGTTAATGTGTATAGTGAGAAAGCGATTATACCTGGAGAAATTGCTGCAAACAAAATCCAATAATAAAATTCTTCATTGAATAAAGTTTTTTCAAAATAAATATGCTCTATAAAATAAAAAGGTAAAATAGATAAAAAACCAAAGAAAGATATAAGTGTTAGTCTTGGAAAAAATTTAAGTTCTGAATTCCATTGAAAAAGCATTACTGTATAAATCGCCCAGCCCAATGCTGCTCCTAACATCCAAAAATCTCCAGAGGCAAATTTTAATTCAAGAAGTAAATTAATATCCCCCTTTAAAATTACAGCAAACACTCCAACTAGACAAAAAAGTAAGCCAATAAATTGTAAAGTATTTATCTTATCTTTAAAAAGAAAATATGAGATTAGAATTATAAATATCGGGGAAGAAGTATAAAGAATTCCCATATTAACAATTGTTGTGGATGAACCAGCCATATAAGGAAATATTCCACAAACTCCGCAACCCATCAATCCTAGAAAAAAACTTCTTTTACTCTCTTTTTTAACAGTTTGAAAATTTTCTACTAAATACTTAAAATTTAGAGCAAATAAAATAACGAAAAAAATAAACCATCTCCAAAAAGATAAAGATATAGGTGGAACATCATCTACACCACCTCTTGCTACAATTAAGTTACTAGCCATAAAAAGTGGCTGAAACAATAATAAAAAATATCCAATAAAATTTTTATTCATTTTTATTTAATATTAAAAAAAATAAGTAACTTAAAATGCATAAAAATAAAAAAATTGAAAAAGAAATTTGATAGCTCATTGTAATAGTAGCACCTAAATTTCTGGAAAAATCTATTATCAAACCAATTATCCATTGTACAAAAAAAGTACCAGAAAATAAAAATACATTAAATGAAGTTAAAGATTTACCCGCTAGTTTAGTAGGAAAATTTAATGCTATTGCTGGTTGGGTTAATGAAATTACTATTGATGATAAAATATAAAGAGTGAACATGGTTGCACCGGCTTTGTCACCCATTATGATTATTAAAAATAAAATTATATAACTTATAGGAAGGGTAAATTTTACAATTTTCATACTGTCAATTCCCTTGGATGATAGTTTTGGCAAAAAATATCCCCATATTAAGAAAGAAAAAAGCATTGTTACATTTATCCAAAATAAACCTGTCGCGCTTTGTATTGCATCATAACCTGTTACATTTAGCATCCATGGGCCAGCCCACAATGTTTGTATAGCTTGAACGCCTCCATAATTAAAAAAAGCAAGCGGTACTAAGCTTATAAAGAATTTATTTTTCCATATATAAGAAAGATTTTGAAGATTATTTTTTTGATCTTCATCTCTTTTGGTTTCCCATGAAGGTATTAAAATTGAAATTAATATTATGCTTATTAAAATTAAAGAGGCTATAATTAAAAAAATAGATCGCCAACCAATTATTGGTAATAAAATCTGAACTGGTAGAGTTGATGCAACAAATCCAAAATTTGCAACCATCAACATCCATGAATTTGCACGTTGTTGATATTTTTCTTCAAACCATACTCGGTAACCAGTTAAAGGACCCATTAAACAAGCAGCAACGCCTACACCAATGAAAATTCGAGAAATTAATAATCCTGCAAAACTTTTAGCAAAAGCGAATGAAATAGTTCCAATAAGAGCAATGATTAATAAATATCCGATAACTTTTTTTGGGCCGAATCTATCTAATAACATCCCCGTAGGAATTTGCATAAGCGAAAACCCAAGAAAATATCCTCCAGCTAAAAGCCCAAGATTTGCAGCACTTAAATTGAATTCAGTTGAAAGAGCTGGTGTTAATGTTGCAGTAATTGATCTCAGCAAATTTGATATAAAAAAGCCAAAGGCAAATACAGAAAAAATTAGAATACTTTTATTTATTTTATTGATCATTTATATTTTTTATGAAATTACAGTTCTATTATGAATAATCATTCAACAAAAGATAAAGATGCCATTTCTTCAAATGGTATGGCCGCAACATCACATCCAATAGCTACAGAAGAAGCTCTGAGAATATTACAAAAAGGTGGAAACGCTGTGGATGCAGCAATAGCAGCCTCTGTTGTTCTGTCTGTTGCAGAGCCTAATTCTACAAGTATAGGCGGTGATTGTTTTGCTATAATAAAAATGAATGGCAAAGACCCTGTTTCATATAATGGATCAGGTATTGCTCCAGCAAAAGCAAATTTTGATTATTTCAAGGAAAAGAATATAGATAAAATTGGTTTAACAAGTCCTCACTCAGTAACTATTCCTGGTGCATTAGATGCTTGGAATTCAATTCATAATGATTTTGGAAAACTCGATTTTGAGGAGTTGTTTCACAAAGGCATAGATATTGCAAAGAATGGTTTTAAAGTGACTAAAGTTGTTGCTAACGCCTGGAGCAACGTATTTAATAAATTAAACGATAACCCATATTCTAGAAAACATTTGCTAAATAATGGTAAAAGTTATCAATTTAATGAGGTAAATAAAAATCCTGCACTTGGAGAGACTCTCGAAAAAATTTCAAAAAATGGAGTTAAAGAATTTTATGAAGGTTCAATTGCTGAAGATTTAGTTAAAACTTTAAAAGAGTTTGGGGGCTTACATACAGTTGAAGATTTCCATAAACAAAAAACTATTAAATCAGACACTTTATCAGATAGATATAGAGATATTATCATTCATCAATGTCCTCCGAGTGGACCTGGAATTACAGTTTTAGTAATGATGAAATTATTAGAAAAGTTAGGTATTGAAAAATATGATGTCAATTCATTTGAAAGGTTCCATCTTGAAGCAGAAGCTACAAAGCAGGCTTATAAACTTAAAGAAGAAAATATTGGTGATCCAGAATTTGTAGATTTAGATTTAAAAAAAATATTAAGTGAACAAAACATAGATAATATCTCAAAAAATATAACTATTAATGGCTGTGCAGATGTAGGAGATCTAAATATTCCAAACCATCCTGAAACAGTTTATTTAAGCATAGTAGACAGAGATTTAAATGTAGTTTCAATTATAAATTCTGTTTGCTATGCTTTTGGATCTGGAATAACAGGTAATAAATCTGGAGTGGTTCTTCACAATAGAGGAACTAATTTTAGAGTTGAAGAAGGTCATCCTAATTGTATTCAAGGATTAAAAAGACCACTACATACCATAATTCCTGGAATAGTTATGAACAACAAAGGAGAATGTGAATTATCTTATGGAGTAATGGGAGGACAATATCAACCTGTGGGACAAGTTCATGTTTTAAATAGTATTATTGATTATAACTTAACCCCTCAACAAGCCATTTCATTTCCTAGAGCTTTCCATTTCAATAACATTTATAAATTAGAGAAAAGTATTGATGAAAAAATTTTTAATAATTTAAAAGAAGTCGGTCATAATGTTGAGTATATAGATGGTACTCATGGAGGTGGACAAGCAATTCAAATAGATAGAGAAAAAGGAAATTTAGTTGGTGGTTCAGATCCAAGAAAAGATGGATACGCAAAAGGTTATTAATTTAAATGAACTCTAGAATTGTTAGGAATATTATAGAATCACAAAATGATAATCGAATTGCAATAACATCTGAAAGTAGTTCTCCACTAAAATTTGTTGATTTAAAATCATTAATAGAAAGAATTTCAAAACAATTATCAGGTAATGGTATTAATAATAAAGATCGTGCAGCAATAGTTTTGCCAAACGGTCCTTACATGGCAACTAGTTTTCTGGCGATTTCAAGCTACATGTCTGCTGCACCTTTAAACCCTAACTATAAATCTGAAGAATTCGAATTTTACCTAGAGGATTTAAAACCAAAGATAGTGGTTGTAGAGAAAAATTCTAAAAATCCAGTAGTAGAAGTCGCAAATAAATTAAAAATTCCTGTTTGCGAAATAAAATCAGACGGAAATACTTTAAGCGGAGATTTTAATCTTTTTGAAAAAAGCAGTGATTATGTTTTGCCAGGCGAAGATCATGAAGCTCTTGTGCTTCATACTTCGGGCACTACATCAAGACCTAAGATTGTTCCATTAACAAATAAAAATATTTTTTCTTCGGCAGATAATATCTCCAAAAGTCTTAATTTAACTGATAAAGATCATTGTCTAAATATTATGCCATTATTTCATATACATGGCTTAATTGCAGTTCTTGCGGCCTCTATGAAGGTAGGGGCATCTGTTTGTGCAAGTAGTGGATTTAATGCATTAAAATTTTTAGATAATGCAAAAAGAGAAAAAATAACTTGGTATTCTGGAGTACCAACAATGCATCAAGCAATATTAATGAGAGCAGATAAAAATCTAGAAACTGCTAAACAATTAAATCTTAGATTTTTAAGATCATCATCGGCATCTCTGCCTCCAGCTGTATTTGAAAAACTAAATGAGGTATTTAATTGTCCAGTAATAGAAGCATATGGGATGACCGAAGCTACTCATCAAATGACCTCAAATCCATTACCACCTAAGTCCCAAAAACCTGGATTTGTAGGAATTCCTGCTGGGCCAGAAGTTTGTATTATGGATAATAATAACAAGATTTTGAATCAAGGAGAACAGGGAGAAGTTTGTATTAAAGGTGAAAATGTTACATCTGGATATGAAAATAATCCAGATGCAAATAAAAATAGCTTTTCAGATGGTTGGTTTAGAACAGGAGATCAAGGATATTTTGATAAAGATGGTTATCTAAAAATCTCCGGAAGATTAAAGGAAATAATTAATAAAGGTGGCGAAAAGATTTCGCCTTTAGAAGTCGATAACATTCTTATGGATCATCCAAATATTGAGCAAGCTGTTTGCTTTGGATATGAAGATAAAATGCTTGGAGAAGATATAGCTACCGCAATAATCATAAAAGAAGGCATGCAGTGTACTGAAGATGATATAAAAATTTATGCGAATGAAAAACTTGCGAAATTTAAAATTCCAAAGAAAATATTTTTTGTAAATGAAATTCCTAAAGGTGCAACAGGTAAACTACAAAGAAATACTTTAGCTAAAAAGTTTGGATTAGTGAACTGATGACTAAAATTTGTATATTTGGAGCAGGGTCTATTGGTGGATTTATTGCTACAAGTCTAAAAAAAACAAACGCACAAGTCTCTTTAATTGCTAGAGGAGAACATAAAAAAGCAATAGAGCAAAACGGATTAACTTTTATAAGAGATGATAATAAAATTAATTTTAAATTTGATGTAACAGACAATCCTAAAGATTTGGATGAACAAGATTTCATAATTATTTCCGTAAAAGCTAATGCTATTAGTAAAATTTCAGAAAGTTTAAAACCAATTATGGGTAAAAAAACTTCAATTATATGCGCCATTAATGGATTACCTTGGTGGTACTTTTATAAAGCTAATTCGGGTACCAAATTAGACAATCAAATAGTTGAAAGCGTGGACCCAGGTGGAAACATATGGCAAACTCTTGGACCTGAAAGAGCAATTGGTTGTGTAGTTTATCCAGCTTGTCAGATATTAGAGCCAGGTGTTATTAAACATAATGGTAATGGTGAACGATTTTCTTTAGGTGAACCAGATGGAACTAGATCAGAAAGACTAAAAATGATTTCGAGTTTATTCATAGAAGGGGGTTTAAAAGCTCCTCAAAAGAAAAATTTAAGAGACGAAATTTGGGTGAAACTGTGGGGAAACTGTTCATTCAACACAGTAAGTGCTCTAACAAATAAAACTATGGATGAAATGGGTAATGATCCAGAGACTTACAATTTAATAAAAGTTTTAATGCAGGAGTGCCAACAAGTTGGGGAAAAAATCGGGGTAAAATTCAATATATCAATTGAGGATCGAATTAAAAGTGGAGTCTCAATTATAGGCCATAAACCTTCGACCGCTCAAGATTTAAATGCTGGTAAACCACTAGAAATAGATCCAATAATTGGTTCAATTATAGAAATTGCAAATAAACTTGATTTAAATGTTCCAAAATTAAAAGAGATTAATGAAAAGTTAAAGTCCAAGGCGGAAGACTTGGGTCTTTATACAAGATCAGAATTAATTGATAAATTAACAGTTTAGAAATTTAGAGAAATATCTCTATGTATTGAATTACATTTAGATACATAGATAGCTTGCTCTTTGGTTAGTTTAGACTGCAATCTTAGTCCAATTGTTTCTTTGATTGCATTATTGTATTCCTCAAGTTTTGGCATTAAGTTTTCTTTAGCATTTGCCCTCCAACTAACTTCTTTATTGAATAACTCAACAACCTCTTTTGATTTTGTTCTAATCGCCATTGGATCAAGTTCATCTGAGTCAGCCATTGATAATAAATCATCTACACTATTTAAAAATTCATCCATTCCAGAGATCTCGCTTAATTTATCGAACAGTCCATCCATAATTATAATTGATCTTTCATATACTTTTGTATTACTTTCCATAGCTATAAAATAATCTAACTGTTTAATATCTTTTGATACTTCCTCAAGTTTTACTCCATCATTTATGAACATTGCAAACTGATCAAGTAGATCGTAGGCTTCATCTACATTCTTTCTATATCTTTTTGTTGTTGTATTTTTTGCTTTATTTATTTTGTCAAATTCTGAATTCTTAGCTTGCCAAGTTTCTGGAATTGTATTTTGAATTTCTTCAATTTCGAGTTTTACATCTTCAATTCTTAA
>CACGWQ010000016.1 GCA_902576815.1 uncultured Pelagibacteraceae bacterium
TTGAGCTGACTGTTTACCCAGCAACTTTAGAACCAACTTGGCCTACTATTGCAGAAGTTGTTCAGCAACAAGTTGCAAAAGCAGGAATTAAAGTTAATATTGAAATGGTACCATCTAAAGGTTATTGGAATGAAGTTTGGATGAAAAAGCCAGTTTCAATGACACGTTGGAACCAAAGACCAGCAGACACAATCTTGCATGAAGCATATCATAGTGGAGCAAAATGGAACGAGTCTTATTTCAAAAATGCTGACTTTGATAAAAATTTAGCTGATGCTAGAAGTGAGTTAGATTTCAATAAAAGAAAGAAAGCATATCAAAATGCTCAAATGACTTTATGGGAACAAAGTGGAACAATGATCCCATACCATGTATCTAGACTTGTAGTTACTTCATCAAAAGTTAAAAACCTTGATGCTGTAGACCACTTTTCTATACAGTGGCATAAAGTTAAAGTTGACTAAAAGTATTTAGATAAAGGCCGCATATAAGCGGCCTTTATTTTATTTCTATTTAAATTATTTTTGTTACAAAGTTCTAGTTAATCTTATGCTTTTATTAATTTTAAAAAGAATTGGACTAGGGCTTATCACCTTATTTATAGTTTCATTGATTACATTTGTAGGTGTTGAAGTTTTACCTGGGGATGCATGCACAACATATTTAGAAAGAGAAGCTTATGGAGCAGCTCTTGATGCTTGTATAAAAAGACTTGGTCTAAATGTTCCTGCTTATGAAAGATACTTGGACTGGGCATCAAATGTTGTACGAGGTGATTTTGGTTACTCTTTAAGTGGTGAAATGCCAATTAATGAAGTACTAGGTCCAAGAGTTAAAAACTCTTTAGTATTAGCCTCTGTTTCAATACTTATAGGAATTCCTTTAGCAATCGTATTAGGAATAATAACTGCTCTTTGGAGAGATAAGCTTCCAGATATTATGATCTCAACTATCACAATTTTTTCAATGACTATTCCTGAGTTTATAAGTGCTACTTTGCTTATTTTAATTGTTGCAATTTGGCTTGGTTGGTTACCAGGCATTGTGATTATACCATCGGATGCAACTTTTTATGAATTACTCTCAAATATAATTTTACCTGTTGTTGCAATTTCAATGATTATGACTGCACACATGGCAAGAATGGTACGTTCAAGTGTAATTCAAGTTATGGCTAGTGATTATGTGCAAATGGCAATTTTAAAAGGTGTTCCATATTGGAAAATGGTATTTAGACATGTATTGCCAAATGCATTATTACCAGCAATAAATGTAGTGGCTTTAACAATTGCTTGGTTGTTAGGAGGTGTTGTTGTTACAGAAGTTGTTTTTAATTATCCAGGTTTAGGCAGACTGGTAATTGAGTCTATATCAAATAGAGATTTACCTGTTGTTCAAGCGTTAGCAATAATATTGGCATCAATCTATGTGGGAATAAATTTAATAGCAGATTTAATGACACTCATGCTTAATCCAAGATTAAAAAGTTTACAGATAAGAAAATAAAATGGAGAATAATTTAATTACAGAAGATAAACAAAAAAATAAGCTGGAAAAGGCTTTTGAGATTTTAAAAACTATGGCCTCCAAGCCTTCTGGACTAATTGGACTTACAATTGTTTTATTTCATATAGTCTTAGCATTAATCAGCCCTTACATTGCACCTTACGATTATAAAGCGATTAGCCCAAATACCATGTTACTTGCACCTTCAGCCGAGCATTGGTTTGGAACAGATAGCTTGGGTAGAGATGTTTTCACAAGAACAATACTTGGAGGGAGAACAGCTCTTACTGTAACTTTCTTCGGATCACTTATAGCTCTTCTGTGGGGAGGTTTACTTGGAATTTTTTGTGGTTTAGTTGGAGGTAAAATTGACGATGTTGTAATGAGAGTTGTTGATGCGTTTCTTTCTATTCCTTGGATACTTGCAATGCTATTAATTGTTTCTCTTTTAGGAACATCAACAGAGGTTTTAATTCCTGCACTAGGTTTTTTTTATGGTAAAGGAATAGTAAGAGTTGCTAGAGCTGCTACTCACGATGTTATTGCTAAAGACTTTATAGTTTCAGCCAGAGCTAGAGGTCATAGCAACATGTCTATTATATGGAATGAAATTATTCCAAATGTTAGAGATGCTATATTGGTAGAAGGAGCAATGAGATGGTCTTGGATGTTATTAGGATTTAGCTCATTGTCATTCTTAGGTTTTGGTGTAAGCCCTCCAACACCCGATTGGGGCTTAATGATCTCCAATGCCAGAGGATTGATGTCGTTTGCATATTGGTCTGTAATTGCTCCGATAGTAGGATTAAGTTCGTTAATAATTGGAATAAATTTAACTGCTGATGCATTTGCAAAAGCTTTAGGAATTGATCGTTCAACAAAGGCACCTGTTTAAATGAATGAAATAATTGAAAGCGTTAAAAATTTATCAATTGGATTTAACAGTCAAAAGGGCAAACAAATTTCAATACTTAGAAATGTTTCAACCAAAATAAAAAAAGGAGAGACTGTAGGGATTGTAGGGGAGTCGGGTTCTGGAAAAAGCACATTAGCACTTGCTATGATGGGCTATATAAAACAAGGCTTATTTCCTCTTAAGGGTGAATGCCTCTTTAAATCTGAGGATTTATTGAAGATGAGCAGTAGACAGCTAGAAAAAATTAGAGGTAGAAAAATAGCCATGATACCTCAAAATGCAGGACAAGCACTAACACCAAATTTAAAAATTGGATACCAAATTGATGAAGCATTAAGATTACATACAGATCTAAACAAAACGGAGAGAGAAAAAAAAATTTCAGAGTTACTAAATAAAGTTAGACTTCCTTCACCAGAAACTATGGCTTTTCGTTATCCACACGAGCTTTCTGGAGGGCAGCAACAAAGAGTGGCTGTTGCAATGGCATTAGCTGGCAAACCAGATTTACTTTTATTAGATGAGCCAACTACTGGATTAGATGTTACAACTCAAGCACATGTATTAGAACTATTAAGATTTATAGCAAAAGATACTGGAACATCTATGATCTATGTTAGTCATGACCTTGGAGCCATTGCACAAGTCAGTGATAGAATAGTTGTAATGTATGCGGGAGAAATTGTATTAGAAGGACCGGCAAGAAAAATATTAAAGGAACCTATTCATCCTTATACTTATGGATTGCTAAAATCGATACCTAAACTTTCATTATCTGGACTTCCAGCTTCTATGCCAGGAAGCCAACCTCAGCCTGGAAGCATAAATGAAGGTTGTAGTTTTTATGATAGATGTAACTTAGCAAATGATCATTGTAAAAAAAATTCACCAGATCTGGAACATATTAAAGAATTAAATACCAACGTCAGATGTTTTAATCATAAAGAATTAATAAACCAAAATAATAATTTACAAACTTCAATAACAAAAAAATTAAATAATAGTGAAGCAATTGAAGTTTTAAAATTAAAGGATGTTTCAATTAGTTATGCGAAGCAGAAATTTTTTGATCAATTATTAAATAAAATCTCTGATAAAAACCCAACAGTTAAAGATATAAATATAGATATAAAAAAAGGAGAGACTATTGCCCTGGTTGGAGAATCTGGAAGTGGTAAGTCTACTATCCTAAAATCAATTGCTGGCTTACTCAAAACAAAAGATGGTCAAATTAAATTTGAAAATGATCGTATATTATCCTCTGATTTAAAAATGAGAAATCCAAATGATCTTAGAGCAATACAACTTATATTTCAAAATCCAGACGAGTCATTAAATCCCAACCACACAGTTGAGCAAATACTTTCTCAACCTTTAAAGTTATATTTTAATTTATCAGGAGAAGAATTAAAAAAAATATTATCGATCTACTAAAAAAAGTAAGGTTGGGAGAGTTTTATATGTCAAGATACCCTAGACAACTATCAGGCGGTGAAAAACAAAGAGTTGCAGTTGCAAGAGCATTTGCTGCTAAACCAGATATAATTTTATGTGATGAGGTTACATCAGCTTTAGATGTTTCGGTTCAAGCAGCTGTTTTAAACTTATTACAACAATTAAAAGAAGATCTAGGAACAACCTATGTATTTGTTTCTCATGATTTGGCTGTTGTTAGAGCAATTAGTGATAGAGTTGCAGTTTTATATCAAGGAAGATTATGTGAAATTGGTCCTTCCCAAAATGTCTACAAATTTCCATCACATCCATATACTGAAGTATTATTAGGTGCTGTTTTGGAACCAGATCCAGATATAAAACCAAAATTAGTAGCTGAGGATATAGTAGAGGAAAAACCCCCTGAAAAAGGCTGTTCTTTTCAAGGAAGATGCCCTAGGAAAATAGGTGATATTTGTAATTCAGAGGTTCCACCGTGGCAAATAGGTGAAAATGGTAACGCTATTAGATGTCATATTAATATTGAAGAATTAGCAAGTTTACAGCAGTAGTTATGACATTTATTTTATTTCCTACTCAGTCTGAATTTAATATAAGAAATCCTCTTTATGAAAATAAATAATGTAGTTGTAATTGGTTCTGGAACAATGGGTAGCGGTATAGCTGCACATTTGTGTAACGCAAATATTCCTGTTACTTTATTGGATTTAACAACAGAAATTAGTCAAAACGCTAAAGAGAGAATAGGAAAATCTAGACCTCCTTTGTTAATAGATAAATCAAAATTAGATAATATACATGTAGGAAACATTGAGGAAAACTTTGATGTTGTTTCGAATGCAGATTGGATTGTAGAAGCTGTTGTAGAAAGAATAGATATAAAACATAATATTTATGAAAAAATTTTTAAACATAGAAAAAAAGAATCTGTTGTTTCTTCTAATACCTCATCAATTCCAATAAGCGTTCTATCAGAAAAATTATCTGATCAAGACAAAAAGGATTTCTGCATAACTCACTTCTTTAATCCTGTTAGATACATGGATTTACTAGAAATAGTAAAAAGTAATGAAAGTGATTTAGATAAAGTTAACCTTTTAAAAGATTTTTGTGAAATAGATTTGGGCAAAGGTGCAATTATCTGTAATGACACTCCAGGATTTTTAGGTAATAGAATTGGAGTTTATGCAATGCAAATTGCAATGACCGAAGCATTTAATATGAAACTTAGTGTAGAAGAAGCCGATGCTGTCTTTGGTAGACCAATGGGCATACCTAAAACTGGAGTTTTTGGATTGTATGACCTAATTGGTATTGATTTAATGGCAGATGTATTAAAAAGTTTTATTAAAGAATTACCTGAAAGCGATCCATTTCAACCTGTAGCAAGAGAAATGCCACTTGTAAAAAAATTAATAGAGACCGGATATACTGGTCGAAAAGGAAAGGGTGGATTCTATAGGATGAATAAGGAAGGTGGTAAGAAAATTTTAGAAGCCGTCAATCTTGAAACTGGGGAATATTCTCCCTCAAAAAAAATAGATATTAAATCTGAAAAAGTTGATTTAAAAAAATTAATTAATCGTGGAGATAAATATGGAGATTATGCTTGGTCAGTAATTTCTAAAATAATAAAATATTCTTCTTCATTAGTTCCAGGTATTACAGATAAGTTTAACGATATTGATGAAGCAATGAGACTTGGCTTCAATTGGTCTAGAGGGCCTTTTGAAATGTTAAAAGAAATTGGAGTAAATAATTTTTTTCAAAAAATTGACAATTTTGAGGGGAATAAATTTTTAGAAAATTTATCAAAAACCAAAGATGAAAATTTTTATGGTGAGAGACAACAATATACTGAAATTGAAACTTTAGGGAAAATTAAACCAAGAGCCCTTAAACTTGATAAAAATAATTCTGCTGAAATTTATAGATTTCCTGAATTTAACATTGTCGAATTTACAACTAAAGCAAACGCTTTGGATTATGAATCAATGGACTCTTTAAAAAATGCTACAGACAAACCATTGATAATTATTAATGAAAGTATGCAGTTTTCTGCTGGTGTTAATTTAACATATACTATGAATTTTGCAGATAAAGGTGACTTTAAATCAATAGAAAAATTTGTCGGTTATTTTCAAGAAACATGCAAACACTTAAAATACTCAAGATTTCCAGTAGTTTCAGCACCATCAGGTCTTACACTTGGGGGTGGGTTTGAAGTTTTAGTTCAAAGTAATTTTGTTGCTTCGCATACAAATATTGTTGTTGGATTAGTTGAAACATTGGTTGGTTTAGTTCCAGCCGGAGGAGGATGTAAAGAAATGTTATGGAGATGGTCTCAAACAGAAGAGGCAAAAAATGATCCAGATTTTGCGCCTTTAAAAGTTTTTGATATCATTGGTTATGCAAAAACTGCGACATCTCCAGTCGAAGCTGAACCTCTAAAGTACTTAATCCCAGAAAATAAAAAAATTATGAGCAGAAATAGTCTATTAAATGAATCAAGAAAAATTTTGGATCAAAATAAAGAATTTACTCCTCCTAAAGAATGCACATTTAATTTATCTGGTAAATCTTTAAAAGACAAAATGGTTGGCATGTTAGAAAAACTGTATAATGATAAAATTATATTAGATCATGGAATGATGGTTGGAACAGAGCTAGCAAATGTTTTAAGTGGTGGTGATACAACTATAGATAAAACTCTTACAGAAGATCAGTTGTTTAAATTAGAGTTAGATGCTTTCATGAAATTAATTGAGACAAGTAAAACCCAAGATAGAATTAAACACACATTATCTACTGGAAAACCTCTAGTTAACTAATAACTTTATATTTTTAATATAATCCGGTTTTAATACATAAGTTGATTTATTTCCCGTTTTAATTTTTTTTAAAGAGTCCATCCCTGCAATTACTCTTCCAATTGGAGTATATTCACCTTGATATATTGGTATATCTATTAAAGTAATAAAAAATTCACTATCTTCTGTGTCGAATTGATCTTTCCTAGCAAAAGCCACGGAACCAGCATTAAATAAAAAATTACTACTAAGTTCAGATTTAATTGTTCCTAAACCAGACTTACCAGTTCCTACTTTAGAATAATTTAGATTAGATACATTTCCATATTCAATATCTCCAGCTTGTATTAAAGTATTTTCTATTACTCGATAAAAAGTTGAACCATTATAGGAACCTCTATTTATTAACATCTTAAATCGATTTACAGCTTTAGGTGAAATGTTTGGATCTAACTCTATTAGAACTTTACCGCATTCAACTTCCATAATTGCAATATTCTGCTTATCTTTAAAATTAATCTTATTTAAATCGATTTTTTTTACAAAAAGACATTTATTATTTAATATATAAAAAGAACCTAGAGTTAAAATAATCAGCAGAATTAGAAAAATAAATAATATTTTTTCAGATAGCGATGGTTTAATTTTTTTTATCATTCAAAAAATAAACTTTTCATCTATTTCTTTAAGACCATTAATTAAGAAATTTTTCTTCTTAGTTAAAATATTGTCTTTTTTAATTAATAAATCTATTTCTTTAAAGTTTGTTTTTAATAATGAATAAATTTCAGCCATATCTTCTTCAGCTGTGCTCATTGAATATTCTGTTAAAAAACCTTTCTTAATTTTTAAATCTAAACCTAATAAATCAGTGCATGTAGAACATTCTGCGTATGAAAAATCTTTATTATTAAGTTCGCTCCACTTATTTTTTTCAAAAAGCTCTGGAAAACTGTTGTCAATCATATGAAATATTTCATGATGGATCATTCTTTCGAAATAGTTTTGGTTAAATGTTAAGTCTAAGATTAAAGTTCTGAATTTATTATCTGGTATACCTCCTGTATTAATGCCTGAAATTTCTAAGTTTTTGCAAAGAACTACAAATTTCAAATTTATTTTCCTTAAGAAATCTGAGTTATAATCTTTCAGAATATTTTGAACTGTATTAAATTCACGATCCAAATCACTATTATTTATGCCGTTACATTTAATATTATTTGTATCACCTATAACAAAACCTCTTTTTGATACCAAATATTTGATACCATTAACATCATCAACTTTATGAACTTCTAAATTTGGGATTTTAATTAAATTATATATTGCATCTGCATTTACATAAGAAAAATTAAAAAATAATATAAATATTAATATAATATATCTCATTTTAATTATTTTGATGATATTAGATATAATATGAATGTGATAGGATTTATTTAATGAAAAAAAGAAAAAGAAAAAAAAATATTAATAGAGATCATGAGTCAGTACCTAAGATGTTTGCAAAAAAATACATATATTTCTATTATCCCTTTTTCTGGATCATTCTAATAATATTCTTATTACTAAAATGACAAAGTCTAAAAAACCTATTCAGCCTGTTAGTGGCACAGAAGTTCCAAGATATGCTGGCCCTTCTACATTTGCAAGATTACCTGAGCTAAGAGATGTAGAAAGTTGTGATGTTGCTATTGTCGGAGTTCCATTTGATTCAGGAACAAGTTATAGACCAGGTGCAAGATTTGGCCCACAAAGTATTAGACAAGCATCTAGACATTTAAGGACTAATTATCATCCTAATTATGATGTAGAACCATTCAAAGTACAACAAGTTGCAGATGCAGGTGACATTACTTGTAATCCATTTAATATTGATGAAGCGATCAAACAAATTGAAGTAGGAGCAAGCGATTTATTAAATAAAGTTGGAGGAATAATAAGTCTTGGAGGAGATCACACAATTGCTGTGCCTTTACTTAGAGCAGCTAATAAAAAGAATAATGGACCCGTATCACTTGTTCATTTTGATGCTCATTTAGATACCTGGGATACCTACTTTGGAGCACCATATACGCATGGTACTCCATTTAGAAGAGCTCGTGAGGAAAATTTATTTTTAGATGACGCCTCTATGCATGTAGGTATAAGAGGTCCACTTTATAGTAGAGATGATATAAAAAATGATGAAAGCTTTGGATTTAAAATTATTCATTGTGATGAATTTCAAACAGAAGGAATTGATAAAATTGTTGAAAGAATAAAAAATAGAGTAAGTGATAATGCATTATATTTGTCTATTGATATTGATGTATTAGATCCTGCATTCGCACCAGGCACAGGAACACCAGAAATTGCAGGAATGACCACAAGAGAAATGGTAAACGTCCTCAGGGGTTTATCAGGTTTAAATTTGATTTCTGCAGATGTAGTTGAAGTTGCGCCTGCTTATGACCACGCAGAAGTAACCTCTTTAGCTGCAGCAACAATTGTTTATGAATTAACAAATTTATTTGCAAAATCATGAAGAAAGGATAATTTGCGCGCATGATTGAAAAAAGAAATTTTTATATTAATGGTTCATGGGTTCCCCCAAAAAACCCAAAAGATATTGAGGTCATAAATCCAGCAACAGAAAAAAATTGTGCAGTAATTTCTTTAGGTAGTAAGGAGGACATCAATGATGCAGTTTTAGCAGCTAAAGAAGCTTTTAAAACTTGGGGATTTACCTCTAAAGAAGAAAGATTGTCATTATTAGAAGTATTTTATTCATTATATAAAAAAAGATGGAACGATATAACAGATGCAATTATTCAAGAGATGGGAGCGCCAAAAGACTTTGCGTCAAAACTACAAACAGGAACTGGCGCGAGTCATACAAAATCTTTTATTCGTTATCTAAAAGAATTTGAATTCGAAAAACCTTTGGGAGATCATGCAAAAAATCAAAGAATAATATACGAGCCTAAAGGTGTGTGCGCATTAATAACACCGTGGAACTGGCCTATAAATCAAGTTACTTTAAAAGTCATTCCTGCATTGGCCTCTGGCTGTACTATGATTTTAAAACCTTCAGAACTAGCACCTTTATCGGCAATGATCATAGCTGAGTTAATAGATGAAGCAAAATTTCCAAAAGGTGTTTTTAATTTAGTAAATGGAGATGGGGAAATAACTGGAGATGCATTAACAAGTCATCCAGATGTAAATATGATTTCATTCACCGGCTCTACAAGAGCAGGGGCTTTAATTTCACAAAATGCTGCAAAGGACTTTAAAAGAGTAAGTTTGGAGCTAGGAGGAAAAGGTGCAAATATAATATTTGAAGATGCTGATGCTGAAGCAATTGAAAGAGGTGCATTTAGATGTTTTAGAAATTCAGGACAATCATGTAATGCTCCTACAAGAATGCTTGTTGAAAAATCAATATATAATGAAGCAATAGAAAGACTGAGAAAATACGCAAATGAATTTAAAGTAGATGATCCAAATAAAAATGGAGAGCATATTGGTCCTGTAATTTCTGAAACTCAATTCAATAAAATTCAAGGTTTAATTCAAAAAGGAATAGATGAAGGAGCAAAATTAGTTGCAGGTGGAATTGGAAAACCAAACGGATTAAATGATGGTTATTATGTAAAACCGACAGTTTTTGCAGATGTAAAAAATGAAATGGAAATTGCAAGAACAGAAATATTTGGTCCTGTTTTATCTGTTATTCCATTTGAAACTGAAGAAGAGGCAATTAAAATCGCAAATGATACTGATTATGGATTAACAAACTATATTCAAACTCAAGATAAGGAAAAAGTACAAAGAGTTGCCAGAAAACTTAGATCTGGAATGGTTGACGTAAATGGTGCTGGTATTGCAGTTGATGCACCTTTTGGAGGTTTTAAACATTCTGGAATTGGAAGGGAAGCAGGTAAAGAGGGATTGCTTGAATTTCTAGAAGTTAAATCTGTAGGTGGTTGGAATTAATTTATAGATTTATCTTTTACACCTTTTAAAAAGTCTAGACATTTCTTTAATTCACTAAGTTCTATATATTCATCAATTTTATGAGCCTGTTCAATCGAACCTGGTCCACAAACTACAGTGCTAATACCAACTTCTTGAAAGAGTCCAGCTTCTGTTCCAAACGAAACAGCTTCTCTTGAATTGTCACCAGTTATACTAGAAACAAATTCACAAGCCTCGGAATCGTTCAATCTATTAAATCCAACTACTTCGCCTATAATTTCTTTTTTAATATAAGCATCTAAAAAAACTTTTTTCATTTCTGGCAATAATTCTTTATTAACATAATCGTCAATTATTTGATTTACAAAATCCCCATCTTCTCTGACCACAGGTCTAGTTTCCCACTTAACTTTACATTTATCAGCAATAACATTATGAGCTATACCACCCGAAACTCCACCAACTGATAATGTAGAATATGGTGGATTAAATATACAATCTTTAGGAGCTCTATCTTTTAGTTTTGATCTAATTTCTAGTAATTTGTTTACATACCTTGATGCATATTCAACTGCATTAACACCTTGGCTAGGTTTAGAGCTATGACCTGCTAAACCTCCAAAGTGAACTGTATATTCATTCATACCTTTATGAGCATCAATGATTTTCATATTGGTCGGTTCACCAATAATGCAAATTCCATCTTTAATATCTCTTTTTTTTAATTCTTTTATTAATAATGGAGCGCCTATGCATGCGGTTTCTTCATCGAATGTAAATGAAAAGTGAATGTCTCTATCTAAATTATTTTCTTTAAATACAGGAGCATATGCTAGAGCACATGCAATAAAACCTTTCATATCACAAGAACCTCTCCCAAATAATTTCTCATTTTTTATAGTTGCAACAAATGGATCAGTAGACCAGCCTTTTGAAACCGGGACTACATCTGTATGACCTGAAAGAATAATAGGTTTTTTACCATTTCCATTCTTAGATTTTAAAGAAGCAAAAAGATTAACTCTTTTTTTATCACCATCAAAAATTCTAAATGAAGTTGCTCCTAAATTTTTTAAAATATCATCACAATAATTAATGATACTATTATTATCATTTCCAGAAATAGTTTTGAAAGCAATTAAATCTGTCAATATTCTTATCGAATCTTTATAAATTTTATCAGGATTATTTTCTGTACTCATTTACAAATCATTATATATTAAATTTATGAAAGAACAAATTACGTATGAAGACTTTGATAAAGTCGATATTAGATTGGGAACAATTATATCTGTAAGAAAAAATGAAAAAGCAAGAAAACCTTCATTAGTTGTGGAGGTTGATTTTGGAGAAAAGATAGGGATAAAACAATCCTCAGCTCAAATTACTCATTATTATAATGAAGAGAATCTTAAAGGAAAACAAGTAATTGGTGTTTGTAATTTTGCAGAAAAAAATATTGCTGGTGTTGTTTCACAAGTATTAATTCTCGGATCTATAGATGCAGAAGGTAGAGTAACTTTAGTTCATCCATCTCAAGATGCAGAGAATGGATTACCAATTGCTTAAATGCATCCAGAACTATTATCATTAAGTTTATTTTTTTTTGTTACCAGTTGTTCGCCTGGTCCAAATAATATTGTTGCATCTCATTCAGGTTTTAATCATGGAGTGAAAAAAACGATACCTCTAATGTTGGGTGTTATATTTGGTTTTACTTCAATGCTATCTTTAGTCAATTTTGGGCTAATTAATGTTTTTAAATTATATCCAATAATTCAAAAGATTTTAGTTTTTACAGGGTCTGCATTTTTAGTTTATTTGGCTTACAGAATTTCATTTTCTAAATCATCAACTCAAAAAGAAAAACTTGAACCTGTAAAATTTATAGAAACATTTCTTTTTCAATTCTTAAATCCTAAAGGAGTAATCGTTGCAATTATTGCAGTATCAACTTATATCGAATCTGGAGATAACTTTTTTATTTATTCTCTCTGGCTCCTAACTTCAGCCTTTTTTTTTGCTATATTTAGTATCTTATTTTGGACTTTAATTGGTAAATTTATGAGGAAATTCGCGACAAATGAGAAATTTATTAAATGGTTCAATTATGTTATGTCAGCGCTTTTATTAGGCTGTATAGCTACATTTTATTATTAAATATGAAACCAGGAGACAAAAATTCTTTCAATTCGTTAACCAAAATTTCAGTTAACGGCAAAAGTTATAATTTTTATTCACTAAAAGAGGCTGAGAAAAACGGTTTGGCAGGTATATCAAAACTTCCAAAATCATTAAAAGTCTTACTTGAAAATTTGCTAAGATTTGAAGATGATATATCTGTTAATAAAAAACAAATTGAAGCTATTAAAGATTGGTTAAAATCTAAAAGCTCAAATACAGAAATTGCATATAGGCCTGCGAGAGTTTTACTTCAGGATTATACTGGTATTCCAGCAGTTGCAGATTTAGCTGCAATGAGAGAAGCTGTAAAAGAAAAAAATAAAGACCCAAGCACTATTAATCCATTATCATCAGTCGACCTGGTAATTGATCACTCAGTACAAGTAGATAAATTTGCAAATAAAAATTCTTTAAAAGAGAACGTTGATATTGAATTTAATCGGAATGCAGAAAGATATTCTTTCCTTAAATGGGGTCAACAAGCATTCAATAATTTTAGAATAGTTCCTCCAGGAACTGGGATATGTCACCAAGTCAATTTGGAATACCTTTCAAAAGTTGTTTGGAATGAAAAATATAAAGATGAAGAATACATATTTCCAGATACTTTAGTTGGAACAGATAGTCATACAACTATGGTAAACGGCCTATCTGTTTTGGGTTGGGGAGTAGGTGGAATTGAAGCTGAGGCTGGAATGTTAGGACAACCAATTTCTATGTTAATTCCAGAAGTTATTGGGTTTGAAATGAAGTCAAAGATGCCCGAGGGTACTACAGCAACTGATCTAGTTTTAACAGTAGTTAAAATGTTGAGAGACAAAGGAGTTGTTGGAAAGTTTGTTGAATTCTATGGTGAAGGACTAAAAAATCTGACTTTAGCAGATAGAGCTACTATAGCAAACATGGCACCTGAGTATGGTGCTACTTGTGGTTTTTTCCCAATTGATGATGAAACTTTAAAATATTTAAAATTTTCAGGAAGAGATGATCAAAATATTGATATTGTAAAAAAGTATGCTCAAGAACAAGGACTTTGGGCGAGTTTAGATGTTGAGTTTACAGAAACATTATCTTTAGACATGTCAACTGTAGTACCAACTATTTCAGGACCAAAACGTCCTCAGGATAAAGTTTTGCTTACTAACGCATCATCAAATTTTAAAAAAATATTTTCAGAAATTACAAAAAAAGAAAAACCGAATATTTATAATGTTGAAAAAGAAGATTTTAAAATAACTGATGGAGATGTGTTAATTGCTGCAATCACTTCTTGCACCAATACTTCTAATCCAAGTGTACTCATTGGAGCAGGTTTACTAGCAAAAAATGCAATTGAAAAAGGTTTAATGACTAAGCCATGGGTTAAAACATCTTTAGCACCTGGATCACAAGTAGTTACAGATTATCTAGAAAAAGCTGGGCTAAATATTTATTTAGATAAGTTAGGTTTTAATTTAGTTGGTTATGGATGCACCACTTGTATTGGCAATTCAGGTCCATTAGCTGATAATATTTCAGATTCCATAAAAAATAATAATATTTATGCTGTGTCAGTTTTATCTGGAAACAGAAACTTTGAAGGAAGAATTTCACCTTTAATAAAAGCAAACTATTTAGCATCTCCGCCATTAGTTGTTGCTTATGCAATAGCAGGAACTATGAGATTTGATTTGTATAAGGATCCATTAGGTAAAGATAAAGATGGTAAAGATGTTTTTTTAAAAGATATATGGCCATCTAATAAAGAAATAGATGAAACATTAAGAGCCTCATTAAATGCAGAAATGTTTATAAAAAGATACTCTAATGTTTCCCAAGGACCAGAACAATGGCAAAAAATTAAAACAGAAGAAACCAATATTTATAATTGGGAAGATAACTCAACATATGTAAAAAAACCTCCATTTTTTGAGAAACTTCCTGATAAACCGGAGGGATTTAAAGAAATTAAGGACGCAAGACCACTATTAATATTAGGTGATAGCATTACCACTGATCATATTTCACCTGCTGGATCAATTCAAAAAGATAGTCCAACTGGAGAATATTTTATGAAACATCAAATACTTCCTAAAGACTATAATTCATATGGAGCAAGAAGAGGCAATCATGAGGTTATGATGAGAGGAACATTTGCAAATATAAGAATTAGAAATGAAATGGCCCCTGGCACTGAAGGTGGTTTTACAAAGTTGTACCCTGAGGAAAAAGTAATGCCAGTATATAACGCAGTTGTGGAATATAAAAAAAGAGGTACTGATTTAATTGTCATTGGTGGAAAAGAGTATGGAACCGGCTCTTCTAGAGATTGGGCAGCTAAAGGAACTAAACTTTTAGGTGTAAAAGCTGTTTTTGCAGAAAGTTTTGAGAGAATTCATAGATCTAATCTTATAGGAATGGGTATACTTCCGTTGCAGTTTGAAAATGGAATAGACAGAACTAATCTTAAACTAAACGGCTCAGAACTTTTTTCTATTATTGACTTAGAAAAAGGTATAATTCCAAGAGATGAAGTTAATGTTGAAATTAAATATGTTTCTGGAGATATTAAGAGAATTAAAATGCTAAGTAGAATAGATACTAAGAATGAATTGGAGTATTACAAAAATGGTGGAATTTTACAATATGTACTTAGGAATATGATTTAATGGATCAAGATATAGAAATTATTAACACGCAAACACGAATTGAAAAAATCAGAAATTTTTTTATTAATTCAAAAAAAAAAATCTTCTTTTCTATATTTTTTTTAGCATTGATACTTTTTTCATATTTTGGACTGAAGGAATATAATTCTTCAAAAAAAAAACAATTAGCAAAAAATTATAACTTGAACAAAATAAAATTTGAAGTAAACGGTAACAAAGCTATTGTTTCTGAATTCATTGAAATAATCAACTCAAAAGATGAAACATATTCACCTTTAGCATTCTATTTTCTATTAGATAACAATCTAATAAATTCTAAAGAAAATATTAACAAATATTTTAATATTTTGATAAATGATCTAAATTTAGATAATGAGATGAAAAATTTGACAATATTAAAAAAAGGACTTTATAATTCAGATTTTGCAAACGAGAATGAGTTATTAAACATACTAAACCCATTAATAAATTCAGAAAGCACTTGGAAGCCGCATGCATTACTCTTAATGGGAGAGTATTATCTTTCAAATGAACAAATGTTGAAATCTAAAGAATTTTTCCAGCAAGTTTTAAATACTAAAAATATAAGCCCAAAACTTAGAACAGATGTTCAAAAAACACTACGTACTAGATTTAAAGATTAATTTAATAATTTACTCAATTATTGTCTTTTATTTAACAAGTTGCTCATTTGATAAAAGAACTGAAATTAATGACATAAAATCAAAACCAATTTTAGAGAAAAAAAAAATAATAGTAAGTGAGCTTAATGCTAACTTAAAATTAATCTTAAAAGATATTTCAAATAATGATTTTTTTGAATATAAGATAATAAATACTAAAAAGTATAAATTCAAAAAAATTAAAAATTTCACTAACTCTGAATTAAAAATAAAACATATTAAAGATGGAGGAATTATTTTTTTTGATGGTAGCGGAAATATTTTTCGATTAGACAGTGAATTAAAAGAATTATGGAAAGTAAATTTCTACAGTAAAAAAGAAAAAAAACTTAATCCCAAATTATATTTTGGTATTAAAAACAATTATTTAATAATAGTAGATACAATTTCAAAAATATTTGCAATTAATATAAATACTGGTGAATTAATCTATGTTAGAGAAAATAATTCTCCATTTAATTCAAATATCATTTTATCAGAAAAATATTTTTTTGTTATAGATTTTAATAATACATTAAAGTGTTTTGAAATTGAGACAGGAAAAGAAATATGGAATTTTAAGTCAGATGATACATTTATTAAATCAAAAAAAAAACTTTCTTTAATATTAGAAAATGGGATTTTATATTTTAATAATACAATCGGAGATTTAACAGCTGTTAACCCAAATGATGGAAGTTTAATTTGGCAAACTCCAACTCAGGATAGTTCCATATTTTTAAATTCTTTTTCATTGAAAAATTCTGATCTTAATTTTTCAAAAAATAAAATTTATTTTTCTAATAATTTCGGTGAATTTTTTTCAATTGATGCTGTTACTGGTATTATTAATTGGACTCAAAAGATTAACTCGGTGTTTAAACCTATCTATGTAGACAATCTGGTAATAACTTTAACAGAAAATGGATATTTTTATGTAATAGACGATGAAACAGGAAATGTAATAAGGATTACAAATATATTTAATGATAAAAAAAATAAGCACAAATTAAAAATAAAAAATTTCATATTATTAAATGACAAAATTTTAGCATCTATAAATAGTGGAGCATTAATATATATTGATATACAAACAGCTTTTACAAAAGACCTTAAAGTTAAACATATGTCTAAAGAATTTAATTCAACTTTTTATGATGGAAGTTTATATTTATTTTCAAATAGTAGCATTATCAAAAATTATTTATGATCTTAAATTTCCTTGAGAAGATAGGTAGAAAAAAAACTGTTTTAGATAGAGGCCCATCTCATCCAAAATTTAATGAAGCTAAGCCATGGATGAATAGATACTATTTATTATTTAGAAACAGACCAAAATGGTTCCCATTTAATATATTAATTCATGAAATGTTGGATAATGATCATGGTGAGGGAGTTCATAATCATTTATTTCCTTACATTACAATTATTTTGAGAGGAGGGTATTGGGAAACAACTAAAAAAGGTAAGTTTTGGAGAAAACCTGGATACATAGGATTTAGATCAGCCAATGCATTTCATAGAGTAGATCTTGAACCAGGAACTAAGCCTATGACAATTTTTATCTCTGGTCCCTTCGGATTAAGGAAAGGTCCAAGATCAGAATATGGTATCGATTTTAATTCAAAAAAGAATTAATGCAAAAAAGCTTTGTTAAAGAGTTTAAACTTTACTGCAAAAAAAAAAATTTAGATGTTAATTCGCATCAGATAAAACTCATAAAAACATTAGAAGAATATTATAAATTGAACTACAAATCATTTATCTCAAAAATTTTATCAAAAAAAAATTATAAAAAAGGCTTTTATCTTTATGGAGATGTTGGTGTCGGCAAAACCATGATATTAGATTTCTTTTTCAACTTAGTTGAGGGTAAAAAATTAAAACTTCACTTCAATGAGTTTATGCTTAGCTTTCACAATTTTGTACACCAATCCAAAGGTAAAAATGATGAAAATAAAATAAGTAAATTTGTTAAAAAATTAAAATCGAAAGCAAAACTAATATATTTTGACGAGTTTCAAGTTACAAATATAGTAGATGCAATGATACTTGGAAAATTATTTGATGAAATATTTAGAGAAGATTTAAAAATTATTGTAACTTCTAATATAAAAATCGAAAATTTGTATAAAGATGGGTTGCAAAGAGATCAATTCAAACCTTTTATAAAAATAATGCAAAAGCAATCATTTGAATATCAATTAAATATAGATGATGATTATAGAAAGTCCAAAGGTAATAAAACTCAAAGATATT
>CACGWQ010000017.1 GCA_902576815.1 uncultured Pelagibacteraceae bacterium
TGATATTATTGTAAATTTAGAACCAATCTACAAAAAAAAATTTAGAGAAAATAATCCTAAATATTTAAAATTGTTAAATTCAAGAATGATATTTGATTATACTTCCTACAACATTCCATATTTAAAAAATTATGAAATATTTAAAATTCCTCCATTTTTAGTTTATCCTAAAGATAATAATGAAACAGATACATTGAAAAAATTTGATGTTTTATTCGTTGGCAGCACATCAGATTATAGAAAAAAAAACTTAAAAAAAATTATGGATAAGAATATTAAATTAGTATCTGGTTTTAAAATTTTTTCAAAAAACCTCTATGAAGCAATAAAAATATCGAAAATATATCTCCATTTAAACGTAGATGATCAAAATTTATTTAATTATTTTAAATTTGCTCATTGTTGTTCATATAATATTTTATATGCTGGTCATAAAGGTGATACTAAAGACTTTAGAGAATTTGATAAATTATTGGGTATAAGTGTTTTTGAGACTGATGATGAAATGATCAAGGGGATAGAAAAGTTATTAAAAGATGAAAAATTATATTTAAATGCTCTTAGTCTTCAAAAAAAAATATCAATTAATTTAAATAATGATTTTAAAAAGTTTATAAAAAAAATATTATCAAAATAAATTTACCGATGAGTAATAATTTAAAAGTTTCAATAATTATAATACTTGGAGTTATAGCATTGTATATATCAACTCAGTATTATTCAGGCTTTAATAAAAGTAAAACTATTAAAGCGTGTACTATTGGAAAAGCTGAATTAGATTCGAAAAAACCTGAAAGCGAGAGACTCTCGGCTGATGAAGTTAAAAAATTTTGTGAAGATCAAATAAAATGATGAAAAAATCTAAAAGATCAGATGTTGATCCATTTATTGTAATGGATGTAATGGAGTCTGCTAGAATTGCAGAGGAAAAAGGTAAAGATATAATTCATATGGAGGTAGGGCAGCCAGGAACACCGGCACCTAAGATTGCAAAAGATTATATTACAAGTGAGATAAACAAAAACAATCTAGGTTACACAGTATCACTTGGTCTACCAGCCCTAAGAACAAAAATTTCAAAGTTATATGGAGATTGGTACAATTTAGATTTAAATCCAAACAGAATAGTAGTTACAACAGGCTCCTCTGGAGCTTTTATATTATCTTTTTCAGCATTATTTGATAGTGGAGATAGAGTTGGAATTGGATCTCCAAGTTATCCTAGCTATAGACAAATACTAAAATCATTAAGTTTGGAAACTATAGATATTCAAACTAAACTTCAAAATAGATTTCAACCCGTACCAGATGATATTATAAATAATAATTTAAATGGAATTCTTGTTGCATCACCTGCAAATCCAACTGGGTCTATGTTAGATAAACAATCGCTAGAGAATTTAATTAATACTGCAAATGAGAACAATGTAAGCTTTATTAGTGATGAAATTTATCATGGAATTCAATATGAAAATAATCCAACTTCAGCTTTAGAGATTACAGATAATTGTTATGTAATTAATTCTTTTTCAAAATACTTTTCAATGACTGGTTGGCGAATAGGCTGGATGGTTGTACCAGATGATCATGTTAGACAAGTAGAAAGGCTTTCACAAAATTTGTTTGTATGCCCACCACACGCAAGTCAAGTTACAGCTCTTGCTTCATTGGATGCAAATGAAGAGTTACAATCGAATGTTGAGGTATATAAAAAAAATAGAGAGATACTTTTAGAAGAATTACCAAAAGCAGGATTAAAAAAATTTTCACCACCTGATGGTGCTTTTTACATTTATGTTGATATATCTGAATATTCAAATGATAGCTTAGCTTTTTGTAAAAAAGTTTTAGATGAAGCAAATGTTGCTATAACACCAGGAATTGATTTTGATCAAAAAAGAGGAAATTCTACTATCCGATTCTCATATGCAAGAAGCACAAAAGATATAATTGAAGGTGCTAAGAGAATTAAAGATTTTATGTCTAAAAATTATTAAAAGGGGTCAGCTCAATTGGTTATTACCAAAAGAGCTCCCCTTTTTTATGCCATTTTGGCCAAATCCATCAAATGGATTTAGTTTGTGTTATTTTTAATATGTGATATCTCACCAGCTAAGTGTCAGGTGGCGTTATTCTAAGCATTTGCACCTCCTTCACTTATAAAAATAAGTTTTAGGTAGGTTGTATTCAACATATTTATTTCTATTTTATATAAATATATTATTTGAATACAACCTACCTCTTTAGTAGATTCTCGATATCAAAATAATCAAAATATTCCCAAACTCTTAAATGAAACTTATGTCACAGAGACAGACAATAAATATATTTGTAATTAAAATCTCATGAAAACGATATTTGTTATAGGTTCAAAAAAACATACACTGAAGTACACAAGAAAAATGCCAGAGGGTGAAGTTAAGAAAATGAAATCTTTTGTTACAAACAAAGGACAAAAGCTTGAAAAAACTTCAAAATTTAAAATTTTAAAAGTCTCAGACGATAAAACTTCAAGAACTTTCAAAATCAGTCTTTAATTATTAAAATGAACAAAATCGTATGGTTCAGGAACGATCTACGTGTATCTAATAATGATGCATTTAACGAAGCTATAAAATCAGGAAAGATTTTACCAATTTACATATTTGATAAAGAATATCACAAATTACCCACATCAAGCTCATTCCATCTAGATTTTTTAAAATCATCATTAGACGATTTGTCAAAAACACTAAGTGAAAAATATAATTCTAAACTCAACATATATTATGGAGATACATTAGAAATTTTAAGTCATTTAGTTGATAAATTTAAAATAAATGAGGTTTATTCAAATATAATATTCAAGAACATGTATATAACTAACTTAGATAAAGAAGTTAGTTTTTTATTTAAAGAAAAAAATATTAACTGGAAAATATCAAATCAATTTGGCGTTCAACTAAATCATAGAATTAGAAATAAATGGTCATATAATTGGAATAAATTTATAGATAGTGAAAGCGTTAATTCAAATTTAAATTGCGAGTTTATTTCAGATAATTATTTAGAGGATTTATCGAAAGTAGAAACAAACGATTTAGAAAATGGAAAAATTCAAATTGGTGGAAGACAAAACGCACTTCAACTATTAGATTCATTCCTTAATGACAGATCAGAAAATTATCAAAAAGAAATGTCTTCGCCGATAACAGGAGAAACTTCTTGTTCTAGATTAAGTCCTCATATCGCATTCGGAAATATTTCTATTAAAGAAATTTTTAAAAAAACTAACGATAAGTTAAAATTAAATTTATCTTTTTCAAAAAAGAAATCCTTAATTGCTTTTAAAAGTCGATTAGCCTGGCACTGTCATTTTATTCAAAAGTTATATGATGAACCAGAAATTGAATTTAGAAATATGAATAGCGCTTACAATGGAATAAGAGAAAATGATTTTAATGAAGATTATCATTTAGCTTGGAAAAATGGAACTACTGGTTATCCGTTTGTTGATGCTTGCATGAGGTACCTCAAAACTAATGGATGGATTAATTTTAGAATGAGAGCAATGTTAGTTTCATTTGCGTCTTATCAATTATGGCTAGATTGGAAAAAAACATCAAAACATTTAGCAAAACTATTTACAGATTATGAACCAGGCATACATTATTCACAGTTTCAAATGCAATCAGGAACAACAGGAATAAATTCAATAAGAATTTACAATCCAATTAAACAATCAATTGATCAAGATCCTACTGGATATTTTATAAAAAAATGGGTTCCAGAATTAAAAAATGTTCCAGAAAAATTAGTTCATGAACCATGGAAACTAACATTTATTGAACAAAAGGGAATAAATTTAGAAATTGGCAAGGATTATCCATCACCGATAGTTGATAATAAAGTATCAACGAAAATTGCTAAGGAAAAAATCTGGAGTGTTAAAAAAACAACAGAAGCAAAAATTATTTCAGCTGAAATTTTAAATAGACACGCTAGTTTATCTCAAAGAAGATAAAATTTAATTACCGTAAGGAATTCCAACTAATTTTCCGTTTTCATTGTAAAAATAGAAATAATTGGCGTTTCTAACCTTTGGCCTTTTTGCTAGCGTCTTTGATTTAAGCTCTGATTTGTTTTTTTTTGATTTACGTTTCACAAGATTTAAATACTAAAAAAAATTAAGTAAACTATTGATAACTTTTCAACCCAGGTATGCATTTATTTTTAATCTATAAATCCAAATTAAGTATATCTATTCATTTACCTTATGAAATTATCTGAATTATTTGAGCAAAATGGCTTTGATTTAGGAAATATAAAAGAATCTTTTGATTTAATAGATACAATATCAGACCATTTAGTGGCTGAAAGAGATGAAGTTTTAGCAAAGCAGCATCAAATTTCAGAAAATATTTATTTTTTAATTAAAGGCAAAGCTACATTTACTAAGTATTTTGAAACGAAATCTATAACTTTTGCAAAAATAACAAAGCCCGCAACACCTCTTGGTATATCTGGGCTCAATCAACCAAATAGATTTATGGGTGAAATTTTTATTGAAGATGGAACAGAATATTTTTCACTAAAATTAGTTGATTTGAGAGATTTACAACAAAAAAATAGCAAACTTATTTCAACATTATTTTCAGCAATTACATTTTTTTCTTTTCAACTGCTTGTATCATCAAGAAATCTAAATACTTTATACCAAGATGATGAAATACAAATTTCTCCAGGTACCCCATCAGAAAAAAGTATAACAAATATACAAAGAATTAAATCTGCTACTTTTTTTTCAACTCTTACTGATGATGACTTAGAAAAATTTATTAAATTAGGTAATATAAAGATGTATTCATCAAATCAATATATAGTTAAAGAAGGAGATGTTTCTAAAGGTTTAAAGATATTATTGAGTGGTAAAGTTGATGGTTTATTTCATAATTTCATTAATGGAAAAATAAGACGAAATTTCAGAACTTTAACCAGAGCTGGAATTGCTTTAACTTTATCATCCGGAAAAGGAGATTTCTTTAATCCTTACACGATAAAGTCTACTAGAGACACAAAAGTTCTTCATATTTCTAATGAGGCACTTGAAAATTTAACAATTTCAGATCCTCATATGGCTATAAAAATTTTCAGGAGACAATTATGGCAACTAGGCCGTTTTCAGCAAAGCGCTACAGGTTTAACCAAGTATTCTGCAGAAAATGAATTAGAATTTGTTAATTTATTATTAAAAGATAATACAGCAAGAATACCTGCTAGTTCTAAGTTATATACTATACCACATTTATTGAAGAGTCCTCATACTTATGCAATGGCATTTGATGTTGTTTATGAATTAATTATAAAAGGAAATGAGATAGAAAAATCGTTATCCAGTCTTATAAAAGATACCTTAAATAATTTAGAAAGAGAGTCTCGTTTTCATAATCAATTAAATATAATTTATAACAGAGTATCGAATTCTTCTAACAATTCTAATAAAACAAAATTGAGAGAGTTAACCAATTCTAATTTCACCAAAGCTTTTGATAATGTTAAATATGTAATAAAGGGTTGGGAGAATTTACCAGATGAACCTACAAATATTTTTTTTTACAATCATTTAGCAGCTATAGATGACAATCAACTTGCAAATGGACATTCATTTTCAATAGATAGTCATTTCATCAGTTCAAAAATATTATATCCAAAATATAATGATGGAGGTCAACGTATCGTTAGAACAAGTCGAAACACAGAATTTTGGAGATATAATTATTATGAAAATTTAGATTATATTTTTGTTCATACCCCAGAGTCTGATATGTTGGACGAAAGTGAAAAGGAAAAGCAAGAGAGAAAACAAAAGCTTTTTGATGAAGCTCAAAAAGTATTTAATCAAAAACAACCTATAGTAATTGCTCCTGAAGGAACTTCTGAAACGGAGGATAATAAAACAATAACTTCGCCAGGACCATTTAAGGCCGGTGCCTTTAATCTTGCATTTAAGCTTAATCCTAAACCAAAACTTATTCCAATTGCTCTTGCGAACTTTGATTATCCAGTTTCTAAAACAATATATTCTGCAGTTATTAAGGAGCCAATAACTATAAGTGATCATGTCAAAGATCCAGAAAATCAAGATGAAATGAAAAGTTTCTTAGAAAATTATCGGACTAAATTTAGATCTTATGTAGAAGAAGCCATTGATTTAGCCAAAAATGTTCAAGACAACATAGATAAAATAGAAAATTTAAAAACTAACGTAAATTTAGTCAGTCCAGTTGAAGAAGAGTTTGAATTAGACGTTAGAGAATTAGAACATAATTCTTTTCAACAGACGAAAACAAATAACAGTGTTGCCTTGTATGGAAGCTCAACTTTTAAAATGTGGGATAATGCCAAAAACGATTTATCAATAAATAATCTTTATAATTTAGGTTTTGGTGGTTCAACTTTAGTTTCTTGCAGAAGATATTTTGACAGATTAGTAGCTCCTTTAAACCCATCTAATCTTTTCTTTTATGCTGGAGATAATGATATCGGTTATGGATCGGATAGTGATGAATTATTAAAAGAATTTTCATTGTTCTCTAACCAAGTTGAAGAAAAATTACCAAAGGCAAAATGTTTTTTTATTTCAATTAAGCCTAGTCCCTTTAGAAGAGATCTTATGACAACAATTTTAGATGCGAATTCAAAGATAAAAAAACACTTAACCAATTTAAAAATGTGGGATTATGTTGATATTACAACACCAATGATAAATGCTGGTTATGATAAGTTTTATGATGAAGATCCACTACATATGAATGAACTTGGATATAGTTTATTAAGTAAGCTTGTAAGAGACAAAATTTACAATTAATATTTTTAATGAGTTTTAAAAAATATCTATGGAAATGTAGATTGTTAGTCCTCAATACACCTAATTACAGTCATCCAGAATATAAAAGATCAAAAGATCTGTATCAAAAAGAAATTAAAGGCTTTCACAAAAGGTATATAAAATTAGTTACAAAATTAGATAAATCAAAAAAATTTAAAGTTATTTTAATTGGTTTTGATGGCACAATAAAAATTGAGTTAGATAAAGTATATACAAAAAAAATCTTTGAAGTAGTTGATAAAATGCCAATGAATAAATTAATTAAAGATAAAAAATTTAAACCTTTAAATCTTTCTTTGTTTTCAGATTATAAACCAGAGACAACCTTAAAAGGTTTAGGTTTTAAAGATAAAGAAAAGGCATTGTTTACTGTCTCAGCTATAAAAAAAAGACCAATAAAATATCAAGTAAATGTTATTGCAACTATGCTAGGTAGAGCTAAAAATCATCCAAATAAAACAAAAGACATGAATGATGCAATTATTGTTTTTAGCAAATGGATGGAAGATTATAAGAAAAATAAAAAAAAATGATTGAGTTTTTATTTAAAGTATCACTACTAATACTTGGTTTAATAGTAATTAGGTTTGGCATCATTCAGATTAGAAAGTACAAAAAAGGAGAAATTAGATCTAAGAATAATATTTTTAGTCAAATTTCTTTTTTAATTTTCTTTGCTGCAATTATAGGGTTAGTTATTTATTCAATTTTAGGCTTACTTGAGTAAGCTAATTTATCTCATATTATAATTTTAAAATTCCAATAAAGAGCTTAATTATGAAAAGAATTATCTTCGTTTTTCTCAGTATTTTATCTGTATTTAGTTATGCTAACGCTAAAGATTTTTTCTTAAACATAACTGATCAAATATCAGAAAATGAGTTTCGACTAAGTTATGGTGTTTCTGTTACCGATGTTAACAAAGATAATAAATATGATTTTGTGGTAACTGGCTTTGGTTTCAAAAATTTAGCTCTTTCTTATAAAGATGGAAAATTAATAAATATAGTAAATGAAAATATATTTACAGATGTAGAAAGAAGAACAATTGGTGTTGCAGCATGTGATATCGATCAAGATGGTTATGAGGAAATATATTTTTTAAATACTGATACATATAGTGGATCAAAAATTTATTCTGATCGACTAATAGATTTAAATAATAATAAATTTGAAGATTTATTTGAAAAAGAAATTAATCAAAGTGAATTAAACTTAACTGCTGGAAGATCTGTAGTTTGTGTAGATAGAAATGGTGATGGTGCATATGGTATTTATATAGCTAATTATGGAGGTCCTACTCGATTTTATGAATTAATTAGAGATCGAATAAAAGACCAAGCTAAATCATTATCAATTGATAAAATTACTGGAGGTAGAGCTGTTGTGTCAGGACATATTCTTTCAGATAGATCTGATATTTTTGCTGCAAATGAAAGAGGAGATAACTTTTTATATTATAATTCTAAAGGTTCATTCCAAGATGTAGCTAAAGAGTATGCAGTTCAAGATAGATTTGAAAATGGTAGAGGTACAGCACTAAGTGATCTTTTGTATAGAGGAAGATTAGATATTTTATCTTCAAACTGGGATGGAATGCACAGAGCATATGTTTTAGATGGAGATAAATTTAAAGACATATCAACATCTCCATACAACGATCCCACAAAAATAAGAACAGTTATTTCAGCTGACTTTGATAATGATGGATACGATGAAATTTTTATGAATAATATTGGAGAACCAAATAAACTTTTCAAAGTTTTAGAAGGTGGAGTATTTAAAGAAATTAAAATGGAAAATGGCCTAGAGACAGTTGGTCTTGGAACTGGTGCGGCTGTTGCAGATGCTGATGGCGATGGAATTTTAGAATTATTAGTTTCACATGGTGAGTCAGGTTTTCAGCCATTAACTTTATATAAAGCAGATATTACAAATTTTAATTATTTAAGAATTAAGCCCCTTAATCAATTTGGAGCTCCCGCGAGAGGTGCAACAGTAACAATAAAATCTAATAAAAGAATTCATTCAAAAACAATAGATGCAGGCTCAGGTTATCTCTGTCAGATGGAACCAGTAGCTCATTATGGAATAAGAAAAGGTGAAAAAGACTTTAAAGTTGAAATTAAATGGACTGATGGATCAATAGAATCTTTTGATATTGATGAATTAAACAAAACTTATGAATTTAGACAAAAATTATAGGACAATACTACACATTATATAGAGTTGAAAAATTATAAACCTTTTATATATCAAACTCATGACAATTTGTTCTTTATCATTACTAGTATTATTTGTTTCAGGAATTGTAATGTATCTTTTTAGGGAACCATCTGAGGAAGAATTAAAAAAATTCAATAGTAAAACTCAAGACCAAAGTGACTGGTCAAATATGGGTTTTTAAATCATTAGTTAATGCACAGTATTAAAAATATAATTAGTCTAATTATATTTGCAATTTTTTTTTCAATTCCAATAAATTCAGCAAACTCTCAAGAAAAAAACTATTATCAAGATATTGTTAATGACTGGAATAAAATTTTCCCAGACAGAAATAGAAATGCAGCAGGTCCTAAATTTTTTAAATATATAATAGATAAAGATATCTCTTATGAAGATTTTGTAGAATATAACAAACTATATTGTGCAGTATCAGGTTCTTTAATAAGCCCAAATGCAGTACCCGAATATGTTTATTTGAGTGAAAACAATACAGGTAAGAAAATATGTGGTGAATATTATAGATGCTGCATTCCATGCTCCTGCGATTTAATGAAATATTCAAAAACAACCAAGATGAAACATAAGTTTAAAGGTGAAGAAAAAGAATTTTATGTGTTCACAATTGAAAATCCATGTGGGAAAACAGATTTTCCTGAAAGAGTAAATAAAAAATATTTTTGTAATGGCAACGACTTAGATACGAAGCAAGTTTCAGTAGTAGATGGAAAACTGGTCATTGGTCTACTGCACAAGGCTAAAACCTGCACTCAATATAATGTTAATGCCATAGATAGACACCAAGTAACAGGTAGATATTGCACACTTAGAAATAATACTCCATTAGATCAGCTTCAGTCAGGTATGGGAGATATATTCATTAAACTTGCAAGATAATACCAAGATTATATATTCATCTAAATGGTATTGTATAACGAAAAAATTAAACACCTTAGTTGTTCTGATCTAAGGGTATTTTTGAAAAGATTGGTCAAGGATAATATAGAAAAAGAATGGACTGAGGACTTCATTGATAATATGAACCTAGTAATAATCCCAAGAATGACAATAAAAAGACGCTATGAGAATAAGGGTATAGATATGTCCAGACTTATTGATAATCCTACCTATTATCAGCATGTAAAAAAGAGTGTCGACTCCCGAGGAAATCTGGAATTCAAAGATCGATAATTTTTTCCAATAAGCCAATTTAATCCCTAGAACTGTATCCATATTTTCTATAAGCTTTCTGAAAAATAAACTAAAGAGGGAAAATATGAGTAAATTTTGTAAAATAATTGTTGTCTTATTTTCATCTTTATTTTTAAGTTTTGCAGCAAATTCAACTGAAGTTAAATTTGGACATGTAGGTAAACCTGGATCTTTATTTTCTGCATCAGTTGATCATTTTGCTAAACTTGCAAATGAAAGATTAGGCAGCAAAGGAAAAGTAACTGTTTTTGGTTCATCGCAACTTGGAAAAGATAAACAAGGAATGCAAAAACTGAAATTAGGTACTGTTAATATGTGGTTACCTTCATCGGTAATGGCGTCTATCCATGATGAGTTTGGTGTATTTGATATGCCTTTTATCATAAAAGATAGAACACATATGAATAAAGTTGAAAGTCAAGTTTTACCGGGAATGTTTAAAAATCTTGAAGCTAAAACTGGATACAAAGTTATCGCTGTTTGGGAAAATGGATTTAGACATATAACTAATAACACTAGACCAATTAACACTCCAGGTGATTTAAAAGGAATTAAATTAAGAACTCCTAAATCAAAATGGAGAGTTAAAATGTTCCAATCATATGGTGCAAACCCAACTCCAATGTCATTCTCTGAAGTATTTACTGCTTTGAAAACAGGAACAATGGATGGACAAGAAAACCCATATGCACAGATCGCTAGTGCTAAATTCCAAGAAGTTCAAAAATATCTGTCAATCACAGGTCACGTTTATACTCCTGCTTATGTAACTGTACATAACGATCATTGGAGCAAATTACCTGCAGATGTACAAAGTATTTTAGAGCAAGCTGCTAAAGATACACAAAAATTTGTGTACGCTGAAGCTGCTAATCTTGAAAAATCTTTATTGGGAGTTATCAAATCAGCTGGAGTTCAAGTCAACGAAGCTGACAAAGGTGCTTTCATTAGTGCAAGTAAAGGAATATACGATCAATTCGCGTCAGAAGTACCAACTGGTGGTGCGTTAATTGATAAAGTATCGTCTTTAGCAAATTAACATAATTTGTAACAGGCCCTCTACCAGAGGGCCTGAAAAAAAATGACATTGCAAAAATTTATAAATTCTTACGAAAAAATATTAAAACTAATACTGTTTATAATGATGGTAGCATTAGCAGTAACAGTTTTACTTGGTGTTACTTTCCGTTTTGCTGGCAGTGCTTTAGTTTGGTATGACGAGGTTGCAGCTGTTCAGCTTGCTTGGATAACTTATTATGGTTCAGCTTACGCAGCTTTGAAAGGTGCTCATATAAGTGTTCCAAGTATTTTTAAAGCTTTTCCATTAGTGCTTAGAAAAATTTTCTTTGTTGTGTCAAAATTGGTTGTTTATGGTTTTTTAATATTATTGGCTTACTATGGTTATTTGGTTTTAACTCTTATAACAGGAGAAACCCTAGTAACATTAGAGTGGATTCCGCAACCTTTTGTGCAATCAGTTATTCCAATTGCATCATGTTTATTTATTTTATCTGAAACTTTAAGAATTCCCGAAGACTATAAAAATTTAGTCCTTCAAACAACAGGTGACGAGCAAACAGGAGATATTTAATGATAATTCTTACCATGTTTGCAGTACTTCTCCTTCTTTTATCTATCAATGTACCTATCGCTATTGGCCTTGCAGTAACAACAATTATTGCAATGGTATTGAAAACTGGAACAAGTTTTTTAATTGATACAGCAATCGTAATGTTTGATGGATCAATGAAATTCCCATTGATTGCTATTCCTTTATTTATCCTAGCTGGTTCAATTATGAATAGTGCGGGTATTTCTAGAAGATTAATAGCTTTTGCTTCAGCTCTCGTAGGTTTTATCAAAGGTGGCTTAAGCATGATTAACATTGCAACGTCAATGTTTTTTGCAGAAATTTCTGGTTCAGCTGTAGCTGATGTTGCTGCACTGGGTTCTATATTAATTCCAGCGATGAAGAAAAAAGGATACCCAGGCCCATTTGCTGCGGCAGTAACTTCATCTTCAGCGTCTTTGGCGATTATCATTCCGCCTTCGATACCAATGATTGTTTACGCGGTAATGGCTCAAAGTTCAGTAGTGCAATTGTTTGTAGCAGGAATTGTACCAGGAGTAATAGGTGGCTTCTTTTTAATGTTAGCAGCATATATTACTGCAAGACGTAAAAACTTCCCTGTTGAGGAAACATTTAATATTCCAAATGTAAAGAAAACTGCAAAAGATGCAGCTTTAGCATTTTTACTACCTATCATTATATTAGGTGGAATTTTTGGAGGAGTTGTAACAGCAACTGAAGGAGCAGGTTTAGCAGTTGTAGCATCATTAGTTATTGGATTTATTTATAAAGAAATTGACTTTAAAAGATTATACGAGTCAGCTTGTGAAGGAGCAATTCAAACAGCTTCAGTAATGTTATTAGTGGCTGCATCTGTATTACTGGGTGAATTTTTAACAATTGAACAAATCCCACAAAAAGTTGCAGAGTCAATTATTGATTTTACAAATAATAAATATGCAGTCTTAGGAATACTTAATGTATTTCTTTTAATAATAGGTTTCTTTTTACATTCAGTTGCTGCAATAATTTTAACAGTTCCAATTGTAATGCCATTAGTTAATGCTGTAGGAATTGATCCAGTTCACTTTGGTATAATTGTGACATTAAATTTAGCAATTGGTCAACAAACACCACCAGTTGCAAGTGTTCTAGTTACGGCTTGTTCAGTTGCAAAAGCAGATATATGGGATGTAACAAGATCTAATATATCTTTTATATGTGTATTATTAGTATTGTTAATGTTAGTAACTTATGTTCCAGCTATACCAATGACTTTAGTTGAATTTTTTTATAGGAGCTAAATGAGCAAATTAATTAAAGTAAATAAAAAAAATAAACATTTAGTTGAAGTTGTCATCAATAGACCAGAAAAACTAAATGCAATGACTAAGCCAATGTGGATTGAGCTTGGCAAAGTTTTCAAAAAGTTATCTAAGAATAAAAATTTAAGATGCATCATTATAAGAGGAGAGGGTGGTAAATCTTTTTCACCTGGAAATGATATTGGAGAATTTAAAAAACAAAGATCTTCATCAAAATTAGCAAAATCTTACGGTAAATTTTTACACGGAACACTTGGAGCAATTTTTGATTGCCCAATACCAACAATTGCTTTGATTGAAGGAATATGTGTTGGTGGTGGATTAGAAATAGCAGGATGTTGTGACATTAGAATTTGTGGTAAAAGTTCTAGGTTTGGAGTTCCAATTAAAAGATTAGGCTTAACAATGGCTGCAAAAGAACTTGAGGTACTTTTAAAAGTAACCAATTACACGACTGCAATGGAAATATTATTTGAAGGAAGAGTATTTGGAGCTGATGAAGCGTTTCAGAAGAGGCTAGTTAATAGAGTAGTTAATGATAAAGATGTTGAAAAAGAAGCCTATAAATCAGCTGAATTAATTTGCGAAGGTGCTCCAAAAGTTGCAAGGTGGCATAAGCAATTTGCAAGAAACATCTTAAAAAATGGAAAAGTCACAGAAAAAATAAATAATCTAGGTTACAAATGCTACGATACACAAGACTTTAAAATTGGATATCAATCTTTCTTAAATAAAACAAAACCAAAATTCAAAAATAAGTAATAGATGACTGCATCATTAAAAGGCATTCGTGTACTTGAGATGGCACAAATAATGGCTGGTCCCACTTGTGGACTGTTATTAGCTGATCTTGGAGCAGAGGTAATTAAAATAGAAAAGACACCTGGAGGAGATGATACCAGAAACTTCTTGCCACCAGAAATTAATGGAGAGTCTGCAGCCTTTATGATGATGAATAGAAATAAGAAAGGTATTGCATTAAATTTAAAAGACAAAGATGGAATTGACATATTTAAAACGATGGTAAAAAATTCTGATGTGGTTTTGGAGAATTTTAGAAAAGGGACATTAGAAAAATTAGGAGTCGGATATGATGTTATGTCAGAAATTAATCCTAAAATCATTTTATGTGAAATATCTGGATACGGTAGAACTGGTCCTTATGCAGATAAAGGAGGATTTGATCTAGTCGCTCAAGGAATGAGTGGATTAATGAGTATTACTGGCGAAAGCAAAGATAAACCACCAATGAAAGTAGGTGCACCTATTACTGATATAACAGCTGGTTTACTTGCGGCTAGTGGAATTTTAGCAGCATTAGTTCATAGAGAAAAAACAGGTGAAGGACAAAAAGTTGATACTTCTTTATATGAAGCTGGTATTGTTCATACTTACTGGCAGTCTGCTATTGCAGGTGCAACTGGAGAGTCTCCTGGACCTTTAGGTTCAGCACATCCTTTAACAGCTCCTTATCAAGCATTTAAAACAAAAGATAAATGGATTACTGTAGGTGCTTCAAATCAAAACACTTGGTTGATGTTACTTAAAGCAATTGGTCGTGAAGACTTGCAAGAAAATGAAAAATTTACATCAAATTTAAATCGAAAACAAAATTTAAAAGAATTAGTTGATATTCTTAACGAAGAACTAATAAAAAAAACTTCTAGTGAATGGTTAAAAATCTTTGATGATAATGGCTTACCATGCGGACCTATTAACTCTATAACAGAAATGTTTAAAGATCCTCAAACAGTTGAAAGAGAAATGGTTATCGAAGTAGATAATAAAAAAGCTGGTAAAAGTAAAGCTATTGGTATGCCAATTAAATTTTCAAAAAGTAAAACAGAAAAATCAAAAGGTGCTCCAAACTTAGGAGAACATACAAAAGAAGTTATGCAAATCTTTGGTTACAAAGATGACCAAATTGAAGATTTTTATAATAGAAAAGTAATTCTTTAATTAACAGTTTCAAAAATTTTAAATAATAATTCTGAGACGTGCTTACCTTTTTTCTCAGATAAATCAGATATTTGATGTCTGCAGCTCGTACCATTTGCAACTATAAAATCTTTTTCACCACTATTATTGATTGCAGGTATCAAAGAAAGATTTGCCATTTTTTTGGAGACATCGTAAGTCTTACTGTCATATCCAAATGAACCAGCCATACCACAACAACTAGAATCTATCATTTTATTATTAATATTTAATTCTGATAAAAGATTAGTTAGCCCTTTCATTCTATCCTGTGATTTTTGATGACAGTGTCCATGAATTAATACATTTTGATCAAACTTGTTTGCTTTAATTTTATTATTATTTCTTATTTGTTC
>CACGWQ010000018.1 GCA_902576815.1 uncultured Pelagibacteraceae bacterium
ATTATCACTAATTGAGTTCTCAGTATGAATTAGCTCAAAAACTTTATTACTTATTGAGTGTTTATTTATCAATGGCGTGATTAAATTTTTATCGCCATAAATTTTATAAAAGACATTATTTGATTTTTTTGAATATAGCTTTAAGCCTTCTATAACTTTAGTAGGTGAATTTTCACCACCCATTGCATCAATTGCAATAGTAATTGGAGTAGTCATAAAGTTTATTCTTTAGGATCTAAAACTTGTCTACCTTTATAAGTTCCAGTTTTTAAATCTAAATGATGAGATAATCTATATTCACCAGATTTTTTATCCTCAATAATATTTTTTGCTTTTATAGCATTATGTGATCTTCTTTTACCAGATCTCGATTTAGTAGTCTTTCTTTTAGGAACCGCCATGATTAAAATTTATATTTATGTTTATATTTTTATCTTTAAATGTATTTAAAGTATTTTTTTTTAAAAAAAAGTAAAAATTATCGAAATACTTTATGTAAAAATCATGATTTTTGCTTATATTTAAGTAGTTTTCAATTAAATCAATTTTATCATTGTTATCTAAATCTTCCCATTTTTCAATAAATGATAATATTGAATAAAAAAAATTTACATATTCCTTCATTTTTTTATTAACTGATACATCTCCATATCCAATTTCTCTAATGGATAAATCAATTTGTCTAAAAATAAAATCAAATAACTCTTGAGATTTTTTTTTAGAAAGCTCGCTTTTATATACTTTTAAAAACAAACAAAAATGTATGAAAAATAGTTTTAATCTATCGGAAAAGGTATCAAGTTTTTCAAGTTTTAAAAAAAGATTTTTATTTCTAGAGATATTTAATAAATTATTATAAATATTAATATAATTATGTTTCATAAAATTTATATTATATTATTAATATCAATCTTCATCATAGTTTCAAACTGTAATAATAAAAAAGTTTCTAGCAACCACGGATATAAAGCTTTAGATATAAAAATAAAAAAAATATATGTCAATAAAACTAATAAGAATGATGTTGCAAAAATAATAGGCCCTCCATCATTCAAAAGCAATTTTGATGATAATATTTGGTATTATGTTGAAAGACGTAAAACAAACCAAGATCTTAAAAAACTAGGTATAAAAAAAATTGAAATTAATAATACTTTATCACTTAAATTTAATAATTTTGGAATTTTAGTTGAAAAGAAAATTATACCAATAAGTGAGATGAAAGAATTAAAATTTGCAAAAGATACAACTGAGAAAGATTTTACAACTAATAATTTTTTATTTAATGTATTTTCTAGTTTGAGAGAAAAGATGAATGCTCCTTCCAGAAAAACTATACCTAAATAAATTATCCAGCTATAACTGCTAATAATAAAAGGGCTACAATATTTGTTATCTTAATCATTGGGTTTACAGCTGGTCCTGCTGTATCTTTATATGGATCACCAACTGTATCACCAGTAACTGCAGCTTTGTGTGCTTCCGATCCTTTTCCACCAAATTTACCATCCTCAATATATTTTTTTGCATTATCCCATGCTCCACCGCCTGCAGTCATTGATACTGCAACAAAAAGACCAGTAATTATTACACCTAACAACATAGCTCCAACTGAAGATAAGGCTGCAACCTGACCACCAATAGGAAGAATAATTATATAGAGAATTATTGGAGATAAAACCGGAAGTAAAGAAGGTATAACCATTTCCTTAATTGCAGCTTTTGTTAAAAGATCTACTAATTTCCCATAATCAGGTTTAGCTTTTCTTTTCATGATACCAGGAATTTTTTTAAACTGCCTTCTTACTTCAACGACGACTGCACCACCTGCTCTACCTACTGCTTGCATACCCATTGATCCAAATAAATATGGTAGCATGCCTCCAATTAATAATCCTACAACTACAAAAGGATTAGATAGGTCAAAAGTAACAACTATCCCCTCCAGTTTTGATCCAGCTTCTTTTGAAAAATGCTTTATATCCTCTGTATATGCTGCAAACAAAACTAAAGCTCCTAACCCTGCCGAACCAATCGCATAACCTTTAGTCACAGCTTTTGTTGTATTTCCAACAGCGTCTAAAGCATCGGTGGTCTTTCTTACATTTTTTGGAAGATTTGACATTTCGGCAATTCCCCCAGCATTATCTGTAACAGGTCCATATGCATCTAAAGCAACGACCATTCCTGCAAGTGCAAGCATAGTTGTTACAGCAATTGCAATGCCAAACAAACCAGCTATTGAGTTAGTTAATAAAATTCCAGCGACAATAATTATTGCTGGGATTGCTGTAGCTTCCATAGAAATAGCTAATCCTTGAATCACATTAGTTCCGTGCCCTGTGGTTGATGATTCTGCAACACTCTTCACAGGTCTGTAATCTGTACCTGTATAATATTCTGTAATCCATATTAACAATCCAGTGATAATTAAACCTATGACACCACAATAATACAAGCTCATTCCATTGAAAGAAACTCCATTTACAGAATAGTTAGTATCTAATCCTATGACGTGGTCTGTAACAGGATATAAAATAATTAATGATAAAATAGCTGTAGCAACAAAACCTTTGTATAATGCATTCATTATATTTTTTGATTGTCCAAGTTTTACAAAAAAAGTGCCAATAATAGATGTTAAAATACAAGCCGCACCTATGCTTAAAGGGTAAACCATCATATTTAAATCTGATACGAAGAATATTGATGAAAGAACCATAGTTGCAACAATCGTAACTGCATAAGTCTCAAACAAATCTGCAGCCATACCCGCACAATCACCGACATTATCTCCAACATTATCTGCAATTACAGCAGGATTTCTAGGATCATCTTCTGGGATACCGGCTTCAACTTTTCCTACTAAATCTGCACCAACATCTGCACCTTTTGTAAAAATTCCACCGCCTAATCTTGCAAATATAGATATTAATGAAGCACCAAAACCTAAAGCAACTAATGCATTTACAATTTCTCTTTCGTTAACGCCTGCTGATAATAATATATAGTAATAAACTGCAATTGCTAATAAAGCTAAACCAGCTACCAACATTCCTGTAATTGCACCAGATTTAAATGCTATTGAAAGACCTTGTGATAAACCTTTTCTGGATGCTTCTGCTGTACGAACATTAGCTTGAACAGAAACTAACATGCCAACATAGCCTGCTATCCCAGATAATGCTGCTCCAATTAAGTATCCAATTCCAACTAATATTGAAAATGCAAAACTAATAATAACCAAAACAACGATACCCACTATTGCAATTGTCTTGTATTGTCTGTTTAAATATGCTTTTGCTCCTATTTGAATAGCAGAAGCAATTTCTTGCATCTTTGCATTTCCTGCGCTTGCATTCAAAATTGATGATCCTGTAACAAATCCATATACAATGGATAAGATTCCAGCGAAAATTGTGTATAATAAAATGGTATCAACAGACATATAATTCCTTAAATAAGTGTTTTAGTTAATTTTTAAAATGCGGACATTACAAAAAAGAATATAAAAGGCAATATTTAACTTCTTAGAATATGTGAGAATAACCTTGGTATTTAAGGTATTTTACAGGAATTCTCCTATTATCTAATAAGTAATTTTTTGATTTAGTATTTATTTGCCCAATAATAGAAATTTTCTGATTCATTTTTGAAGATAGTAATTTAATTTGCTTTCTCTTGGACTTTGAGGCTGTAAACAAAATTTGATAATCATCGCCATTAAATAAATAATTTAATTTCTGCAGTTTTTTTTGTTTAATTAATTGCTCTAACTGACGTGATTTTGGAATCTTATTTATATCAATTAAATATCCATATTTTTGATTATTTATTAATTTATTTAAATCAACAATCAATCCATCAGATATATCCATAGAGCAATTTGCAATTTTAAATAGATGTGAACTAAACTTTATAGGCAAATTAGGTGAATAATATTTATCAATAAAATATTTTTTTTGATTTGGGTCTAATTTAATTTTTTTTTTTAAAGCTTTTAAACCAATGTAACTATCACCCAAATTGCCTGTTATATAAATATCGTCTCCATCTTTAGCTTTATTTCTAAAAACAATTTTATTTGAATATCCTAAAGACATAACTGTAAAACTTAAATTTTTTGAGTATGTAGTATCACCACCTGATAATTTGATATTAAATCTATTTTGTTCATTTGATAAAGATTTGTTTATTAATAACATATTTTTATTTGTGAAATGTTTTTTATTACCTGAACCAGCTAAAAAGAAATAATTTGGTTTTACTCCTTTTGCATATATGTCTGATATTGATGATCTTATAATCTTTCTTATAACAAGATCTGGATTATTAAAATTTAAAAAATGTATACCTTCATTATACGTATCGACAGATATAACTAATTTTTTATTTTTATCAAAAAAAACATCATCATTTAAATTAAGCGAATATGGATTATTTTTTGATAATTTTTTTAAATAATTATTTATTATGAATTCTTCTTTCATCAGTTTCTTAATTTCTTTGAAATTTTATCAAGTAAAGCATTCAAGTATTTAGTTTGTGATAAATCAATAAAGAAATTGGATGCATTAAGGTATTCCTTAATAATTATCTTTGAAGATATTTTTGGTTTGTACATTAATTCAAAAATTGCGCTTTTAATTATTACTTGAAAAACTTTATCCAAATTCGAAAATTTTAAATCCTCTTTTAAATGATTTGTTATTTCTTCATGAATTACATCGTCTCTTTCAATTGTACCATTAACTACGTCTTTTATAAATTTTTTGAAACGATGTTTGGGAAAATTTAATTCAATTTCATTGTTATAGTATTTGCTATAAAGTTTCTGAATAATAATAACTCTTGGGTTATTTTTTTTACTAAAATGAAGTGGCATTCTATAAAGATAATATTATTTTTACTGCTTTAGCTGCCTCACCACCCTTGATGCCACGTGCTATTGCTTGTTTTTTATTTAAACAAGTAATTATTCCATTGCCTACAGGTTTTTTTGACACTACAGATATATTCATAATTGCATCGGTAGTTGATTTAGATATAAAATCAAAATGTGGCGTTTGACCTTTAATTACACATCCAAGAGCTACAAAACCATCATATTTTTTTAAATTTTTTGATATAACTACAGGTATCTCAAAAACACCCGGAACAGTTATTAAATCAATCTTTGCAAAATCCTTTAATTCATTCTTAGCATTTTTAAGAAGTGCTATTGAAATATCTTTGTAATAGTTTGCTTGTATAATTAATACTTTATTTTTCATTTTATTATTTCTTGTTTAATAATCTTGATACCATAACCATCTAACCCAACAACCTTTTTTAGACTTCTTGTAACTAATATCATTTTCTTTATTTTTAGAGATTTAATTATTTGAGCACCAATTCCATAACTTTTAATTAATTGATCCATTTCTTTAGTTTTAGACTTTTTATCTTTAAATTCTTTAAGTGTTTGAGTGACGGATTTTAAATTTGGATCTCTTATAAAAATCATTACACAGTTGCTATAATTTTTGAAATATTTTAAAGTTTTTTCAAATGAGTTAGGAAGTTTCTGATTTATAAGATAATTTTGAACTACGTTAGATGAAATAACTCTCACTCTTGGTAATTTACTTTTATTTATTTTGCCCTTAACTAATGCAAAATGTTCAGAACCGTCAATTGAATTCTCAAAAACATAAATTTTAAATTCTTGATTATTTAAGTTAATTGTAGATTTTTTTTTAAATTTAATAAAATTTTCTTTGCGTAATCTATATGAAATTAAATCTTCAATTTTTGCAATATGAAGTTTATGTTTATTTGCAAATTTTAATAAATCTTCACCTTTAGCCATTGTACCATCTTCATTCATAATCTCGCATATTACTGCAGCTGGAATTTTATTACCCAATCTAGCGATATCAACTGAAGCTTCTGTATGACCAGCTCTAACTAACACTCCCCCATCTCGAGAAATAATTGGAAATACATGACCTGGGGATACTATTTCATTTTTTAATACGTTTTTTTTTGTAGCAACTTTTATTGTTCTTGATCTATCTTTGGCTGAAATGCCAGTAGTTATTCCCTTCTTAGCTTCTATTGAAACAGTAAAGGCTGTTTGATTTCTTGATTGATTAACAGGAGCCATAAATGTTAACCCCAGTTTATTGGCTTGATTCTTGTTTAGTGTTAAACAAATTAAGCCTCTGCCGTTTTTAGCCATAAAATTAATTTTTTTAGAATTAACATCACTAGCATTAAACACTAAATCACCTTCATTTTCTCTATTTTCATCATCTACAAGTATATACATTCCACCTTTTTTTGAAATTGAGATAACTTTTTCTATTGAGCTAAATTTTTTTTTTTTCATTTATAAATTTTTTTACATATTTAGATAAAATATCTATTTCAATATTAACTAAATCATTCTTTTTAATATTTGCTAAATTTGTAAGTTTTAATGTGTGTGGAATAACCCATATTTCAAATTTGCTTTTTTTCAATTTTGATATTGTTAAAGAAACACCGTTTACTAGGATTGATGCTTTTTCCACCAAGCTTTTATAAAATTTTTTATTTATACTAAATTCATAAACAAGTGATTTATCAATTTTAGTAATATTAGTCACCTTACTCACTGTATCAACGTGGCCTTGACAAATATGGCCTGAAATACTTTGCCCAAATTTTAATGGTAATTCAAGATTTATAAAATCACCAATTTTTGATTTTTTGAATTTAGATTTTTTTATTGTTTCGTTAGATAAATAAAACTCTGATATACCATTGATATAAGATATTAATGTTAAACATACCCCATCACATGATACGGATATACCTAACTTCTTATTAGATAAATTAATTTTAGATTTAATAAAAATATTTATACCTTTATCTCTATTTAAAATATTTGTTATTACACCTTTATTGAAAATTATTCCATTAAACATAAATCAATCAAGAAATTTTTTTTATTCTTAAAATTAATATTTAAAATATTTATTATATTTTTAATCGGTTTGCTATTTCTATCATAAATATATTTATTAGATTGAAATAAATAAAAATTATTTATCATTTTTTCTTTTAACATGCTTTTTAAAAGTTTTGGACCACTTTCAATTAAAATAGAAGTGAAACCTAAATTATATAATTTTCTAAATATTTCTTTTAAATCTAATGAACCATTTTTTAAATTTTTAATGGATAATGTTTTAACACCTAAAACACTCAGTTTATATATTTTTTGTTTATTATTTGATGAATGAAATATGATTGTTTTATTTCCATTTTGTAGAATATGGGAATTCAATTTAATTTTTAAATCTTTATCTAAAATAATTTTAAATGGTGAAAATTTTAATAAACCTTCTATACGACAATTTAGTTTAGGATTATCAGAATTAACTGTTTTGTGAGTTGTTAGAATTGCTTGATTATTAGATCTTATTAGATGAGTGACCTGTTTGGAGTGATTATTGGTAATCTGTCCTTTATATTTCAATATTTTAAAATTTTTTGAGCAAGCAATTTTAGCAGTAATATAAGGAAAGTGTTTTTTTCTAGTGTAATTATAGTTCTTGTAAATTTTTTTTGATTTATTGACTAAAAGTCCAGAAATAACCTTGATTTTTTTGTTCTTTAAAATTTTTTTTGATTTATTGTGTGTTCTAAAATCAAAGTCTTCCGAAGAATAAATAACTTTTTTAACTCTTGCTTTAATTAAAGCTGATGTACAAGGAGGTGTTTTTCCATAGTGTGTGCATGGTTCTAACGATAAATAAACAGTTGTATCATTAATATTTTTTCTCAATTTTGACAAAGCAATTACCTCAGCATGTGGTCTTCCAAAATGATTGGTAACACCATAAGAAATAATTTTATTATTCTTCACAACAACACAACCAACAGAAGGATTTGATCCTGTATATCCAAGATTATTTTTTGCTAAATTAATAGCAATGTTCATAAAATATTTATCTTTTTTTGAAAACTTATCTTTTTTTAAAGACATCAATTTTATCAACAAATTGAATGAAGTCCTTTTCTTCTCTAAAATTTCTATAAACAGATGCAAACCTTACATATGCGACTGGATCTAGTTCTTTTAGTCCCTCCATTACCATTGTGCCAATTGTGTTAGAAGAAATTTCACTTTGACCAAATTCTTCTAGTGATCGAGAAATTTTAGAAATAAATTTTTCTACTGTTTCAGTATCAAGAGGTCTTTTTTTTAGAGCTACATAAATGGATTTAGACAGTTTATCTCTATCAAATGGTGATTTTCTTCCATTTTTTTTTACAATTGTTAGCTCACGAAATTGAACTCTTTCAAATGTAGTAAATCTCTGTCCACAGCTACAAAGCCTCCTCCTTCTTATAGCTGTTCCATCTTCAGTAGGTCTAGAATCTACAACTGATGTTTCACCTTTTTTATCACAGGGACAAATCATAATTCATTATCCCAAATTTTTATAAATTGGGAAATTTGAACATAAATCAACAACTTCTTTTCTTACTTCGTCTTCTATTTTTGTATTATCGTCAGGATTTGAAGACAAACCTTTAATTACTTTAGTAATTAGTTCACCAACAATTTTAAATTCATTTAAACCAAAACCTCTAGTAGTTGCAGCCTGAGAACCTAGCCTTATACCAGAAGTTACCATTGGGCTTTCTGTATCGAAGGGGATTCCATTTTTATTACATGTAATGTTGGCTCTTGATAAACTTTCAGCAGCAGCATTACCTTTGACACCAAAAGGTCTTAAATCTACCAACATTAAATGAGTATCCGTTCCACCAGAATAAATCTTAAAACCATTTGTTTTTAATGTTTCTGCTAGAATTTTTGCATTCGCTAAAACATTAGATATATATTCTTTGAAAGAAGGTTCTAATGCTTCTTTAAATCCAACTGCTTTTGCTGCTATTATATGCATTAAAGGCCCGCCCTGATAACCAGGAAATACTGCTGTATTAATTTTTTTATATATATCTTCGTGATTTGTTAAAATAATTCCACCTCTGGCACTTCTAAAAACTTTGTGAGTTGTAGATGTAACTACATGAGCATGATCAACAGGATTTGGATAACCCTTACCAGCAACAAGACCTGAAAAGTGAGCCATATCTACCATAAAGAAAGCTCCAACTTTATCAGCAATTTCTCTGAACTTTTTAAAATCAATCACCCTTGAATATGCGCTACCTCCAGCAATTATAAGTTTAGGTTTATTTTCAATTGCTAATCTTTCAACTTCGTCATAGTCGATTAATTCAGATTTTTTATCTACATCGTAACTTATTGCATTAAACCATTTACCCGACATTGCAATTTTAAGACCATGAGTAATGTGACCACCAGAGTTTAAACTCATTCCCATAAATGTATCACCTGGCTTTAATAACGCTAAAAAAACAGCTCCGTTAGCTTGCGCTCCAGAATGAGGTTGTGAATTAGCAAATTTACAATTGAAGAGCTTTTTTAACCTATCGTTAGCAAGTGACTCCGCAACATCAACGTGTTCGCAACCGTTATAATATCTTTTCCCTGGGTAACCTTCAGCATATTTATTTGTTAGTACAGAGCCTTGTGCCTCTAAAACAGCTTGTGAAACTATGTTTTCTGATGCGATTAATTCAATATGATTTTGTTGTCTGATTAATTCTTTATTTACAGCATCAAATATTTCTGGATCAGCTTGTGACAATTTTTTCTCAAAAAAATTTTCATATTGTGTGTTTAAATATTTTTTTTCACTAGACATTTAATTACCTATATTTTTTTTATTCTTTTTATATGTCTTCCACCTTCAAACTCAGTTTTTAAAAAGCTTTCAACACATTTTAAAGCAACTGTTTTTTTAATAAGCCTTTCACCTAATGTTATAACATTTGCATCATTATGCAATCGCGATAATTTGGCATTTTTTACTGAATAGCATAAAGCTGCGCGTATTCCCTTATTTTTGTTCGCAGCAATAGACATTCCCACTCCTGAACCACAGACAAGTATTCCTACATGATTCTTATTTTTCGCTACTTGTTTACAAAGTTTATGAGCAAAATCAGGATAATCAACGGACTTATTATTCTGTTTTGGTCCTAAATCTTTTATTGGATAACTTTCATTTAAATATTTTAAAATATTCTTCTTTAAATTAAAACCGCCATGATCAGAAGCAATAAAAATCTTTTTCAATTTAATTAAATTTGTAATTTAAAACACAAGCAACAAGATGTACTCTATTTTCTTCCCCACCATTGAATGCGTTATGATATTTAGTATTATTTGTTATCCAAACAGAACCATCAGCTGGCATATGTTTTGCCACGCTATCTACAACCATAATAGCTCCTGGATTAGTATATATAGGTATATGAAGTCTTGGCTCTGGATCTCTGTGCCAACTTAAGGTAGATCGAGGTTCCTTTAGGAGAAGCCTCACCCTTCCTAATTTAAATTTTTTTGTTAATTGATCGTAAACCTCTTTAAAATATGTGTTTTTAAATTCGTCAACAAACTCTGTATATTTTTCCTCGTCAATTTTGCTTTCTCTTTGAACTTCAACTCCTGTGCTATCTGGTCTTGTCCAATAAATTCCTCTTACATTATTACCCTTTATAGACTCAGGATTTCCTGGAATTTGATTTAAAGATATACCTGCAAAATGTGGTATTCCAAGACTTGTATCAAATCCTTTTATTTTTAATACATCGTCGCATGCTTTTTTTAATCTTAGAATGTCAAATTTCATATCTTGTTTTTGAAAATCGTTGAAAAATTGTGACATCGGTGCTCTACTATATTATAGACTATTATAATAAATATTACTATTGTCGCATCAAAAAAATTGTTTGATAATGATTATCACAGGTAACTATCCTAAATTGAGACTTAGAAGATCAAGGAAATATGATTGGTCAAGAAAACTAGTCCAAGATAATAATCTTTCATATAATGATTTAATCTTACCCATATTCCTTACTGAGGGTAAAGGAAAAGAAGTTAAAATTAATTCTATGCCAAATGTTAACAGATATTCAATTGATAGATTAAAAAATGTTATTGATAGAGCATTGAAATTAGGAATACCAATGGTTGCTTTATTCCCATACACAGATCCAAAAAAAAAAAACGTTTATGGTAGTGAAGCATTGAATGAAAATAATCTTGTATGCCGAGCAATTAAATTTATAAAAAAAACATATAAAAATAAAATTGGGATAATGTGTGATGTTGCTTTAGATCCTTATACATCTCATGGTCATGATGGAATAATTAAAAACAAAGAAATATTGAACGATGAAACAATTGATATTCTAGTTAAGCAATCTTTATTACAAGCTAGAATGGGATGTGATGTAATTGCTCCATCGGATATGATGGATGGAAGAATAATAAAAATAAGAAAAGCTCTAGATAAATACAATTTTAAAGATGTTCAAATTTTATCGTACGCCGTCAAATATGCCTCTAGTTTTTATGGACCATTTAGGAATGCTGTGGGTTCCAAAAACCTTTTAAAAGGAAATAAAAGAACATATCAAATGGATTTTAAAAATAATGATGAAGCTATAAGAGAAGTAGCATTAGATATTAAAGAAGGAGCAGACATGGTAGTTGTAAAGCCAGGAATGCCATATTTGGATATTATTAGAGAAATTAAAAATAATTTTAAAATACCTGTAATAGCTTATCAAGTTTCTGGTGAATATAGTATTATTCAAAATTCAATCAAAGATGGAATTTTAAATAAAGATGCAATACACGAAAGTTTAATATCTTTCAAGAGAGCAGGCGCAAGTGCAATAATCACATATTTTGCTGACAAAATAAAATTATAATTTTTCAGCTCTTTTTTGAAAAGCATCTGCTATTTTATTAAGTCCATAATTAAAAGACTTAGTCATTATAAAATTTAAAAATTTATTTTTTATTTCAAAATCTACGTCGAAATGAACCTCTGTAAAATTATTTTTTTCTATAAATTTCCAATTATTTTCTAAATAATTTAAAGGGCCATCGATATTGGTAACATAAATATGATCTTTTTTTTTGTCAAACTTGACATTACTTTTGTAAGTATCAGTAAAAGGTTTTCTACCTATAGTCAAATCTGCAATAATTTGTATTGAATTTTTTTCCTCTTTTCTGTCATGAATTTTAGAATCAATGCAGTAAGGGATAAAATCTGGATATTTTTCAATATCTAAAACAAAATCTATAAGTGTTTTTTTATCACGCTCGATTAAACGAATTACAGATGTTTTTGGCATTAAATTAATAAAAATTAATTCTATTTTTTTTTAACTTAGCAAAATCCTCATCTGCATGATAAGAAGATCTAGTTAGTGGTGATGAAGATACTAATAAAAAACCTTTGGATTTTGCAATAATTTCTAATTCTTTAAACTCATCTGGATGATAATATTTATTTAAAGGATGATGTTTTACTGATGGCTGAAGGTATTGGCCAATTGTTATAAAATCTACATCTGCGGATCTCAAATCATCCATGACCTGTATAATCTCTTCCTTTTCTTCACCTAAGCCTACCATTATACCTGACTTGGTAAATACTTTTTTATTATTCTTTTTTGCGTTTTTTAAAAGTTCTAAGGAAGCAAAATACCTCGCGCCTGGTCTAACTTTTACATATAATCTTGGCACAGTTTCAATATTATGATTAAAAACATCTGGGTTTGCACTCAAAATAATTTTATAAGAATCTCCTTTTCTTAGAAAATCTGGTGTTAAAACCTCTATTGTAGTATTTGGATTTTTTTTTCTAGTAATTTCAACAACTTCTTTGAAATGTGTGGATCCACCATCTGGTAAATCATCTCTATCAACCGAAGTAATCACTACATGTTTTAAATTTAGTTTTTTTACAGCATTAGCAATTTTTATAGGTTCAAATCTATCCAGTTTTTCTGGTTTTCCTGTTTTTACATCACAAAAAGCGCAAGCTCTTGTACAAGTATCACCCATTATCATAAATGTTGCATGTCTTTTGCTCCAACATTCTGTAATATTTGGGCAGTTTGCTTCTTGGCAAACAGTAACTAGATTATTTTTATTAACCACAGTTTTAGTAAGAAAAAATTCTTTACTGTCTGTTAATTTAGATCTAATCCACTCAGGTTTCTTTTTAATTGGATTAATTGGATTTCTAACTTTTTCTGGATGTCTTGGTTTAATTTTGTCCATGTTTATTTATTATATAGGTAGTCTCTCCATCTTTTCCAAATAAAAATTTGTCTCGGATTAAAATTTCAATAAAATCGAGGTCTATATTTTGGGTAAGCAAGGAGTTTTTTTCCTCTAAAACTAGAATTTTAACTTTTAAGTCTCTTTTTTTAGACTTTAATACATTATAGGTTTCTTTTTTTTTAAGATATGAAATTAGTCCTCTGTCACCTCCCAATAAGTTAAAGAAAAAATAAATGAATAAAAATGTTACAAACAAAATAAAATAATTTTTTTTAATTTTATTCAACATTAATTAATCTTATGCATTTTCGATTTATTTCCAAGTTCATGCTCAATTCTTAATAATTGATTATATTTTGAAACTCTTTCAGATCTTGATAATGAACCTGTTTTAATTTGATTAGAATCGGTACCAACAGCAAAATCCGCAATAAATGTATCTTCACTGTCACCAGATCTATGAGAAATAATAGTTTTATAACCAATTAATTTTGCAAACCTAATCACTTCAAGTGTTTCGGTCACAGTGCCTATTTGATTTAATTTAATTAAAATTGCATTTGCCGATAGATTTAGAAACCCTATTTTTAAACGTTCCAAATTTGTGACAAAAAGATCGTCACCGACAATCTGTACTTTATTTTTTGTTTTATTTAAAAATGTTGTCCAAGCACTCCAATCATTTTCGGCAAATGGATCTTCGATTGATTTAATTTTAAATTTTTTTATTAGTTTAATATAATTAATTATTGATTTATCTACGCTGATATACTTCTTAGAATGAATAGCATATTTATTATTTTTTATAAGTTCATTTGCAGCTACATCTAAACAAATTGCTATATCCTTACCATTTCTAAAACCTGATAAATTTATTGCTTTTACTATTAGTTTTAGTGCTTTTTCATTATCATATATCATTGGTGCAAAACCACCTTCATCACCTACAGATGTAGAATGTCCCATTTTCTTAATTAAAGTCTTTAATTTGTTAATTACAATAAAACACATTCTCACACCTTCTTTAAATGATTTAGCTTTATCAGGTCTTATCATGAACTCTTGTATTCTTAGTCCATTATTGGCATGCACTCCCCCATTGATTATATTCATTAAAGGATAAGGTAATTTAAAATTATTCTTTATTAGTAGATTTTTATATATAGGAATATTTTTTATTTTAGATGAAAGTTTTTTAACAGCAATTGAAATAGAAAGTATAGCATTGGCACCGATTTTTTTTTTTTGTTTAGTTCCATCAAGTCTTATTAGCAAATTATCAATTTTTTCTTGATCATGAACACTAAAATTTTTTAACTTTTTTGAAATTATATTATTTATGAATTTTACAGGTTTCAAAACGCTTTTACCAAGATACTTATTATTATTTATATCTCTTTTTTCAAAAGCTTCATAAGTACCTGTTGAAGCTCCAGATGGACAAATAGCTGAAGCACTTATATTATTTGCATGTACTTCTGTTTCTATTGTTGGATTTCCTCTGCTATCAAAAACTTGTCTTGCAATAATCTTAGAAATTTTAGACATTATGTTTTTTTACTACATTATCTATTTCTAATATCTGACAAATTAAATTGTCTAGTTTACTAAGTGGAATCATATTTGGACCATCTGATGGTGCATTGTCTGGATCTTGGTGAGTCTCAATAAAAATTGCTGCGATCCCAACAGCCACTGCGGCCCTTGATAAATGTTCTACAAATTCTCTTTGCCCACCACTTTTATCACCTTGACCACCAGGTTGTTGTACAGAATGAGTGGCATCAAAAACAATTGGGTATCCATTCTTTGCCATTAT
>CACGWQ010000019.1 GCA_902576815.1 uncultured Pelagibacteraceae bacterium
AACTCTTATAGTTCCATCTTTAGCTGTTGGAACAAGACTTTCACGATCTCTAGAGGTCTTTAAAGGAAAAGGAGAAGCCACATGCATTACATACTTACAGCCTTTTAATGCCTCATCCCAACCTTCGTCTTTTAAAAGATCTAATTCGACAAATGATAATTTATCAATTGATGCATATTCATTTATGGTTTTTTTTGTTTGCTCTATTAAACCAGAATCTCTAACAGTGCCTAAAACTTTATATCCCGATTTTAATAATTCAATTGCAGTATGTTTAGCGATCCATCCACTTATACCCGTTAACAATACTGTTTCATTCATCTATTCGGATAAATGTTTTTCAGCTTCTAATGCTGCCATACATCCCATACCAGCTGCTGTAACTGCCTGTCTAAATACTTTATCTTTCACATCACCAGCAGCAAAAACTCCTGGTATATTTGTTTCCGTAGACTCTGGTTTTGTTATTAAATAACCCTCATTATCCATTTCTAGTTGGTCTTTAAATAATGAGGTTGCTGGATCATGCCCTATAGCAATGAACAAGCCATCAATTTTTAATTCGTCAATTTTATTTGTTTTAACATTTTTAATTTTTAATCCAGTTACATTTTTAGGATCATTATCCCCAATAACTTCATCAACAACAGAGTCCCAAATTATTTCAATTTTTTTATTTTCCATTAATTTCTTTTGAAGTAATTTTTCTGCTCTCAAACTATCTCTTCTGTGTATAAGTTGAACTTTTGAAGCAAATTTTGTTAAAAACATAGCTTCCTCAACTGCAGCATTTCCACCTCCAACAACTGCTACAGTTTTGTCTTTAAAGAAAAATCCATCACATGTTGCACATGCAGATACACCAAAACCTCTAAAGCTTTGTTCTGAATCAATATTTAACCATCTTGCTTGAGCTCCTGTTGAGATAATAATTGACTCTGCTTCATAAATTTGGCCGCTATCTCCAACAGCTTTAAATGGCTTAGATTTTAAGTCCACTGACGCTATATGATCTTGAATCATTTCAGTTCCAACAATTTCTGCCTGACCTTTCATTTGATCCATAAGCCATGGCCCTTGTATTACATCTTTAAATCCAGGAAAATTTTCAACATCAGTTGTTGTTGTTAATTGGCCACCAGGTTCCATACCATGAACTAATATTGGTTTTAACATTGCTCTTGCAGCATAAATTGCTGCTGTATATCCAGCAGGACCTGACCCAATTATTAACACTTTTGTGTGTTTAGTTGGATTTTCACTCATATGAAAGCTATATAATGATTAATGACTAAATTGAAAGGTATATTATTAACAGAAGGTATGCATGGGATGATTAGCCAAGTAGAAGGTTTGGCTAAAGCTTTAGATATAATTTATTCTCACCACACAGTTGAAACAAAAGGTTTCTGGAAAGTTATACCACCAAAATTCACTCCAATATCCGACTCAGTTTTTAAAAAAATTGAATGCGAAGATGTTGATTTAATAATTTCATGTGGGAGAAAAAGTATTATTCCATCATTATTCTTAAAAAAAAATTCAAAGAAAAAAGTATTTAACATTCATATTCAAAACCCAAAGATAAAACTAGATAATTTTGATCTAGTTGTAGTGCCTGAGCACGATAATCTTGATGGACATAATGTATTAAAAACAAAAGGAGCTATTCATTATTTAACAAGTGAAGAAATTGAAAAAGACAAAGAATATTTATTTAGTATTTCAAGCAAATTAAGGGATAAAAATATAATTTCTTTAATAATTGGTGGTCCTACTCAGTATTATGATTATTCAGATAGAAATATCCAAGAAATTTTTTCAAAAGTAAATTATTTAGTTAAAGAAAATAATCTTAATTTAGTAGTCATTCCTTCTATGAGAACGCCAAAGGGAACTATAGAACATGCAAAAATATATTTTGGAAACGATCATTTAGTATTAGATGGAGTTGATAAAAAAGCCTATTTAAGCGCACTTTCGATATCAAAACATATAGTGATTACATGTGATTCAAGCTCTATGATTTCAGAAGCGGCTTTAACCGGGAAGCCAATTTATATTGCTACTATTCCACCTAAAAAAAATGATAAAAGATTTAAAAATTTTAGAAAATTATTTCAAGAAATGAATATTGTGAAAGAATTGGGAGAAAAATTAGAAAATTGGAACTATGAAAAATTAGATGAAACGAATAGAGTAGCAAATATCATTAAAGATAAAATTCAATTATAATGGCATTTTTAAATTCAATATTAAAAAATTCTTCAAATCACAAAACTCCTTTTGAACATTGGGAATTAAATCAACCACTAACAGACGGCCAAGTTCAGGAAATTGTAAACGCTGATATAGCTAATCCTATAGAACATAATTTAAACTATGATGGCACAAGAGCAATTGATGGAGGCGAAGGTAAGTTTAGAGAAGGTATATCAGACGGAGGCAAAGCATTAAAATTTAGATGTTTTGTTACAAAAGAAAATTCAAATCAATTTCCTAATCTTGTTGAATTTATTAAAGAACTTCAAAATCAATCAACTTATAAAAAAATTTCTGAAATGATAAATAAAGATCTTTCAAATTCATATGTAAGAGTTGAAGTTATCTGTGATAGAAAAGGATTCTGGTTAAAACCACATTGCGATATTAAGGAGAAACTGATGTCATGTTTATTATTCGTAAATAAGCACAATGAAAAAGAAGATTTAGGCACAGATTTTTATGATGAAAATCTAAAATTAGCAAAAACTGTTCCTTACAAGGATAATTATGGTTATTTCTTTTCAAGTGGCCCTAACACTTGGCATGGTATGGAAAAAAAAGAAATAGTAAAAGAAAGAAGATGTCTTCAAGTAAATTATGTTACATTTGAGACAGATTGGAAAGTTAATTAAAATTAATTATTTTGCAAAGATTTAACTCTTAACTTTGTTGTTTTTAAAGATTTTATTGCTTCCAAAAATGAATAGGCTGTAGACATATTCGTACAATAAGGAATTTTGTTTGCAAGAGTTCCTCTTCTTAATGCTCTTGCATCACTAATCCTGTGTTCAGAATTTCCACCTCCAGTATTTATTACCAAAGATATTTTTTTAGAATTTAAAACATCTACTATATGTGGTCTACCACTGCTCACTTTATTAATTTTTTTACATTTCATTCCATTTTGTTTTAAAATCTCCGAAGTTCCTTTGGTTGCAGAAAGTGTGAATCCAAGTTTTATTAATCTTTGTGCAACACCTATTATTTCTTGTTTGTGAGAGTCTTTTACTGATAAGAATGCCATTCCTTTAGTTGGCAATGAATTAGAAGCAGCAATTTGACTTTTAGCAACAGCCATTCCAAAATTATCATCAAAACCCATTACCTCACCAGTAGACTTCATCTCAGGGCCAAGTAATAAATCACTATCTGGAAATTTATTGAATGGAAATACTGCTTCCTTAACAGCAAATTTTTTATTAGTTTTATATTTTAATTTATACTTACTTAACTTTTCCCCAGACATTATTCTTGATGCAATTTTTGCAAGCGGAATACCGTTTGCTTTTGAAACAAAGGGTACAGTTCTGCTTGCTCTAGGATTAACTTCAATGACGAAAATTTCATCATTTTTAATTGCAAATTGAATATTTAAAAATCCTTTAACCTTTAAAGCCAGAGCTAATTTTCTTGTTTGTATTTTAAGTTCTCTTAAAAGATTTGCCTTTATTGATACTGGTGGCAAGCAGCAAGCAGAGTCTCCTGAGTGAATTCCTGCCTCTTCGATGTGTTGCATTATTCCAGCAACATAAACATCTTTTCCATCTGAAATAGCATCTACATCTACTTCCATCGCATTATCTATAAATTTATCAATTAAGATTGGATTTTGTTCTGATGCTTTGAAGGCTTCATTTATAAATTGTTTCAATTGACTTTTGTCATGAACAATTTCCATAGCTCTTCCTCCCAAAACATAAGAAGGTCTAACAACTACAGGCAATCCAATTTTTTCGGCAACATTAATAGCTTGATCGAATTTGTAGGCTATTCCGCTTTCAGCTTGTTTTAATTTAAGCTTTATGAGCAACTCTCTAAATCTGTCTCTATCTTCTGCTAGATCAATTGATTTATATTGTGTCCCTAAAATAGGTAATTTATTTTCATCTAAAAATTTAGCTAATTTGATAGGGGTTTGGCCTCCAAATTGTGCAATAATCCCAATTAGATTTCCTTTTGATTTTTCTTTCAAAATTATATTTTCAACATACTCTTCAATCAAAGGTTCAAAGTACAATCTATCACTTGTATCATAGTCTGTAGAGACAGTCTCTGGATTACAATTTATCATTATTGTTTCAAAACCCGCTTCTTTTAAAGAAAAACTAGCCTGACAACAACAGTAGTCAAACTCTATTCCTTGACCGATTCTATTTGGTCCTCCACCTAAAATAATTATTTTCTTTTTATTACTTGGCTCAGCTTCGCATTCAGTTTTAATAGAGAAATTTCTTTGATATGTAGAATACATATAAGGTGTAAAAGATTTGAATTCAGCGGCACAGGTGTCAACTTTCTTGAAAACAGGTATAACTTTTAACCCTTTTCTTCTTGATTTGATAATCGCTTGTTTTTGACCAGTTAACTGAGATATCTTTTTGTCAGAAAAACCTATTGATTTTATTTTATTAAATTCCTCAAAAGTTTTGGGCAGTCCTTTTGAATTTAATTTTTTTTCTTCATCAACTATTTCCTTAATTTGATTTAAAAACCATGGATCTACTTTTGATAATTTATAAATAACATCTAAAGAAATTTTTTTTCTAAAAGCTTCAGCAATTAATAGCAATTTATTTGGAATATTAATTTTTAAATTTTTTAGAATTTCTTTTTTTGAATAGTTAAAAATATTATCCAATCCTGATAAACCAGTTTCAAGTGAAACCAGGGCTTTTTGAAAAGATTCTTTGAAATTTCTTCCAATTGCCATTGCTTCACCAACAGATCTCATTGATGTTCCTAAAATTGCTTCTGTGTCTGAAAATTTTTCAAAAGTAAATCTTGGAATTTTTGTAACAACATAATCAATTGTTGGTTCAAAAGAAGCTGGTGTTACTTTTGTTATTTCATTTTGTAGTTCATCTAGAGTATAACCGACCGCTAATTTTGCAGCTACTTTTGCTATTGGAAAACCTGTTGCTTTTGAAGCTAATGCAGATGATCTTGAAACTCTTGGGTTCATTTCAATAATTACCATTCTTCCATTTTTTGGATTTATGGCGAATTGAACATTTGAACCGCCTGTTTCAACACCTATTTTTCTTAAGCATGCAATAGATGCATTTCTCATTATTTGATACTCTTTATCTGTCAATGTCAATGCTGGAGCTATAGTAACAGAGTCACCCGTATGAGTTCCCATCGGGTCAACATTTTCTATTGAGCATATTATTATACAATTATCATTTCGATCTCTTACAACCTCCATCTCAAATTCTTTCCAACCATCTAAACATTCTTCAACCAAAACCTGATTTTGAGGAGATTCATCCATTCCTTCTTTTACAATCTTAAAAAAATCTTTTTTTGTTCTTGCAATACCTCCACCTAATCCTCCCAAAGTAAATGAAGGTCTAATAATTGCAGGTAATCCTATTTTGTTTAAACATTTTTTTGCATTTGAAAATTTGTCGAGAACTTCTGATTTTGGTAAATCGATACCAATATCAGACATATTTTTTCTAAATTTTTTTCTATCCTCAGCGTTCGCTATTGCTTTGGAGTTAGCTCCTATAAGTTCAATTTTATACTTTTTAAGTAAACCAATTTTCTCTGCATTAATTGCAAGATTTAATGCTGTTTGACCTCCCATTGTAGGTAGAATAGCATCAGGCCTTTCTTGTTTGATGACTTCCTCTAGTACTTCCAAAGATATTGGTTCGATATAAGTTTTATCAGCAACACCTGGATCAGTCATTATAGTTGCTGGATTTGAGTTGATTAATATTACTTTATAACCCTCATCCTTTAATGCTTTACATGCCTGTGTTCCTGAATAATCAAATTCACAAGCTTGACCAATAATAATTGGTCCAGCTCCAATAACTAAAATTTTTTTAATATCTTTTCTTTTTGGCATATTTTTTTATGTCTTCAATAAAATTACTAAATAAATATTTACTATCTTGTGGTCCAGGATTAGCTTCAGGATGATATTGAACTGAGAAAACTGGTTTATTTTTTAATCTTATTCCTTCAACAGAATTATCGAACAATGATAGATGAGTTATTTCTGTGTTTTTTTTTAAGCTTTCTTTAACAACCTCAAATCCATGATTTTGACTTGTAATTTCAACTTTCTTTGTAATTAAATTTTTAACTGGATGATTTGCTCCTCTATGCCCTAATTTCATTTTTTTAGTTTTTGCATCTAAAGCTAAAGCTAATATTTGATGACCTAAACATATTCCAAATAATGGGATATTTTCTTTTATTAAATTTTTTACTACTTTAATTGCATACTTTCCTGTTGCAGCTGGATCACCAGGACCGTTTGATAAAAAAACTCCATGAGGCTTTAGATTAAGTATTTTATTTGCATTTTCTTTGCAGGAAACAACTTTAACCTCACATTCAAAGTCAGAGAAATATCTAAGTATATTTTTTTTAATACCATAATCTATTGCAACAACCCTAAATTTTTTCTTTTTATTTTTTTCATAACCCTTATTTTTTTTCCAAGTTTTATATCCTTTCCAAATATAAGTTTTTTTGGTAGTGACCTCTTGAGCCAGATCCATTCCATTTAAACCAGGCCATTTAATTGATTTATTTATTAGTTTATTGATATTAAATTTACCATTTTTATTGTTTGATATAGTTCCTTTTGGAGCACCCTTATCTCTTATAAAATTTGTTAAACTTCTAGTATCTAGACCAGTTATGCCTACTATTTTGTTTTTTTTAAGCCATTTATCTAAATTTTGAAGAGACCTATAATTAGACGGATTTGTTATCTCTGAATTAAAAATAACTCCTCTCGTCCATATTTTATCAGACTCTATGTCTTCATTATTAGCTCCCACATTACCAATATGAGGAAATGTAAAATTTATTATTTGTCCAGCATAAGATGGGTCTGATATTATTTCTTGATAACCTGTTAATGAGGTATTAAAGCATACTTCTCCAGTTGCCTCTCCTATATATCCTAGTCCGATACCCTTAAAGACTGATTTATTTTCGAGAACTAAAATAGCTGTGTTAAATTTTGAGAGATGTGAGGTTTTGTTTTTTCGTTTTAAAGTCAATTACAACTCATAAGTTAAAGGTTAATACAATAAAACGTATTTATCCTCAACAGATCTATAATAATTTCTTAAAAATACAATTTTTTCTTTTGAACAATTTTGTCTATGAAGTACATTCTTGTCATGTCGATCAGAGATAAAATAGATAGCGATTACAAAAATGCTTTAAAATCGAAAGATAAAAATAAGATATCAACTTATAGGTTAATTTTATCAGGAATTAAGGACCTAGATATTAACAACAGGTCTGGTCCAAATAAAAAAGAGACGGACGATGAGGATATTAAAAAACTTTTAAAAAAAATGATTAAACAAAGATCCGAATCAATTGAAATATATAAAAAAAATAACAGGTCAGATTTATTAGAAATTGAGCAAGGAGAGCTTGATGTTTTATCAGAATATTTACCTAAGCAATTATCTGAATCTGATACAGAAAAAATTTGTAAAGAAATTATAAATAATTCTGGAGCCACTTCAATAAAGGACATGGGTAAAGTGATTGGTCAATTAAAAAAAAACCATGCAGATACAATTGATTTTTCCAAGGCAGGCCAGATTATCAAAAATTTACTTAATAGCTAATGAAATACCCAAAGGAATATTTAGATGAAATTAAAACTAGATTAAAAGTTTCAACAGTTGTTTCTAAAACCGTCAAACTAAAAAAAAGAGGTAAAGAGTTTGTTGGTTTATCTCCGTTTAAAACAGAGAAAACTCCATCGTTTACTGTTAATGATGAAAAAGAATTTTACCATTGTTTTAGCACAAGTGAACATGGAAATATTTTTGATTTTGTAATGAAAACGCAAAATCTTAGATTTGGTGAGGCAGTCAAAATGCTTTCAAATCTTGCAGGAATGCAACCTTATACATTTTCAAAACAAGATGAAGAAAGAGAAAATAAATGGAAATTATATAAATCTATATGTAAAAATTTTTCTGAATTTTACAAAAATGAATTATTTAAAAATGAAAAATCAATTAAAGCAAAAAATTACCTCAAAGAAAGAGGACTATCAGGTATAGATGTTAAAAATTTTAATCTTGGTTTTGTAACAGAGGATTTAGATTATTATGAAAACCTAAAAAAGGATTTTGATGAGGAAATTATTAAAGATACAGGTCTATTTTACTTTGACGAGAAGAAAAAAAAATATATTTCAAGGTTTAGAAACAGAATTATTTTTCCAATAAATAATATATCTGGTGATGCAATAGGTTTTGGTGGAAGAATTGTAGACGATAATAAAAATTTAGCTAAATATATTAATTCACCTGAGACACCCTTCTTCAAGAAAGGATCAAATTTATATAATCTTGATAAAGCAAGAAAATTATCAAATAAATTAGAGGATGTTTATTTGGTAGAGGGGTATATGGATGTTATTGGTTTATCAAAAAATGGAATAGAAAATACCGTTGCAAACCTGGGAACTGCTTTAACAAGTAAACAGATACAAATTTTAAATCAATTCTATAATCATATTATTATATGCTTTGATGGTGATCAAAGTGGCTATAAAGCTGCATTAAGAGCAGCAGAAAATATTATTGATGAGTTGAAACCTGACAAAAAAATTTCATTTCTAATTTTAGAAGACAATTTAGATCCAGATAATTATGTAAACAAATTTGGCAAAGATAAGTTTTTAGAAATTTCAGATCAGAGATCAATACCTATACATAAATTTATCTTTGAACATTATATTAATCAAACAACAGAAAGTCCTGGTTCACGAGCAATTTTTGAAAAAAAACTAAGAGAGATTGCTTCAAATATTAAAGACAGTTTTGTAAAAAAATACACGCTAGAGTATTTTCTTGAAAAGGTTTCAGAATTAACACCAAATATTAATTCAAAATTTAGCAAAAATTATAAAAAATTTCCAAAATCTCTTGCAAAGACTAAAAGTTATTATAATGAAACCAAATCATTAAAATCTTTTGAAATCAAAGAATTCTCATTCTTATATATTTTACTTACTAAACCAAAATTGATTTATGAAAATATTCATTTAATAGAGAGTGTGAAATTATACAGTGATGAAAATAAGCAATTATTTGCAGAAATTCTCAATCAATCAGAAAATTTGTTAAACCTGAACGTACAAAAAATAAATGTGGATAAAAATCTTCTTAATAGAGTCATGAACTATGCCTCAGTTAAGCATATAATTTCAAAAAATTTTAAAGATGAAGAAAAAATATTAGAAATTTTTTCTGAAATTATACAAGATCTTAAAAATTATGAATTAGAGCAAAGGATATCTGAGCTAGAATCAAAATTTTCCAAAGATATGAGCGAGACTACTTTTAATGAGATAAAAGAGTTGAAAAAACGACAAAAAATCAACTAAATTTAAAAAAAATCACATAGATTTTTTTGTAATAGACATTATATACGTTCTTCAAACTTTATATTGTGGAACGAATAATTACTAAATCATTTGCGAGATTAATGGGGAGAGGGGTCCATAGAGGCTTCATAACTTACGACGAGCTTAATAAATCTTTAGGCAAAAGAAATCTATCAGGGGAAAATCTTGAAAAAGCTTTTATGCATATTCTTGATGAGCATATTTCATTAGTTGAGAAAAAGTCTGACTTTAAAATTCTAAGGAAAAAAGATGCCTCATCTAAAGATGAGGGCAAGTCAATGGAGAAAAGCGATGACCCGATTCGTATGTATCTTAGAGAAATGGGAGGAGTTGAACTTTTATCAAGAGAGGGTGAGATTGCTATTGCAAAAAGAATTGAAGCTGGAAAAGATGTAATGTTAAATGCATTGTCACAAAGTCCTTTAACAGCTCAGCAATTTTTTGATTGGAATACAAAATTACAAAATGATGAAATCATGGTTAGAGAAATAATTGATATCGATACAAATTATATGGAGGATGAAGACACAGGTCAAAGTGCTAAACAAAAAAAAACAGATGATGCTACAGAGGAAACAAACAGCGATGACGATGAGTTCAATCCAACTTTAGCAGCAATGGAAACTGAGATAAAACCAAAAGTTTTAAAAACAATCCATGATTTAACTAAAGAATATAACAAACTTATAAAATACCAAAAAGAAAAACTAGAATGTTTAATTGAATCAAAACAATTTTCATCCTCAAAAGAAAAAAATTATAAAAAAATTGTTGATGACATATTAAGTTTAATCAAAACTTTGCAATTATCTCCATCTGTTCTTGAAGATTTAGTTCAAAAACATTATCAAGAAAATAAAAAAATTTTGTCTTTAGAAGGAAACCTTTTGAGATTAGCTTTGGATGCAAAAATAAGTAGAGATGAATTTATAAAATTTTATGTTGGAAATGAAATTAATCCAAAATTAAAAATTTTTTTAGACACCAATGATACTTGGAAGAAATTTTTTCAAAAAAATAAATTAGAATTTAAAAATATTAGAGAAAGATTAATTGAAATAAGTAATAAGCTTGGTATTTCTGTAACCGAATATAAGAAGCTTGTTAGCAGAATACAAAAAGGAGAAAAAGAATCTAGAATTGCAAAAAAAGAAATGGTAGAGGCAAATTTAAGACTAGTAATTTCAATTGCAAAAAAATACACCAATAGGGGCTTGCAGTTTCTTGACTTAATTCAAGAGGGTAATATTGGATTAATGAAAGCCGTGGATAAATTTGAATATCGAAGAGGATATAAATTTTCTACTTATGCAACTTGGTGGATACGTCAAGCTATAACTAGATCTATAGCAGATCAAGCAAGAACAATAAGAATTCCAGTGCATATGATAGAAACTATTAATAAAATTGTAAGAACTCAAAGATTAATATTAAGTGAATTCGGGAGAGAGGCCACCCCTGAAGAGCTATCTAAAAAATTAAGAATGCCACTAGAAAAAGTTAGAAAAGTTTTAAAAATTTCTAAGGAGCCTGTATCACTTGAAAAACCAGTTGGAGACGAAGAAGATAGTAGTCTTGGAGATTTTATTGAAGATACTAAAGCTCTTGCACCCTTGGAACAAGCAATAAAATCAAACTTGAGTGAAGCGACAACTAAAATATTATCAACTTTAACGCCTAGAGAAGAAAGAGTTTTAAGAATGAGATTTGGAGTAGGAATGAATACTGACCATACCCTTGAGGAGGTTGGCCTACAATTTTCAGTTACTAGAGAGAGAATAAGACAAATTGAAGCCAAAGCTTTAAGAAAACTTAAACATCCAAGCAGGTCTAAACAATTAAAAAGTTTCTTAGAAAATTAGGGCCGTTAGCTCAATAGTAGAGTACTGCATTGACATTGCAGGGGTAGTTGGAGCGTAACCAACACGGCCCACCATTTTTTCTTTATTTGATATCATAAAAAAAATGATATATTAGACCAGAATTTGGGCCTGTAGCTCAGTTGGTTAGAGCAGTACACTCATAATGTATTGGTCCCAGGTTCGAGTCCTGGCGGGCCCACCAACTATTCACAAAATACAATAAAACTAAAGTATTTCACTCAACGTAAGTTAAATTTACTCTAACAAATTTCAGAATCTGTGCCAAGAAATTTTTTCATTGGAGCATGAGAGCGACAAGTGTGTTATGTTAGTTCAAGTGAAAGTTCACAACAAAAATCTTCAATGGCATACTAACGTTCATATCTATGGTCTATCTTTAGCAATTGGAGATGCTCATTTCATGATAGATAAAATAAAAGCTGGAGAAGCTTATACAGAATATTTTTATAATATTGATGGGGAAAGAGAAGGTGAACCTGAGGGTTTTGTTAATGAAGTTGATTATATATTAGGAAAAACAGTTAATTGTTTCACACTAAATATAAGTGGCTTAGGTTGGTTTCCAGTTTTTGACTCATATGCCCCAGGAAAAGAGTATTTAGAAATAGATGGTTACTATATTGATTATGGTGGTGCTGTAACAACTCCTTGGTTTCAAAGACCTAAGTGTTTTTTTGAAAAAGAACATATTAAAATTATTAATAGTCTAATTGAAAAATCTTTAGAGAAAAAACCATTGTTTACTTTAAGTTTTCCTTCAAAAAAAATCTTGTTTATGGAGACAAAGGACCAGGTTCAATTTTATACCGAAAAAGAATTAAGAGTAGATTATTCAAAACCAACCAGTAAAGTATATGATCAGTTACTCAAAATTTATGAAGATGAAAAATTAGGTTTTATTAACGCTGATGTTAAAACTAAAGAATACTGTTATGATTTTCATCTTGATCAATTATCTTCAGATAAGTTTGAGGTTTATAAAGTTGAAAGTTTAGTAAAAGATGTAGATTGGTATGCAGCTTACTATGCTAAATTTCATACAGATCAAAAAGATATTTATAAAAGAAAAATAACTTCTGAAGAAGATCAGAATAAAATGGATGAATGGTTATCAAAACAACCTTTGGCTAATGAAATGAAAGAGATCTTGGATCTTGCTAATTATGATCCAAACGCTCCTGAAATCGAAAGTTTTAAAACTACTATTGATCTACATGGTTATTTACATGGGTATTATTTAAAAGCAATGTAAACTTAAATATGAAAAAAAAAAGTAATTTTTCTACAGATGAAATTAAAAAAAAATTTATTCTTTATTTTGAGGGAGAACCATTTGTTGATCCTAATGATTATATTGATCCTCATGATAGAAAAAAACCAGATCATTTAAATTTAAAAAATTTTTTTATTAATGAGGATTATATTAGGATTTTCTCTGAAATAAGTGAGGAACCTTATTGGTATAGAGAATATGGATACCTATCTTCGAAAAAATCTGGAAATTATATTCTTTTTTTTGATTTTGCAAAAAATTCTAAATACGATGATGGTGGAGATATTGAAATAATCAAAACATTTAATCATGATGAAAAAATAGATATTGTAGATTTAGTTATAAATCATTACAAAAAATTAGAGGTATCCATGTGTGATTATATTGCATTAAATTCAGTTTATGATTGGGATTTAGATAACTTTGATAAATTGTTGAAAAAAACATTGAAAGATAAGAATGATTATTTTCATAAATCTAGAGTTTATTATGATTTTGGTCCTGAAAAATATGACAAACTTCATTTATCCACTGATCCAGAAGAATACGATACAGGTAGAATGCATCCTGATATAATTATTTATTTAATCGATGATAAAGAAAATTTAAAACCTATTAGAAAATTAAAACCACCAGATTACAACAACCCTTACAAGATTGATTAGATTTTGTTTTTAAACCTCATTATTTTCTTTATGGGTATTATTTAAAAGCAGTGTAAACTTAAGTATGAAAAAAATTGATTTCGTCTACAAAAACTTTGATGTCAAAGCTTTTTCAAAAAACTTAAAGAAAATAAAAAAGAGTGAATGCTCTGAATTAAGTGACTTCTTAACAAGCATTGTTCTTAAGAGCACAAGAGATATCTCTCAGATTAAAAAAGAAATTAACTATTATCAGTTTACAAAATCTAAACCAGACAGTGAAATTACCAAACACTGCGTTAATTTTTTAAAAAAGTTTGGAAATAATTATTCTGAAAAAGATATTAAGAAATATTTTTTTGAGCAAAAAAACATACTTAATATGGACTTTTCGAATGACTATGAGGAGTGGAAAAATCTATTAGAAATTCATGTGAACACAGGTGAGTTTTTTAGAAAATTTAGGAAGCATTTTAAAATAATCTATTATGGACATCTTAGTTATATGTCTGAAAATCGACATTTAGATAGTCCCTATGAAGATATTATATGTCTTCATGTTCCTCAAAATAAAAAATTTTATTTATTTTTTTATGGCTTTGAAGATGATGGCAATGATAGTTCTGGAATTATTAAAATTTATAATAAAAAACCAACTAAAGATCAGATAGATAAAGATATAAAATCTTCAAATATCTTTAGATATGTGGATCTTGCAAAGAGATATAATTGGATAAAATTTATTCAAAGTTCTAAAATCATCAAGTTTGATAAAGAATATAATCGTATTTACTCTGATGGATTTAAGTTTGAGCACCAGGATAAACTTCATTTTTTAAATGAAGATGATTACTTCAATTTTCATAATTCTAAAGGAGAAGCACATATTGCAAGAAGTATGGCAATCTCTAATCCAGAAAAATATTTTAAGAAACACTTCAA
>CACGWQ010000020.1 GCA_902576815.1 uncultured Pelagibacteraceae bacterium
TTATTAACTTCCTTTGAAACTTCATGAAAGTTTAATTTTGTTTTTTTACACTCTTTAAGAAAACTCGATCCTGTTAATTCAAGATTTAAATATCTATTAACATCATTTTCATTAATTATAACAGGTTGTCTATGATGTATTTCTTTAATATTTTCATCTGCGTCCTCGGTTATTAAACAAAATTGATCATTGTCATAAATAGCCGCTAAATACATAAGCTTTTTATCCTCTCTTAAAAAATAATAAGGTGTTTTATTTTCTTTTTCTCTTTTCCACTCATAAAAACCATCTGCTACAGCTACACATCTATGTAGTCGAATTAATTTTTTGAAAGAAACTTTTTCATCTATAGTTTCTAGTCTTGCATTTATTAAAGGTTTAAAATCTTTTTGCTTAGCCCAGCTAGGTACTACTCCCCACTTTAAATTTTCTAAAGTATTTCCATTATTATATTTTTTAATTACAGGTAATCTTTGAAATGGATGTGCATTATAATTTTCAGTATCTTCAACTTGTATAGCTGACTTAACAAGTTTTTTTGTTTTTGTAACAGGGCTAGTTATTACGTATCTTCCACACATATTTAATTTTCTTGGTTTAATCTAAATTTAGATTATATGTTTTTCAAAACTATGAAATCAATAGAAAATAATTTTGATGATCTGCAGGTAAATGAGTTGCTAACTAAGCATTTTATTGAATTGAGATCAGTTTCTCCTGAGGGGAGTTCTCATGTATTAGATATTCCAGGATTAAAGGATCCAAGTATAAAATTCTGGAGTTTATGGGAAAATAATGAATTAATTGGTTGTGGAGCTTTAAAATTATTTGATGAAACACATGGAGAATTTAAATCTATAAGAGTTTCAGATAAATTTAGAAACAAAAAATATGGTGGAAAAATAATTTCACATCTTATTGAAAAATCTAAACAAATAGGAATTACTAAACTAAGTGTCGAAACTGGTGCAGGTGATTTTTTTGCACCCGCTAGAAAACTTTTTAAAAGTTTTGGTTTTAAAGAGTGTGGGCCTTTTGCGCACTATAAAGATGATCCTAATTCATGCTATTATTCAGTAGATATTTGAGGAGTTTAGTTTGGAAACTGATAAATCGAGACCATTTGTATTATATGTTGCCGAAATCATTTATCAAAAGATATATGAAATCAAAATTAAGAACCCTAATTTAACTAATATTCAAGCTTTTGAAATATTTATTGCATCAGATGATTATAATGAAATTAGTTCAGGAAATTTTCATGATAAATGGTTTAAAGAACTTGAGAGCAATGATTACGTAGATAAATCTACAAAAAAAAAGATTAATCAAGAAACTATAAGACTTTTACAAATACAAAAAGATACTATGATTAAACAATTAATGAAAATCCCAAAATTATATTATACAAAAAGTCACTTTCCTTTGGAATTATCTCAAAGAGCATTTGATCATTTGTGGAGAGTTTGTGAAAGTTATGAACTTTGGTGTAAAGAAACTAAACAAAATGGATTAATATTATTAAATTTAACAGAATAATTTATGAGTAATAAAATTTTGAGATTTATAGATAGTACTTTAATAGATTTAGGAAGACAGTTTAAGTGGACCTATCTACCACCATTGATGATTTATCTTGCTGCTGGTATTTCAGGACTAACAGGTATTGTTGGAACTTTTTTTGTTAAAGACTATCTAAACTTATCTGCTGCTTTTCTTGCTGGACTGGGTTTTTGGGCTGGAATTCCATGGGCATTGAAGATGCCTTTAGGTCATCTTGTTGATCTAATCTGGAATAAAAAAAATTACATGGTTTTTGTTGGAGCATCCTTAATCTCATTAAGTTTAATTATAATGTACGGTTTAATAATTCATACTGAGTGGATGTCATCAATTCTTTCAGTAGAAACATGGTTTGTGATCAGTGTTTTACTTGCTCCGATTGGTTATGTTGTTCAAGATGTTGTGGCTGATGCTATGACTGTAGAGGCTGTTCCTTTAGTTGATGACAGTGGAAATAAATTTTCAAGAGATGAAATCAAGCTTATGCATACAACAATGCAAACTCTTGGAAGATTTGCGATAATTGGTGGAACTGTTTTAGTTGCTTTAGCTAACGTTATCCTCTTTAAAGGAGTAGACGATCTTGAACAAGCAGATAAGATAAGTTTATACGGTTCAATCTATATATATGCTTTAATTATACCAATTGTATCCGTTCTTGGAATATTTCTCGCTTCATATTTAAAAAATCAAAAGAAAAGAAAACTTATTGAACAAGGTCTTGAGGGTGATCAAGATTATGCTCCTTCAGAAAAAACTGAAGTAAACTGGTGGATATTAGGTGGAAGTTTAGTTTTTGTTATTTTCACTTTAGGTATTGGATCATTCAAAGTGCCATTTGCTCAAGAAATTGTTTTTGTAGGTTCAATGGCAATTATTCTATTTTTAATGAATAAATTAGTTAAAGAACTTCCTCAGGATTTAAGACTTACTGTTGTAGGGACAGCAATAATAATTTTTATTTTTAGAGCAATGCCAGGACCTGGTCCAGGTTTATCTTGGTTTGAAATTGATGTTCTTGAATTCAATGAACAATTTTTTTCTGTATTATCACTTATTGCTTCAGTTTTAACTCTTGTGGGTATTATCTTATTAAGACCATTTATGGCAAACAACTCAATAGCTAGAATAATTGTGATTTTATCTGTTGCAGGTGCAATTTTATTTTTACCAAGTGTAGGAATGTATTATGGATTTCACAATTGGACATCATCAATTACTAATGGAGTTGTTGATGCCAAGTTTATTGCAATATTAAATACTGCACTTGAGTCACCTTTGGGACAAGTCTCAATGATACCTTTGCTCGCGTGGATTGCTAAAAATGCTCCGTCGCACTTAAAAGCAACTTTCTTTGCAGTATTCGCATCTTTTACAAATCTTGCTTTATCAGCAAGTGCTTTGGGGACTAAATATTTAAATGAAATTTATGTTATTACTAGAGAGGTAAAAGATAAAGTAACAAACGCTATTCTTACTACCGCTGATTATTCAGATCTAGGTATTTTGCTGATAACAGTAACACTAATAACTTTAATAATTCCAATTGTGTTTGTTGTTATTATTCAAAAAACTAAATTTAAAACTTCAGAATAATTTTTATTCAGCTTTATAGCCAAATTCTAAACAAGCATCAGTTACTGAATGATAAAGAGATTCACCAAAACTTCTTAAAGCAAATATTCTTACTTTTCTTGGATTTGAACTAATAAAATCAATAGTTATTGTAATTGCATGAAAAGCAGAATTAGAACATTTTTCTTCATCAAGACCATCTAAATTTAATGGACAACCTTTTTTCAATACTTCATCTACCAAAGAACCTTCTAATTCAAGTATTGTTCTTGAATGAGATAGATCAGTTAATGCAAAATCATCATGACTTAGGTTTTTTAAAATAGATTTTTCTATTTCTTTATTCGTAGAAACGACTAACCAATTATCAGGTCCCATCCATAAAATTCTTGTATTATGATTTGAAGATACCAAAAGAGTCTGAGGTAAATTTAAATTATCTATTTTTATTTTATCGATACTAATTGAAGATTTTTTATATTTAACAATTTGATAAATCAAAAAATCTTTGATTTCTCTAATATTTATTAGCTCATCTTTGCTATCGTGATTACCAAACAATCCATGTTTATGAATATTTTCTAGTGCAGAAACATTTTTCATGATCTAACTCTTTTTCCTTCAGGATCAACATAATGAGAAGAAATAACTTCTACTTCAATTGATTTATTTTTTAATGGTGATACCGCAAAAAACTTTTTACCTATCATATTTTTTCCATCTTTCATAATTGCTAGAGAAAATGGATTATTATTTTCTACACTCCAACAAGAAGAAGAAACGTGACCAAGCTTAGGATTAGGTAATTTTGCATTCTGATCTTGGACGATATGAGATCCTTCAGGAATACTAGACTTCCTATCAATTGGAATAAGTCCAACAATTTTTTGTCTGCTTTCAACGTTAAATGCTTCTCTTCCTAAAGAATTTTTACCAATAAAATCTTTTTTCTTTGAAACTAATCCATTTAGTGAAACATCTGATGGGATTGTTCGGCCATCTAATTCTGGTCCTGCAACGTGTCCCATTTCAATTCTTAATGTTGATAAAGCTTCAGTTCCGTAAGGCTGATTTCCAAATTCTTTTCCTACTTCCATCATTTTCTCCCACATGAACATGCCATGATCTGATTTGACATTAATCTCATATGCAAGCTCGCCAGAAAATGAAATTCTAAAAATTCTTGATGGAACACCAAAAAATTCTGCTTCTTTATAGCCCATAAAAGGTAAAGCTTCATTTGATACGTCTAAGTCTGGATATAATTTTGATAACATGTCTCTAGATTTAGGTCCAGCAATTGCAGCCCCTGCCCATTGCTCAGTTGTAGAGACAACATTTACATTTAATTCAGGCCAAACAATTTGAAGATAATATTCTAAGTGAGACAAAACATTTGCAGCTTGTGCAGTTGTTGTTGTCATATGATAATGATTTTCTGAAATTCTTGTTGTTGTTCCATCGTCCATGACAATTCCATCTTCTCTAAGCATTAATCCATATCTTGCTTTTCCAATAGGTAATTTCATCCAAGCATTTGTATAAACTCTGTTTAAAAATTCTGCTGCGTCTGGACCTTTGATATCAATTTTTCCTAATGTTGTTACATCGCATATACCAACATTCTCTCTAACGTTTTTTGCCTCTCTCTTTGAAGCTTCAAATAAAGTTTCATTTCCTTCTTTATAATATCGAGGTCTTTTCCAAGCACCTGCATCAACAAATACAGCATTATTTTTCTCATGCCATTCATGCATTGGAGTTTTTCTAGTCGGCATATATTCCATACCTACTTCACGACCAACTATTGTCCCGATTGTAATTGGTGTGAAAGGTGGTCTAAATGTTGTATGTCCCACTTCAGGAACTATTTTATTTTCTATATTTGATACCAACTGAAGACCATTTAAATTACTTGTACGGCCTTGATCTGTTGCCATTCCAAGAGTTGTATATCTTTTGACGTGCTCTATTGATCTGTAACCTTCTCTTAGTGCGATTTCTATATCAGAGACAGATACATCATTTTGAAAGTCAACAAATCTTTTTGGATTTTCATTTTTAGGTAACGGCATACACCAAAATTTATCATGAGCTCCGTATTTCTTTTCATTTACATTTGGAATTGAGATTTCTGTTTTAGTCTCTGTAATTTTTGCGGAAAGATTTGAACCATTTTCAAAACCATGTTTTAAACTTTCTTCTAATGTGAATGATCCATTTGCTGCACCAACTGATGTCTCATGTTGTTTTTTCTTATCTGGAATAAATGCATCAATTTTTTCTTCATACTTAAGTTTATTTCCTGATTGTGATGCTAAATGAACAGATGGTGTCCAAAATCCAGATACACAAATACAATCACAATCTACAGTCTCTATTTTCTCAAAAGAATTTTTATCTTTATTTAGTTTGCCAATTTTTGCAGATTTAACTTTTTTGTATCCATTAGCAACAATAACACCGTGGGAAAATCTTATATCAATTCCCTTTGATTTAGCTTCATCAATTAATTCTGATGAATGTTCTTCTCTTGTATCTAATATAATTGGTTCAACATTATTTTTTTTGAACTCTAAAGCTGTTTCATATGCACTATCGTTATTTGTAAATATTAAAGGTTTCTTTCCAACTAATACTCCGTAGACTTTCATATATTCTTTCGCAGCTGCTGATAAAAATATTCCTGGAGTATCATTGTTGCCAAACACAATTGGTCTTTCAATTGAACCAGTTGATAAAATTGTTTCTTTGGCTCTAATATACCAAAGTCTTTGTCTTGGAGTGAATTTTGATTTTTTTTCTAAATGATCACTAACTCTCTCAAACATAACCAACATGTTATGATCATAGTAACCAAAAACTTGAGATCTATTTTTTACAGTTACATTAGGCATAGATTTTAATTCAGTGATTATTTTTTCTGCCCAATCTTTTCCTGATAAATTATCGATGCTTACGTCATCAGTTAAAAGTGTTCCTCCAAATCTTGGTTTATCCTCAGCTAAAATTACTTTTGCTCCATTTTTTGCAGCAGCATATGCACTTGCTAATCCAGAGGGTCCGGATCCAGTAACTAACAAATCGCAATACTCAAATTTATGTTCATATCTTTCTTTATCTTTTTCTATCGAAGCAACCCCTAATCCTGCGGCTTTTCTAATGAAAGGTTCGTAAATTTTATACCAAAAACTTTTAGGCCACATAAATGTTTTGTAATAAAACCCAGCAGGGAAAAACATTTTTAAAAAATTATTAATTGCACCGACATCAAAATTTACTGATGGCCAACAGTTTTGGCTTGTTGCAGACAAACCTTCAACCAGTTCCATTTCTGTTGCATTAACATTAGGTTCTGAATGACCATTGAATTCTACTTGAAGCTTTGCGTTTGGCTCTTCTACTCCTGCACCAAAAAAACCTCTTGGTCTATGATATTTAAAACTTCTACCAACTAGGTGTATTCCATTTGCAATCAAAGCAGATGCAATTGTATCACCTTCATATCCAAATAATTTTTTACCATTAAAAGTAAAGGATATTTTTTTGTTTCGATTAATTAATCCCTCTTTATTTAATCTAAATGGTTGGCTCATCTTATTTCTTCTGTGACTTTTGCTGTTTGGAAAATTTCATGTGTAGCGGTGTCTCTTTGCACCTTAATCCATTGTCTACATCCAGCTATATGTTGCCATAACTCTATATGTTTCCCTCTTGGACTTTTTCTCATATAAACAAAATTATCCCAATCCTCGCTTGATACTTCTTCATTTATATTAGGTCTTTTTACAGTTGCATCACCTCCATATGAAAATTCTTTTTGTGCTCTTAAACCGCAATAAGGACATTTGATGTATAACATTTTTTAACCAATCCAGGTTTTAGTTCCTAAACCTTTTTCATCTAAAAGATGGCCTGTAGAAAATCTATTTAATCTTAATTCTGAATTTAATTCATGAACTTGATCTTGCGCAATTGTATGAGCAAATGTCCAACCTGAGACAGGAGTTGATTTAAAACCCCCATAACACCATCCGCAGTTTAAATATAAACCTTCAATATGAGTTTTATCAATTATTGGTGAACCATCCATAGACATATCCATGATCCCACCCCATGTCCTTAACATTTTTAATCTGCTTAAAAATGGAAACAAAGCTAAGCCACCTGTCAATACATGTTGTATGGTTGGCAAGTTGCCTCTTTGAGCATAACTATTATATCCATCAAGATCACCACCCATTACCATCTCACCTTTATCTGATTGACTTATATAAAAGTGGCCTGCACCAAAAGTTACTACTCCGTCTAATAATGGTTTTACAGGCTCAGAAACACAAGCTTGCAGTACATGAGTTTCTATTGGCAGTGTCATATTTAATTTTTCAGCTAATATATTTGTGCTACCTGCAACACATAATCCAACTTTTTTTGCTTTAATATCTCCTCTTGAAGTTCTAATTCCTTTTATCTTTCCGTTAACAACATCAAAACCAGTGACCTCACAATGTTGTATAATATCTACTCCCATATCATCTGCTTGACGTGCATAACCCCAAGCAACAGCATCATGTCTTGCGGTACCAGCACTTGGTTGCATTAAGCCTCCAAAAATTGGGAAACGTACTTCATCGCTAAAGTCAGCCATTGGAATTAATTTTTTAACCTCGTCTCTATCCAGTAACTTTGCATCTATTCCATTTAATCTCATAGAGTTTCCTCTTCGAGCATATGCGTTCATTTGAGCATCAGAGTGGGCTAAGTTTATTATTCCCCTTGGAGAAAACATCACATTAAAGTTCAGTTCTTGACTTAAGTTTCTCCATAAATCCATTCCAAATTCATTAAATCTTGCATTAGCATCGTACATAAAATTTGATCTTATGATCGTTGTATTTCGACCAACATTTCCACCACCAATCCAACCTTTCTCAATGATAGCTACATTTCTAATATTATGTTCTTTTGCTAAATAATATGCAGTAGCAAGACCATGTCCTCCACCTCCGATGATGACTACATCATATTCACTTTTTGGAGTTGGATCTTTCCAAGCCACTTCCCAATTTTGGTGATTGGAGAATGCGTTTTTGATTAGACTAAATACTGAATATTTCTGCATCCTTAAGTTTTATAAAATTAAATATAAGTTTTTGCTAATTTTTTTTATATATATTTTTTAGATGTTTAAATACGTGACAAAAAAGGATAGTAATTCTGCTCATTAATAAGTAATTAGATTTATGTCAAAATCAGATATCCAAATTGCACGAGAAGCAAAAATGAAACCCATAAATGAGATTTTGGGTAAAATTAATGTTCCAGACGAACCAAGTGCTTTTAGCCCTATGGGACGTCATATTGCTAAAATAAATTTAGAATATTTAGATAGTTTGAAAGATAAACAAAATGGAAAATTAATTTTAGTTACTGCTATTACACCAACTCCTGCAGGTGAGGGAAAGACAACTACGTCAGTTGGTTTAAATGATGGATTAAATAAAATTGGTAAAAATTCTATAGTGTGTTTACGTGAACCTAGTTTAGGTCCTTCATTTGGAATGAAAGGTGGAGCAGCAGGTGGTGGATATGCTCAAGTTGTTCCAATGGAACAAATCAATTTACATTTTACAGGGGATTTCCATGCAATTACATCTGCTCACAATTTATTGTCAGCGTTAATTGATAATCATATTTATTGGGGAAATAAATTAAACATAGATGTAAGAAGAGTAGTTTGGAGAAGAGTTATGGATATGAATGATAGATCTTTAAGATCTATCAATATTAATTTAGGCGGAGTAGCTAATGGTTTTCCAAGAGAAGATGGTTTTGATATTACAGTAGCATCTGAGATAATGGCTATCTTTTGTTTAGCAAATGATCTTGAAGATTTGGAAAAGAGAATAGGTAATATTACAGTTGCTTATACTAGAGATAGAAAGCCTATTTTTGCAAAAGATTTGAATGCTCACGGACCAATGACTGTTTTGTTAAAGGAAGCAATCAGGCCTAATGTAACTCAAACATTAGAAAATAATCCTGCCATTATTCATGGTGGTCCTTTTGCAAACATTGCGCACGGTTGTAACTCTGTAATAGCAACTAAAGCAGGTTTAAAACTAGCTGATTATGTTGTTACTGAGGCTGGATTTGGAGCAGATCTAGGAGCAGAAAAATTTTTAGATATTAAATGTAGAAAATCAAATTTAAAACCTGAGTGTGTAGTTATTGTTGCAACAATCAGAGCATTAAAAATGCACGGTGGTGTAGCTAAAGATGATTTAAAAAATGAAAATGTAGAAGCTTTAAAAAAAAGGTTTAGTAAATTTAGAGAGACATATTGAAAACGTAAAAAAATTTGGTTTACCGGTAGCAGTTGCTGTTAATCATTTTGTTGCTGATACAGATAATGAGGTAAAAGAGTTAATAAATGCTTGTGATAATATGGGAGTTAAAGCTACTTTATGTACTCATTGGTCAAATGGTGGTGAAGGAACAAAAGAACTTGCCACACATGTTGTAGATTTAATTGATCAAAAACAAGCAAATTTTAAATTTTTATATGATGAAAAAACACCTTTACTAAAGAAAGTTGAAACTGTTGCAAAAGAAATTTATCGAGCAAACGAAGTTGTTGCTGACAGTAAAATAAAAGATCAATTAAAATCTTTTGAAGAAGCGGGTTATGGAAATTTACCTATATGCGTGGCAAAAACACAATATAGTTTTTCTACTGATCCAAACGCAAAAGGTGCTCCAACAGGTCACTCATTACCAATTAGAGAAGTAAGATTATCTTCAGGTGCAGAATTTATTGTTGTTATATGCGGAGCCATCATGACAATGCCAGGACTTCCTCGAGTTCCTGCAGCAGACTCTATTAAGCTTAATGAAAAAGGTGAAATAGAAGGCTTATTCTAATTTAAATTATTTAGCCAATTTTCTAATTCTTTCATCCTTGCATCTTTATTAGAAATTTTATTTTCATCTTCTATAATTTTTACATGAGTGTCTATTTCCATTTGGTCAATAAAGGCTTTTTTTTCTAAAAGTCGATCTCTCCTAAAGTGAATTAAGCTTATCATTTTGGTATAAGTTATTTCTGGGTGATATTGTATTCCCCATACATTCGTTGAACCAACGTTAAAATTTATACCCATGACTTTATTTATAGGATTTGATGAAAGTAATGTAGAGCCCTCGGGTAATTTTACAACTTCATCAAAATTAAACGCAGGAGTATTAAATTTTTTATTTTTATTTTTATAAAGTGGGTGTTTAAGTCCGTTTTTATTTATTTCTATGTCGTGAGCTATTCCCCTGTGAGCACCATTAGGGCATTTCTTTACTTCAACTTTATGATGCTCCCATTCTTTAAAATGTTTTCTGATTAATTCAAAATCTATTTTTGGATAATCTGACTTCTCATGTAATTCTTTTGTGTATTCAGTCTGAAAATCAATCATCTGATCAGGATTTTCTAGTTTTTCTTCTAAAGCAACCCATTTGTTAATATCTTTATCAATTTCCTCACCACTTGGCATATTTATTTTACCCATTATAACATCTCTTGCGTACCAAGCTTGGCAATCAAACATATTGAATGTGTGAAACTGATCTTGCATTCCTAGATACAAAAGTTTGTGATTATCTTGCCAAACAATACCTTTGTATAATTTCGGGGGATAGAGTCTATTTCTTGTTTTAAGTTTTAAATTTTCTTCCAAGAAAGGAAAATGATGTAGGTAACCAGTACATAGTATTATTACATCTGCATCTTGTTCGGTGCCATCTTTAAAAATTGCTTTTTTTCCCTCTAATCTATCTAAATAGAATACTTCCTTCATTCCTTCAGGCCATTTAAAACCCATAGGATTATGTCTGTAGCCAATAGTTACACTTTTTGCTCCATATTTATTGCATTGAAGTGCAATATCTTCTGCAGAATAACTACTTCCTAAAACTATAATATTTTTTCCTCTAAATTCTTCCGCATCTCTAAAGTCATGTGAATGCATTATTCTTCCAGGAAACGAACTCATACCTTTATATTCAGGTATAAAAGGAACTGAAAAATGACCAGTTGACACTACAACGTAATCAAAATGATCAGTTAAAATTTTATCATTTTCTTTATCTTGATAGCTAACTTCAAATTTATCTGATTTAAAAACTGTATTAACCACTCTTGTATTAAATTTAATTTTATTTCTTAAATTTCCTTTACTTACTCTACTAGTGATATAATCATAAAGTACTTCTCTAGGTGGAAAAGAAGGAATTGGCTTTCCAAAATGTTCATCAAAAGAATAATCTGCGAATTCAAGACACTCTTTAGGTCCATTTGACCAAAGATATCTATACATACTATTATGAACTGGATCTCCATATTGGTCAGATCCCGTTCTCCAGCTATAATTCCAAAGACCACCCCAATCACTTTGTTTTTCAAAGCAAACTATTTCAGGGATTTTGTCTCCTTTTTTTTCGGCATGTTCAAAAGCCCTTAGTATTGATAAACCACAAGGTCCAGCTCCAATTATAGCGACTTTAGTCATGATAATTTTTCCTCTACAATTAAAAATTATAAATATATTGTACTAAGAAAAATAGAAAAATTAAATATTATTTTAATATGAAAACTAATTGGAATTATCCTACTACAATTTGGGTTGGAGAGAACAGAATTCAAGATTTAGGTCTAGCCTGTAAAAATTTGAAAATTGATAAACCATTATTTGTCACAGATAAGGATTTAATTAATCTAAAAATAGTTCAAGATATAATTAAAGATTTAAAAAAAACCTTTAATCATCTTCAAGTTTTTTCAAATTTTTCAGGTAATCCTGTTGGCGAGAATGTGGAAGAGGGAGTAGGGGAGTTTAACAAATTAGGTTGTGATGGAGTTATTGCATTTGGTGGTGGCAGTGGTCTTGATGTAGGTAAAGCTATTGCTTTTATGTCAGGACAGTCTAGACCAATATGGGATTTTGAAGATATTGGTGATTATTGGAAAAGAGCAGATGACAATAATATTGCATCTATCATTGCTGTACCCACTACAGCAGGAACAGGATCAGAAACTGGAAGAGCATCAGCTATAATCAATAAACAAACAGGTATAAAAAAAATTATTTTCCACCCGAAATTTTTACCCTCAATAGTAATTTTAGATCCTAATTTAACGTTAGATCTTTCTCCAAGATTGACTGCAGCTACAGGTATGGATGCTTTGGCACACAATTTAGAAGCTTTTTGTGCACCAGGATTCCACCCAATGGCTAATGGAATTGCGATTGAGGGAATGAAGTTAATTAAAAACTCATTAATAAAAGCCTTTAAGAACGGTAAAGATTTAAATGCTAGAGCAGAATTATTAGCTTCAGCTAGTATGGGCTCTACTGCTTTTCAAAAGGGGCTTGGAGCTATCCATTCTTTAAGCCACCCTATTAATGCCCAATTTAATGTTCATCACGGTTTATCAAATGCAATATTTATGCCTTATGTATTAACTTTTAACAAAGAAATGATTGAAAAAAGGATAATTTCCATTTGTGATTATCTCGAACTCGATAAAAGTTTTGATAGTTTTTTAAACTGGATTTTAGAACTAAGAAAAGAATTAAATATACCACATAAATTATCAGAAATTGTTGATGTAAATAAAATAAATTTAGAGCAATTATCAGTAATGGCATTAGAGGATCCATCAACTTCTACCAATCCAAGGAAAATGAGCAAGGACGACATGAAAGCACTTTATGAACATAGTATTTCAGGTAAATTATTTTAATGAAAAGAATTCTTATAGTTGAAGGTAATCTCAGAGAAGAAAATCAAAGCTTTACTGATGGTGGAATTAAAACTCATACTGAAAGTTTAAAAGATAGTATTAGTTATTTTACAGA
>CACGWQ010000021.1 GCA_902576815.1 uncultured Pelagibacteraceae bacterium
AATTTTTTTCGAAATATTTAAGAAATTTATTAAGGCGTTAGTCTTTAAAGTTTATACCTTTTTCAGAGAAAAGTTTTTTCAACTCACCATTTTCATACATTTCTTTAACAATATCACATCCACCAATAAACTCATTTTTAACATATAATTGAGGAATGGTTGGCCAATCACTAAATACTTTTATACCTTCTCTTAGCTTTTGATCTGCTAAAACATTTACACCTTTAAAATTTACTTCAAGAACCTTCAAAATATTTGAAGTTGCCATTGAAAATCCACACTGAGGTGCATCAGGTGTACCTTTCATAAAAAGACATACATCGTTATTTTCAATTTCACTTTTTATTAAATCATTTGTTGCTTGTTCCATTTAAATTTCCTTTGTTTTAATTGCTAAAGCGTGAAGTTCATTTCCCATTTTACCTTTTAAAGAATTATATACCATTTTGTGTTGTTCTATTTTACTTTTACCTGAAAATTCAGATGATGTCACTGTAGCAGAATAGTGATTTCCATCACCCGCTAAATCTTGAATTTCAACTTTTGCGTCTGGTAATCCTTCCTTAATTAAACTCTCAATTTCTTTTAAATCCATTGCCATTAGCTATCCATATACTTCTTTAACCAATATTTATGCACATCTGCCAATTCTTCAATAGGCAAATTGATGTCATCTTTATATTCGATGGATTGTCCACTAACTGTCCCTAATTCATCGAAATGTACAGAATATTTGTTTAAAATATCATTTACTTTCTTCAAACTAGCTTTAGGTATTTCAACAATATATCGAGCCTGATCTTCACCAAAGAAATATTCGTATTTATTTGTTAAACCTTTAAGTGAATTAATTTTTATTCCCTTTTTTCCTTTAATACACATTTTTGATAATGCCGTTAAAATTCCACCTAATGATACATCATGGCAACTCACAATAAGATTTTTTCTAGATAAATCTAATACAGTCTCACCAATGTTTTTTTCATTGAATAAATTAATAGTCGGTGGTGGACCTTTTTTTTCATTTAAAAGCTCTCTTGCAAAAATACTTTGATCTAAATGCCCATCAGTTTTACCAATTACATAAACTAAGTTTCCTTCAGTTTTAAAATCCATAGTAAGCATTTGTTGATAGTCAGAGATTAGTCCAACACCTCCTATTGTTGGAGTAGGCTTGATACCTTTATCTTTTGTTTCGTTATAAAATGATACATTCCCAGATACGACTGGAAAATCTAGATACTTACTTGCTTCTGTAATTCCTTCAACACATTCTACAAATTCACCCATATTTTTTTCTTTTTCTGGGTTTCCGAAGTTTAAACAATTCGTAATAGCAATAGGTTTAGCTCCAACCGAAATAAGATTTCTATAACTCTCACAAACTATTTGCTTTCCTCCAGTTAATGGATGCGAGAAACAATATAATGCGGACGAGTCTACTGATGCTGCTACCGCTTTATTGGTCCCGTGAACTCTCACAACACCAGCATCACCCCCAGGTTTTTGAATTGTATCACCCATTACTGTATGATCGTATTGATTCCATATCCACTTTTTATCTGAAATATTTGAATTACTTAAAATCTTCTTTAGACAATCTGATAGTTTTAGAGATTTAAATTCATCTTTATCAAATTTTAATTTTTGAGGTAATTTAGTTTTTTTCCAAGGACGATCATAAATTGGAGCATTTTCAGCAAGAAGATCAATTGGTATTTCAGCAACTTTTTTATTATCAAATGTTAATTCTATTTTTTTTGAATTAGTTGTTTTACCTATAACTGCAAAATCTAGTTTCCATTTATCAAATATTTTCTTAGCATGTTCTTCTTTTCCTTTTTCAAGAACAATAAGCATTCTCTCTTGACTTTCAGACAACATTATTTCGTATGGTGTCATTTTTTCTTCCCTACAAGGTACCTCGCTAAGATTTAATTTAATTCCAAGATTTCCTTTTGATGCCATTTCGACACTCGAAGATGTTAATCCTGCTGCACCCATATCTTGAATTGCAATAATTGAATTATCAGCCATTAATTCTAAGCATGCTTCAAGTAATAATTTTTCAGTAAAAGGGTCTCCGACCTGAACCGTTGGCTTTTTTTCTTCAATTTTGTCATCGAAAGTTGCGGAAGCCATACTGGCACCATGAATTCCATCTCTTCCAGTTTTTGAACCTACGTATATTACTGGTTTACCTAATCCAGCTGCTTTTGAATAAAAAATCTTATTTTTATTTACTAAGCCAAGTGTCATGGCATTTACTAATATATTTCCATTGTAAGACTCATCAAAAGTAGTTTGGCCAGCAATTGTTGGAACTCCAATACAATTACCATATCCACCTATACCCTTAACAACTCCTCTTAATAGATTTTTTGTTTTTTTATGTTGTGGTGAACCAAAATGAATTGAATTAAGATTTGCTATTGGTCTTGCTCCCATTGTAAATACATCTCTCATGATTCCACCAACTCCAGTTGCAGCACCTTGATAAGGTTCAATAAAAGAAGGGTGATTGTGGCTTTCAATTTTAAATACAATTGCATCATCATCTCCAATATCAACGACACCTGCGTTTTCTCCAGGTCCTTGAATGACCTGTTTTCCTTTGGTGTGCATTTTTTTTAAGTGTTTTTTAGAAGACTTATAGGAGCAATGTTCGTTCCACATTGCAGAAAATATTGCAAGTTCAGTTAAATTAGGTGTTCTCTTCAGAAGTTCACATATTTTAGAAAACTCCTCTTTTTTTAATCCGTGATCTATTGCAATTGCTTCTGTGACTTCCATTATTTAAAATTATCTAAGATATTTTTGAAAAATAATGAACCATCTTCACCGGATAAATATTTATCTATCATTCTCTCAGGATGAGGCATCATTCCTAATACATTTTTATTTTTATTAAATATTCCAGCTATATTTTTAATTGCTCCGTTTGGATTAGTTGTTTCATTTTCTGTACCATCTTCTCCACAATACGTTACAGCTATTTGATTATTATCTTCCAATGATTTTAATTCATCATCACTACAAAAGTAATTTCCTTCATTATGAGCAATATGTAGTTCTAAAACATCCTTTTTTAAATCTTTAAAATATTTATTTTGTTTATCTTTAACTTTTACAAAAACATTGCTGCATATAAAATTAAGAAACTTATTTTGTTGCAATATTCCATTAAGTAGGCCAGTTTCAGTTAAGATTTGAAATCCATTACAAATACCTAATACCAGACCTCCAGAATTAGCAAAATCGATTACTGATCTTATAATTTTTGATTTAGAAGCAATGCTTCCACATCTTAAATAATCACCGTAAGAAAAGCCACCAGGTAGTACTATTAAATCTGATTTTGGAATAGATTGATCATTGTGCCAAACCATTTGATTTTTAAAACCAAATTTTTTTAGAGCTACATCCATGTCTCTATCACAATTTGATCCTGGAAATATAATGACTGATGATTTCATTAATTAAACTATTTTGTAATCCTCAATAACAAGATTAGCCAATAGCTTTTTACACATATCATCTACTAAAGACTTTGCTTTTTTTTCATCTTTCTCTTTAACTTCAATTTCAAAGTATTTACCTTGTCTTACATCTTCTACATTTCCAAAGTTCATTCCATTAAGTGTTTGTTGAATAGCCTTTCCCTGAGGATCTAAAACTCCATTTTTAAGAGTTACAATTACTTTAATTTTCATTACTTTTTCTTAATCTTTACCGCTTGTGGCTTGGTGTATTTTAATGGTCTAATATTTGATCGCTCATGAAGTATATTTAATCTTCTTGCAACTTCTTGATAAGCCTCTATTAGATTGCCAAGTCCTTTTCTAAATCTATCTTTATCTAATTTTTTATCACTATTTACATCCCATAGTCTGCAGGTATCCGGACTTATTTCATCTGCAAGCATGATCTCTTTTTTTCCATTCTTTTCATACTTTCCAAATTCTACTTTAAAATCTACAAGTTTAATTCCAACACCTCTAAACATGCCTTGAAGAAAGTCATTAATTCTATTTAATTCTTTATTTATTAATTTTAATTCATCGGTCTCCATCCACTTAAATGCTAAGATGTGTTCAGCACTTACCAAAGGATCTCCTAAATCATCATCTTTTAAGCAATATTCTATTAATGGATTATCTAAGACTGTTCCATCTTCAATACCTAATCTTTTAGTTAATGACCCAGTTGCAATATTTCTTACAATAAATTCAATAGGTATAATTTCAACATGCTGAACGAGTTGTTCTCTCATATTTAAACGTTTTACTAAATGATTTTTGATACCAACATTGTTCAACTGAGTTAATATATGTTCAGAAATCCTATTATTTAAAATTCCTTTTCCATCCATAACTGCTTTTTTTTGATTATTAAATGCAGTTGCGTCATCTTTAAAATGTTGGATAACATATTTTTTATCATTACTTGCAAAAATTATTTTTGCTTTACCTTCGTATAATTTTTTTCCTTTTTTCATTATTTGAATACTCTTTTAAATATATATTTTACATTTTTTAAGTGCTTGTCATAAGTAAAGATTTTATCTAATCTTTTTTCACTTATTTTACTAGTGATCGATTTATCACTTTTTAAAAGTGTTAATAGGTTTGTATTCTTTGCAAAACTAGTTTTTGCATGAGACTGAACCAATCTATATGCTTTCTCTCTAGTAAAACCTGATTTAGTAAGTTCTAACATTACCTCTTGAGAAAAAACAAGACCTCTTGTTAAGTTTAAATTTTTTATCATCGTTTTTGGATAAACAATCATTTTGTCTAAAATATCTGACAATCTAACTAAAGCAAAATCTAAAGTTATATTTGCATCTGGACCAATATTTCTTTCAACACTAGAATGAGATATATCTCTTTCATGCCACAAAGAAATATTTTCTAAAGCTGGAATTACATAACTTCTTACCATTCTTGCAAGTCCTGTAAGATTTTCACTTAATATTGGATTTTTTTTATGAGGCATAGCAGATGAGCCTTTTTGATCTTTTGAAAAATATTCTTGCAATTCATAAACTTCAGATCTTTGCAAATGTCTTATTTCTGTTGCAACTCTCTCAACAGATCCAGCAATAATCCCAAGAACTGCAAAATAATGTGCATGCCTATCTCTTGGTATAATTTGAGTTGAAACTGGCTCAGGTTTCAATTTTAATTTTTTTGCAACATAGGTTTCAATTTTAGGGTCAATATTAGCAAACGTACCTACTGCTCCTGAAATTGCACATGTTGATACATTTTCTATCGCATCTTTTAATCTTAATTTGTTTCTTTTAAATTCTTCATAAAATGATGCTAATTTTAATCCAAATGTGATTGGTTCCGCATGAATTCCATGACTTCTTCCAATACATGGGGTTAATTTATATTTTTTTGCTTGTTTTTTTAGAACAGATAAATTTTTATCAATGTCTTTTAATAAGATGTTTCCTGATTGAACCAATTGAATATTTAAAGTTGTATCTAAAACATCAGATGAAGTCATACCTTGGTGTAGGTATCTTGCTTTAAGACCGGCTTGTTCTGTAATTGATGTCAAAAAAGCAATTACATCATGCTTAACTTTTGCTTCTATATCATGAATTCTTTTAACTTTGATTTTGCCTTTTTTTTTAACTAATGATGCAACTCCTTTAGGAATAATTTTATATTTTTCCATAGCCTCAGCTGCAGCAATTTCTACATCTAGCCAAATTTTATATTTGTTTTCTTCAGACCAAATACTGACAAGTTCTTTTCTAGAATATCTTGATATCATTAATTATATGGGGGCCTCGTATAACCTTTAACAGATTCTGTGAAAATTTCATATGAATCTTCTGTGATACCAACAGTGTGCTCAAATTGAGCTGATAAAGATTTATCTTTAGTTACAGCAGTCCAACCGTCATTTAAAACCTTTGTGTCATATTTTCCATAATTTATCATTGGTTCAATTGTAAAAGTCATGCCAGGCATTAGTTCTTTGCCAGTATTTTTAGATCCATAATGAAGAATATTGGGAGGTTCATGAAAAACATTACTTATTCCGTGACCACAAAAATCTCTTACAACCGAGTAACCTTTGCTTTCAACATAAGATTGTATTTCAAATCCTATATCACCAAGTTTTTTACCTGGTTGTAAAATTGATATTGCTTTCATTAATGAGTCATAAGTTGCTTCAATTAAATTTTTCGCCTTAACTGGTACATTTCCAATTTCATACATTCTACTTGTATCCCCATAATAATTGTCAACAACAGCTGTCACATCAACATTAACTGCATCACCATCCTCTAAAATTCTCTCAGAAGGTATTCCATGACAAACTACATGATTTAATGATGTACAGAGTGATTTTTCAAAACCTCGATAAAATAATGGAGCTGAGTAGCCACCATTATCTTTTATAAATTCATAAGCTAATCTATCAATCTTATCTGTCGATATTCCTGGTTTAATATAATCTGTTAGCATGTCCAAAGTTTTTGAAGCAAGCTTTCCTGCTATCCTCATTTTTTCGAATTTTTCTTTATATTCAGTCATCTAAAATATTAATTTTTTTTTCTATTTTAATTTCTTTAGAACTAAGTTTACATCTATAAGCTAGAAATTTTACTCCAGCTTTTTTTGCTTTTTTGTAATTTTCAAAATAAATGTGGTCAATATCTTTTGCAATTCTAAAATTATTCATATTTTGAATTTGCGTTAAAAATAAGACATATGGTTTATATCCTTTTTTAATTGATTTAATTAACATATTTAGATGTTTTGTGCCTCTTGATGTTACCGCATCAGGAAATTCTGCAATATCATTTTCTCTAAATAATGTAACATTCTTTACTTCTATTAAATTACTATCACATAAAAAGTCAAATCTTGTATTATCACTAAATTTAAATTCTGGTTTAATATTTTTAATAGTTTTAAATTCTGATATTAATTTATTTTCTAATCCATGATTAACGATTTTGTTAGCTCTATGGGTATTTACCCCAACATATTTCTTTTTTGCTTTAATAATTTCTAATGTGAATTTCAGTTTTCTTTTTGGATCATTGTGCTCTGTAACTAAAACTTCATTACCTTGATCTAAGAGTCCCTGCATAGATCCAGTGTTAGGACAATGTGCCGTTATAATCTTGCTATTTACTTTTATATCGGCGAAAAATCTCTTATATCTTTTTAATAATTTTCCTTTAATAAGGCTATTTGTAAATTTCATATAAATTTACTTATATTTACATATGCAAAATAAAAAAGAGATAAATGCTGGTATTTTAATTATCGGTAATGAAGTTCTATCGGGCAGAACACAAGATGTTAATACAAGTACATTAGCAGTTTGGTTAAATTCATTAGGCATAACTGTTTCAGAGGTTAGAGTGATTCCTGATGATGAAAATATTATTATAAATGCTATTAATGAATTAAGAGAAAAATATTCATATATATTTACTACAGGAGGAATAGGACCAACTCATGATGACATCACTGCTGAGTCTGTTTCTAAAGCCTTTAATATTAAATATGGATTTCATAAAGAGGCTTTTTCAATACTAGAAAATTATTATAAACCAGGTGAATTTAATGAAGGCAGACAAAAGATGGCTAAAATGCCCGTTAGTGCAAATTTAATTTTAAATCCATCAAGCGGAGCTCCAGGCTTCTATGTTGAAAACGTATTTTGTCTCCCTGGCGTGCCATCAATTATGAAAGCAATGCTTGGAAGTTTAAATAATCTTTTAGTTGGTGGAGAACCAATATTAAGTGAAACAATTAATTTAAGAACCGTTGAAAGTGAAATAGCTAAATCTTTAACAGAGGTCCAAAATAATAATTCTGAAGTTGAAATCGGAAGTTATCCATTTTTTAAAGCTGGAAAATTAGGAGTATCTATTGTTGTAAGATCAGTAGATAAAACAAAAATTGATAAATGTAATTCAGAAATACTAAAATTTGTAAAAGATAAACAAATTGAAATAGTTGAGCGTTAATTATGCTTTATTTTGCTTATGGAAGTAATTTAAATCATTTTCAAATGAAAAGAAGATGTAAAGATTCAATATTTATTAAAAAAATAAATTTACAAGGATACGCTCTCAATTTTAGAAGTAAGTATCGTGCAGCAGATATAGAAAAGAAAAAAAATTCTATTGTGCAAGGTGGATTGTACGAGATATCAAAAAGTGATGAAAAAAAACTAGACATTTATGAAGATTATCCAATTCTATATAAAAAAATGTATTTTAAGTATTACAACAAAACTGTGATGACTTATATAATGCCTAAAAAAACTATTTTTAGATATCCCACCGAAAGGTATCTAAATGTTGTTAAACAAGGTTATAAAGACTGTAAATTAGATCAAAAATATCTCAAAAAAGCTTTAGTGAATTTTAATTAATGCTTTCTAAATCTAAAATATTTTTTAAAGGTACAGTTGCTGTTTTGCCTCACATGTTATCAGTAATTCCTTTTGGAATTATAACTGGAGCCATTGGTGTTGAATTGGGTTTTGATCCAATTTTAGTTTACGCAACTTCTTTGATTATTTTTGGCGGTGCTTCACAAATAATATTTATGCAACTTTTGTCAGGTGGAGCCTCATCGTTAGTAGCTATTACATCAGTAGGGGTAATTAATTCGAGACATTTATTATATGGAGCAGTTTTATCTGAATATCTTGAAAAATTAAGTTTCATCAAAAAATTAATTATATCTTATTTTATTGTAGACCAAGGTTTTGCAGAGTCTAATAAGTATATACAACAGAATAAAAATTTATCTAATCCACATTATTATGTACTTGGTACAGGAGTAACCCTTTGGTTTTGTTGGCAATTGTCTACAATTAGTGGAATTATATTGGGCTCATTTATTCCTGAAGAATTAGGTTTAAAATTTGCGATTCCTCTTACTTTTTTAGCAATCATCGTAAATGACTTGAGAAAATTAGATCATGTTTTTGTGATGTTAGTATCTGGATTTGCATCACTAATATTATTTGATGCTCCATTCAAATCTTACATAATATTATCTCCTATTATTGCTTTAATTGCTGCTTTTATAATGTTGAGGCTGAAAAAATGACTTGGATATCAATTATTATATCTGGAATTGTTACTTATTTTTCAAGGATGGCTATGGTTGCTTTAATTGATAGAGAAATGCTTGGAACAAAAGTTAAAGAAGTTCTTAATTATGTTCCAGCAGCTGTATTTCCAGCAATAATATTTCCTGGTGTTTTTTTTAATGATTTTGGTATCATTGTAGAAATCACAGATCCAAAAATTTATGGTGCAATTGTTGCTTTAGTTGTTGGATTTTACTCAAGGAGTGTAATCGCCACTATTGTTTCAGGATTATTATCTTATTGGTTTATTATTTTTTTCTTATTAAGATAGATTTGTGTATTTATATACTAAACTTCAAAATTTAAAAAAACCAATTAGAGTTGCTTTTGTTGGCTGTGGGAAATTTGTTTCAATGTTTCTCGCTCAATATAATCAATTAAACAAAATCATTTTAGATTCAATCGTGGAGCTTGATATTGAGAGAGCAAAAAAAAATTGTTTAAATAGTGGATTATCTGATGAAACTATACAAAAGATTAATTTTGAGGATAATTTAGACAAAGTTTTAGATAGAGAAATCGATGTATTCATCGAGGCTACAGGGAATCCTATTTCTGGCACTATTCACGCAAAAAAAATAATAGAAAATAAAAAGCATGTAATAATGGTAAATGTTGAGGCAGATGTTTTATGTGGAAAATACTTATCTGATTTAGCCAAAAAAAATAATATTATCTGTTCAATGGCTTATGGTGATCAACCATCATTAATATTAGAACAAATTGAATGGGCAAAATTAAATGGTTTTGAAGTTGTATGTGCAGGCAAAGGAACAAAATATCATCCATCTTTTGAATATTCAACACCAGAAACTGTTTGGGGACACTATGGTTTAACTAAAGAAAGAGCTGAAAATGAATCTGGCATGAATCCTAAAATGTTTAATAGTTTTTTATGTGGTGATAAATCATCAATTGAAATGTGTGCTGTTAGTAATGCAACAGACTTAAAGTGTCCAAATAGTGGATTAACTTATCCTCCAATAGGAGTTTATGACATTGCAAAAAAACTAATTCCAAAATCTGAAGGAGGTTTATTGGATCATTCTGGCCAAGTTGAGGTTATCTCAAGTATTGATTTAGATAAAAAAGATATTCCTAATGATCTTCGGTGGGGAGTATACATTGTTATCAAAGCGCAGAATGATTATGTTAAAAACTGCTTCAAAGATTATGGGATGGTGACAGATTCTTCTGGAAGCTATTCAGCAATTTGGAGACCTTATCATTACATCGGATTAGAATTAGCCCAATCAATTTATTCTATAGTGCTAGATAATAAAGCTACAGGTCATACCAAAAATTTTAATGCTGAAATTGCAAGTGTCGCAAAGAAAGATTTAAAAGCAGGACAAAAACTTGATGGTGAAGGAGGTTATTGTGCAAGAGGAAGATTAATTTCTTCAAAAAGATCGAAACAAGAAAGAATTTTACCCATGGGTTATACCGATAATGCAGTTTTAAAAAAAGATATTAAGAAAGATGACTTTATATTTTTAGACGACGTTGAACTTAATGTTCAAAAAGAAATAATTGAAGCTAGAGAATATCAATATTGTTTATTGGATTAAAGATTTAATAAATTTTAATTAAAATAAAGATTGTCTGTAGTTTGCAAACCATAATCTAAAACGTCTAAATGACGATAGATGATCATGCTCGGTCATAGGAAGAAGCACATTGAATAATAAATATGTTGTTAAAGGTCCTATAAATTTTGATTTAACGTATATTTTAGTGAACATTCCTATTCCTATATCTTCTAAGAAATTTTCTGTAATACTTTG
>CACGWQ010000022.1 GCA_902576815.1 uncultured Pelagibacteraceae bacterium
ATTAGAAAAGAATTTTAATGAGCTTAATTAGCTGGTAATAGATTTTTTGATTTAGCAGAGTTCAACATATGTTTCTGAAGTTTTTCAAATGCTTTATTTTCAATTTGTCTTATTCTTTCTCTGCTTATTTTGAATTTCTTACTTAAATCCTCCAAAGTTATCGGATCATCTGTCAATCTTCTTGAGTAAAGTATTTCTTTTTCTCTATCATTTAAAATTTTAATAGAATCTTGCAGAAGATCTTTTCGTTGTTCCATTTCTTCGTTTTGTGCAAATTTAAGTTCTTGATCCATATCATTGTCTACAACCCAATCTTGCCATTCATCACCATCTTCTCCAATAGGTGCATTTAAAGATTGCTCTTTTCCTAAAAGCCTTCTGTTCATAGATACAACTTCATGTTCGCTAACATCTAATCTATTAGCAATATCCTTCACATGTTCATCACGTAAGTCACCCTCAGTTCTAGGAGCAATTTGATTTTTTAATTTCTTCAAGTTAAAAAAAAGTTTTTTCTGGGCTGTTGTAGTTCCAATTTTTACTAAGCTCCATGATCTTAGAATATATTCTTGAATAGAAGCTTTAATCCACCACATTGCATAAGTTGCAAGTCTAAAACCTTTTTCTGGTTCAAATTTCTTAACAGCTTGCATTAAACCTACGTTACCTTCTGAAATCATTTCATTAAGAGGCAGACCATAACCTTTGTAACCCATTGCTATTTTGGCTACTAGCCTTAAATGACTTGTAACAAGTTTTTCAGCTGATTTAACGTTTCCTGTAGTTTGCCAGTTCTTTGCAAGCATGTATTCTTCTTCTGCATCCAGCATAGGGAATTTTTTAATCTGAGCTAGATATGCTGCTAGGCCTCCTTCATTTGAAAGAGTAGGTAAGTTATATGTATTATTACTCATAGGAAGTATTTATTTAATAGAGAAATTTTTTTTTACAATCGTTTTATTTACTTAATTTTCTTAGTTTTTTTAAGATATCATTTAATTCGTTTGGGATATTTGATGAAAATTCTAATCTTTCTCCTGTCCTTGGATGGTCAAAACCTAATTGTTTTGCATGTAAGAATTGTCTATTTAAATTTAAAATTTTATTATTAAGATCTTCATCAATGTTTTTAAATTTCTTAAATTTCTTTTTATATTTTTTATCTCCAAGTATATTGTTACCTTTGTATGACATATGAACTCTTATTTGATGAGTTCTCCCAGTTTCTAATTTACATTGAATAAAACTAAAAGTTGGAACTTTATCATTCTCAAAAAGCTCCAAAGTCTCATAATGTGTGACTGCCTTTTTACCTTTGCTAGACGATACTTCCATCATCTGTCTATTTTTCGAACTTCTAGTTATAAATGTTTCAATTTTTCCTTTTTGAGGTCGTAATTTTCCCCATATCAAAGTTTGATAAACTCTAGTTATAGAATGTTCAGAGAATTGAAGTGATAATTTTTCATGGGATAAATTTTTTTTTGCAATTACAATTAATCCAGATGTATCTTTATCAATTCTATGAACTATACCAGGTCTAAGTTCATCTCCAATATCAGATAAATTTTTGCTATCGTAATTCATTAACGCGTTAACTATTGTATTATCGTAATTACCAGCACCGGGGTGCATCGGAATTCCAGAGGGTTTATCAATTACGATTAAGTCTTCATCTTCATAAATTATATTTAATTTAAAATTATAAGGTTTTAGGCTTTGTTTCTTAGGTTCAACAATTTCGAGCTCAATTTTGTCATTTATTTTAGTTTTAAATGAAGGGTCTAGTATAATTTTTTCGTTAATTTTTAATTTACTATCTAATATTAAATTTTTTACTCTAGTTCTGCTTAAACTTTTATCAAGATTTGCTAATATTGTATCTACTCTCTTGTTATTGCCATCTTCTCTAACAACAAAATTGATGATATTTTTCATAAATTATTATATTAAATTAGCATGCGTTCGTAGCTCAACTGGATAGAGCGCCAGATTTCGGCTCTGGAGGTTCAGGGTTCGACTCCTTGCGGGCGCACCATTATTCACCCATATTAATAAGGGTTCCTTTATTTTTTGCGACATTGAATGAATAATAGAATAATACAATCGATAATACAAAGTAAACCCCATTCCATAAGAATGCATAATAGATATTTTGAATATCTACAGTCTGATTAATTAAAATATTTCTTGCCTCTTCAAAAATATATACCAGTGGTAACAAGTAAGCTATTTTCTGAAATACCTCTGGCAATATTTCAATTGGATAATAAATGCATCCAAAAGGTGCTAATAGGAACATTGTAGACCATGCTATATTTTCAAAAGAGGGCCCATATCTCAATAGACCAGCTGATACCAGGATGCCAAGTGTTATTCCAAATAAATATAGACTTAAAAATAAAAAGAATAAAAATATTCCTAAATCTAAAATAGAAATACCGAACAATGGAGATGTTAAAAGCACCGCCGGTATTAAACCTATAAGAGCTCTTATTAAAGCTGTAGCGACAAGTGAAGTTAATATTTCACCAATTTTCATTGGCGCAATAAATAAATTTGTAAAGTTTCTACTCCAAATTTCCTCAAGAAATAGCATATTAAATCCAATACTAGTTCTAAAAAGAAAATCATAAAGGATTGCGCAAGTTAATATAACTCCAACTGCATTGTTATAATATGTTGTATGTGTTGCAAAAAAATTTGAGATAAATCCCCATAAAGTTATTTGAATAGTTGGCCAATAAACAAGATCCAAAACCCTTGGGAAAGATCTGGTAATTAAATAAAAATGTCTTAAAAAAAGACCATACATTCTAGTTAGGCTCATTTTTACTCCTAGATAATTTTAAAAAAACTTCTTCAAGATTTTTTCTACCATGTTTATTTATTAATTCTTCAGGTTTTCCTTTATCAATTATAATTCCATCTTTCATCATTAGAATTGATTTACAAAGCCTGCTGACTTCGTTCATATTATGAGAAGCAAGAAGTATGGATATTTTTTTTTCTTTTTTATAATCTTCTAAAAAGGATCTAACAAAATCACCCACTTCTGGATCCAAGGATGCAGTTGGTTCATCTAATAGTAATACTTTCGGTTCGTTGATTAATGCTTTTGCCAAACTTACTCTATTTTTTTGTCCAGACGATAATTCACCTGTAATGTTATTAAGCAACTTTTCTAATCTTAATTTCTCTGATAAAAATTCGATCCTCTCATTAATATTATTTATTTTGTATAATTTTCCGTAAACAGTCAGATTTTGTTTAACTGAAAGTTTTTTGGGTAATTCAATATATGGAGATATGAAATTAATTTGTTCTAAGATTTCAATTCTATTCCCCTCCAATTTTTGACCATTTATAAAAATTTCTCCACTAGTTGGTTTCAAAAGTCCCAACAACATGCCAATAGTAGTCGTTTTGCCCGAACCATTTGGACCTAATAGGCCTAAAATTTCGTCTTCTTTTATGCTAAAGCTTATACCTTTGACAGCCTCATTCTTTCCATAGTTTTTTTTTATATTTTTTACTTCAACTAAATTTTTCATTTTTTTGATGCTCTAAGAAGTCTATCGTTAATTACTAATCCAAAATTCCGGTTTGGAATTTTTTGTACAGCTATTTTTTTGTAGCCTAACTTCTTAATTCTTCTTAATGTTTTATATAAATTTTTAACACTCTCCATAAGATTATTTGTCTTACTTAAATAAAAATAATTCTTATTATTGTCTTTTTTCTTTTTAATTAGGATAAAAGCCTCATCTCTTTTAATTTTAATTGCGTTTAATCTAATTGGTATACCTGGGGAATAATGAATTCTTCCCCTCCCTGGAGAATTTATATTGTTCTTAGCATGCAAATTAGTGTTTAAATTTGTTTTTAATTTTTTATTTAATATAGAAATATCTAAACCACCCAATCTTAAAATTTGGGGTTTTTTAACTAAACTTATTATCGTAGACTCAACCCCAACTTTCGATCTCCCACCTTCTAAAATAAATTTAATTTTTTTACCAAATTCATCATATACATCATCTTTTGTCACTGGACTTATACCTTCCGAGATATTTGCGCTTGGAGCTGCTAGAGGATATTTTAAAGATTTTAGTAGTTTTCTAGCAGTAAGGTGACTCGGAAATCTTACACCTAGGGTTTTTTTATTATTAGTAACATTTTTTGAAATTTTACTCTCATTTTTTAGCTTTAATATAAATGTAATTGGTCCAGGGCATAATGAATTATAAAGTTTATAAAATAAATTATTAGTCTCACAATCTTTACCCAAATCCTTAATGCTATAATAATGAACTATTAAAGGGTTATCAGCAGGCCTTCCTTTTAACTTAAATATTCTTTTGGTAGCTTTATCTGAATAGGCATTAGCGGCTAATCCATAGACAGTTTCTGTAGGTATTCCAATACATTCATTATTATTTAAATATTTTACTGCTTTTTTAATATTTGAATCATTAATTTTCATATAATATTACAAATTATTATATGAATGAAAAAATTTTGCCAGATGATATTGAATCAAAATCTTTGAGTGAACTCACAGATATAGCAGACCGTTTAATACAAGAATTAGAAAGTAAAAAAAATTTGGAAGAATCTATTGATGATTATCAATATTTAATAAAGCTAAATAATTTAATAGAGAAAAAATTTCTAAAGGACTCAAAAAATATATCTGAAATTACCAAGCTAAAAATCGAAGCATTAACTTCAAAAAAATGAAAAAAAAATTAGTGAAAACTGTTAATGAAGTAAATAAATTTTTAAAAAATTATTTAACAAAACAAAAAAAAACAGATCTAATTATACCTATTAAGTATGGTTTATTTCCCGGAGGAAAAAAAATAAGATCTAAGCTTATTTTTGATGTTGGAAAAATTTTTAATGTAGAAAAAAAATATCTTTTATATTTAAGTTCAGCCGTTGAATGTATACACGCTTATTCACTAATACATGACGATTTACCTTGTATGGATGATGATGATATTAGAAGAGGTAAACCAACTACACATAAAAAATTTGGAGAATCAACGGCTGTTTTAGCTGGAAACTCCCTTTTGACATTAGCTTTTGAAATTTTATCTGATCCAAAGTTTAGTATAAATAACAATAAAAAAATAACCTTAATAAATCTAATATCTCAATCATCAGGACACCAAGGAATAGCTGGAGGCCAATTTTTGGATTTAAATTATGAAAGAAAAAAAGTTTCTAAACAAAAAGTAATAGATATGGAGATTAAAAAGACTGGAAAATTATTTTCATTCAGCTGTTTATCTCCAGTTATTTTGACAAATAAAAAGGATCAAATAAAAAAATTCTCAATTATTGGTGAAAAAATTGGTTTACTTTTTCAAATTGCAGATGATTTAATTGATTATAGTAGTACATCGAAAACTGCAGGAAAAAAAACTAATAAAGATTCTAAAAGAGGAAAAGCAACATTAATAAGTTTACTAGGATATAAAAATGCTATTAAATATGCATCAAAACTAAAAAAAGAAATATTTAATAGTTTAGTTAGCTATGGAAAAAATGCTAGTGATTTAAAAGAGACAATTGAATTTATATTTAGTAGAAATAAATAAATGCAGAATTATAAATATCTAGATAATATTAATTTTCCTTCAGATATAAAAAAACTTAATAATGATGAATTAAAAATTCTATCAAACGAAGTAAGAAGTGAAATGATAGATGCTGTTTCAAAAACGGGTGGTCATTTAGGTGCGGGTTTAGGCGTTGTAGAATTAACAGTAGCACTTCATTATGTTTTTGACACTCCAAAGGATAAATTAATATGGGATGTTGGTCATCAATCTTACCCCCATAAAATTTTAACAGGTAGAAAAGATAAAATTAGAACTTTAAGACAAGGAAAAGGATTATCTGGTTTTACAAAAAGATCAGAAAGTGAATTTGACCCTTTTGGTGCAGCTCATAGTTCTACCTCTATCTCAGCTGGACTTGGAATTGCAACAGCAAATAAATTATCAAATAAATCAGATCAAGTTATTGCAGTTATTGGAGATGGTGCCATGAGCGCAGGAATGGCATATGAAGCTATGAATAATGCTGGAGACTCTAAAACTAAGATGATCGTAATTTTGAATGACAATGATATGTCAATTGCAAAACCAGTCGGTGCAATGAAATCTTATCTTGCTAAAATTTTTTCAGGTAAGATTTATTTTAGTTTCAGAGAAACAGTTAAAATGATTATTTCATCTTTCTCAAAAAGATTTAGCAAAAAGGCTGGAAAGGCTGAAGATTTTTTGAGATCGGCTGTCACAGGTGGTACGTTATTTAATTCATTAGGTTTTTATTATGTTGGTCCAATTGATGGCCATGATTTAGATGTTTTATTGCCAATTTTAAAAAACGCAAAAGAAAGCAATCATAATGGTCCAATACTAATTCATATAAAAACTCAAAAAGGCAAAGGATATAGTTTTGCTGAAAAATCTGATGATAAATATCATGGAGTTACAAAATTTGATGTCCAAACAGGAGTCCAACAAAAATCAATAACTAACGCTCCTGCTTTTACAAAGGTATTTGCAAATACATTAATAGAGCATGCAAAGAAAGACAGTAAAATTGTAGGTATAACTGCTGCTATGCCGTCTGGGACAGGAATGGACGCTTTTAGTAAAGCTTTCCCAGATAGAACTTTTGATGTTGGAATAGCTGAACAACACGCTGTTACTTTTGCAGCAGGTTTAGCCACAGAAGGTTATAAGCCTTATGCAGCAATTTATTCAACATTTTTACAAAGAGCTTATGATCAGGTAGTTCATGACGTTGCAATTCAAAGTTTACCAGTAAGATTTGCAATTGATAGAGCTGGTTTAGTCGGTGCTGATGGAGCAACTCATGCAGGTGCTTTTGATATTACATATTTATCAACTTTACCTAATTTTATTGTTATGGCAGCAAGTGATGAGGCAGAATTAATTAGAATGGTTAATACGTCAGTAGATATTAATAATCAACCGTGTGCATTTAGATATCCAAGAGGAAATGGAGTAGGTTTAGAATTACCCGATATCAACGAAAAAATTGATATTGGAAAAGGTAGAGTTATAAGAGAAGGAAAGAAAGTCGCCTTAGTGAGTTTTGGAAACAGATTAAAAGAATGTTTATTGGCTGAAGAAAGTTTAAAAAAAATGGGAATTAATCCAACAATCATAGATGCTAGATTTGCAAAACCTCTAGATGAAAATCTTTTGTGGCAAGTTGCAACAAATCATGAAGTGCTAATTACGTTGGAAGAAGGTTCTATTGGAGGTTTTGGAGCCCACTTAAATCATTTCTTAAATGAAAAGAATTTATTAGATAATAATTTAAAATTTAGATCAATGATTTTGCCAGACAAATTTTTAGACCAAAATAAACCAGAAGAAATGTATAAAGAAGCTGGTTTAGATGCTAAATCTATTGAAGTAAAAGTTTTAGAAACTTTAAATTCTAAAGTTGTTATTAAAAAAACTAATTAATTACCACATTGAGCTTTGTTCATTAAGTAATGATCAAGAATTACGCAATGCATCATTGCCTCACCTATGGGCACTGCTCTAATACCTACACATGGGTCATGTCTACCTTTGACTGAAATTGAAGTATTTTTTCCATATTTATTAATTGTTTTTCTTTGAGAAAGAATTGATGAAGTTGGTTTTACTGCAAATGAAACAATTATTTCTTGACCACTAGAAATTCCTCCAAGAATTCCTCCCGCATTATTTGATTTAAATTTTGTTTTTTTTCTTGTTTGAGACATTTCATCAGAATTTTGTTCGCCAGAAAGTTGAGCAGAGTTCATTCCTGATCCTATATTTACTCCTTTTACAGCGTTAATACTCATCATAGCTGATGCCAAATCCATATCTAATTTAGAATAAATTGGAGCTCCTAATCCTACAGGTACACCTCTTGCTCTCACTTCAATAATAGCCCCACATGATGAGCCAGCTTTTCTTATCCCAAGTAAATATTTTTCCCATAATTTTAAAACTGTTTTATCAGGGCAAAATAAAGGGTTTTTTGCAATGAATTTGTCATTCCATCTTTCAGTGTCACATCCTAGTATACCTAATTGTGTTACTGCTCCAATTGCACTGTATTTTTTCCCAATAATATTTTGCAAAACTTGTTTTGCTATTGCCCCCGCTGCTACTCTTGAGGCTGTCTCTCTTGCTGATTGTCTGCCTCCACCTCTATAATCTCTAATTCCATATTTTTTAAAATATGTATAATCAGCATGACCAGGTCTAAATTTATCTTTAATATTTTTATAATCCTTAGAACGCATATCTTTATTAAATATAATCATTGAGATGGGGGTACCAGTTGTTTTACCCTCAAATATCCCTGATAAAATTTCCACCTTATCATCCTCTTTTCTTTGGGTTGTGAATTTAGACTGACCAGGCTTTCTTTTATTTAATTCTAACTGAATGTCTTTAATATTAAGCTTGATATTTGGAGGACATCCATCAACAACACATCCTATTGCTGGACCATGAGATTCACCCCATGTGGTAAATCGAAAAAATTTTCCAAATGTATTAAAAGACATTATATTATTATATAAATTATTTTGTTTAAATTATGAACGAAAAAAATTCTTTAGGGTTGGATAAATGCTTTGGAGAACTCGATAATCCAATATTATTATTCACTGAATGGTATAATGAGGCAAAGAAAACTGAAATAAATGATCCAAATGCATTAGCTCTAGGTACTATCAACGAAAAAGGTTATCCGAATGTAAGAATGGTATTGCTCAAAGATTATGGAGAAGATGGGTTTGTTTTTTACACTAACTTTAATAGTAATAAGGGAAACTCTATAAAACAGAATCCAAACATTTCAATGTGCTTTCATTGGAAAAGTTTACTCAGACAAATTCGCATAGTTGGTACTGCTGAAAAAGTTTCAGATGAAGAAGCTGATAATTATTATAATTCCAGAAGTTATGGAAGTAGAATTGGTGCATGGGCATCAAATCAAAGTTCAATTTTAAAAGATAGAGAAGAACTAAACCAATCTATAAAAAAATTTAAAGATCTCTACAAAGATGAAAATAATGTTCCTAGACCTGAACATTGGTCAGGATGGAGGTTAAAACACCACGAAATTGAATTTTGGTTAGATGGCGAAAATAGAATTCACGAAAGATTAAAATATATTAAAGAAAATAATGGTTGGAAAAAAATTCTCTTATCACCTTAAAATTTTCTATTAATACTAAAAGAAGTTAAATTTTTAAGTATATTTTTTTCTTCACAATCTTGAAATATACCTAATGAATTTGATGCTAAACTTATATAGTGTTCAGCTTTTTTGTAACACTCATTAATTATATTATATTTTTTTACCAATTTAAGCACATAGTCAAATTGTTCTTTAGATCTGATATTTTGTTCAAATATTTTTTTTAAAACTAATTTTTGATCTAAAGATAATTTTTGATTTAATAAAATAATCGGGAGAGTTACCTTGCCCTCAAAGAAATCTTTTCCTATCTCTTTACCAAACATTTTTAATTCTGAGTTATAGTCAAGTGTGTCATCCGCAATCTGAAATGTTAATCCAAGGTTCTTTCCATAGAATTCTAGTGCATCTTTAAATTTATTGTCTTTATCAGTAATTATCGACCCAACTTTTGAGGATGCTGAAAACAAAGCTGCAGTTTTAGAGGAAATTATATTCAAATATGTTTCTTCCAACATTTCAGAGTCACCTTTATGTTGTAACTGCAAAACTTCTCCTTGAGCAATAGTTGACGATGTAGAAGATAGAAGTTTTAATACTTCAATACTTCCATCCTCAACCATCATTTCAAAACATCTACTTAATAAATAGTCCCCAACAAGAATTGACGACTGATTTCCCCAAATTTTATTTGTAGTTTTTTTGCCTCTTCTTAAATCTGCACTGTCAATTACATCATCATGCATAAGAGTTGCCGCGTGTATAAGTTCAACACATGCAGCTAGGTTTACATCTCTACTACCTTTTGTGTATCCACATAATTTAGCACATCCCAAAGTAAGCAATGCTCTTAATCTTTTACCACCACTTGTCATGTGATAAGCAGTCATTTCTTTAACTAGCTCAACTTTACTATCTAATTTATAGGAAATCTTATCTTCAACTAAACTTAGTTTTTCATCAACAGAATTTAACAAATCAGTGTATGCATTAGTTATTTGCTTTTTTAATTGAACTACTGAACCCATAAATTCAAAATATTACATTAAGTTTATTAATATACTTATCAATTGACGCACCTATTTCTTCAACTATAAGTAGCTTTATAAATTAGTAAATTTTTTATAATCATTTGTATGTTCACATTTTTTAAAAAAAAAAAAATTTTTAGTCATTTAAGGCTTACTGGTGTCATTGGAAACGTTGGAAAGTTTAAACAAGGAATAGAATATTCCTCT
>CACGWQ010000023.1 GCA_902576815.1 uncultured Pelagibacteraceae bacterium
TATGAATGTTGTTTTAGATTTGGGTGCGAATATAGAATGTAATGAAAAAAATTTAATCGATTTTAGTATAATGGGAGCTGCGCTCCATAAATCTTTGTATGAACAAGAAACTCAAAAAGTTGCTTTGCTAAATATTGGTTCTGAAGAGTTAAAAGGTAATAATATAATAAAAAGTACTTATCAAAAACTAAGTGAGATCCAAAGTTCACTGTATGAATTTCATGGTTATATCGAAGGAAATCACATAATGGATGGAAATGTGAACGTTATAGTAACAGATGGATTTACAGGTAATGTCGCATTAAAAACAGCAGAAGGCACCGCAAATTTCTTAATTAATGAATTAAAAAAAATACATACTTCATCTATTATGGGAAAAATATCTTCATTAATAAATATTAAAAATCTAAAAACATTTAAAAAGAAATTAGATCCAAGATTATATAATGGTGCAATATTATTAGGAATGGATAAGCCTGTTATCAAAAGTCATGGATCTACCGATGCATTTGGTTTTGCGAATTCTTTAAATGTTTGTGAAAAGATAATAAAAGGTAATTTAATTGATAAAATAAAAAAAAATATATGAAACGTATAAATTTAACTAAAAAAGAAATGATAAATTCTATATATATGAGAATTGGATTTTCAAAAAAAATTTCAGAATTAATATTTGAAGAACTATTTGAAATTATTCTTAAAAATCTTCAAAAAAATAAAAAAGTAAAGATATCTAATTTTGGTACTTTTAATGTTAAAATGAAAAAGGAAAGAATTGGTCGTAATCCAAAAACTAAAGAGGAAAAAATAATTAAAGAGAGAAATGTAATAACATTTAAAGCATCAAAGAAATTAAGAAATTATATAAATGATTATTAAAAAAAACAGCTTATATAAAAGTATTAGTGAAGTAACGAAAATACTTAATCTTGTTAATCAAAAAAATGGAAAATTATCTACTCACACTGTTAGGTTTTGGGAAAAGCAATTTAAACAGGTTAAACCGAAAATTTTAGCTGGAAATCGAAGATATTATGATCAAAAAACTATAGAAATTTTAAAAAAAATAAAATATTTACTAAAAACAGAAGGAATGACAATTGTTGGTGCAAAAAAACAATTAAATTTATCAGAAAGTAATATTGACGAAATAAAGAATTCATCTATAACAAACCAGGAATTTAAAAGTAAAATTAAAAAAATTTCTACAATAATAAAAGAAATAAAAAATGGCTAAAAAAACTCATGTAAAAGTAAGATTAGTTCCTGAAGCTAAACCTGATAGTCCCTTTTTTTACTATGTTAAAAAACCTGCCGGCGGTGAAAAAGCTAAGGTAAAATTAAAAGCAAAAAAATATAATCCAGCTACTAGAAAGCATGAAGTTTTTGTTGAAAAGAAACTCCCACCTCATAGTAAATAATTATTTTTTAAAATTTCTTTTTTCAAAATCAATATAAGACATAATCATATTTTTCCAAATTCGACTAGTTATCTTTGGATCAATTTTATTTTTAATTGATTTCTTTTTAATATTTTTAAGAATTATTGAAATTCTTTTTTTATCAACAATTTCATGTTTGTAGGTTTTAAGTTTAAGAACATCTTTAACTATATTAGTCCTGATTTTTATCAATTTAATTAATTTGTTATCAAGAAGATCTAATTTTTTTCTTAAAATATTTAATTTTTTTCTTTTATCAGGCGACATTTGATCAATTGGATTTATAAATAAATATTATATTTAAACTATTATGTATACCGAATTAAATACAAAATACAGAATATACATATCTAAATGGTTATTAATTATGTTTATTTTGATTTCAGCAATGATAGTTGTAGGAGGTTTAACAAGACTTACTGATTCTGGACTATCGATTACTGAATGGGAATTTTTTAAAGGCTTTTTTCCACCAATGAACGATGAGTCATGGATAGCTTATTTTGAAGCTTATAAGCAAATACCTGAGTTTAAACTCCAAAATTATGCAATGACTTTAAGTGAATTCAAGGTAATATTTTGGTGGGAGTGGGCACACAGGTTTTTTGGGCGTGTCATTGGTTTAGCTTTTCTTATACCTCTAATATTATTTACTATCAAATTGGGTTTAAAAAAACTTTATAATTTTTATTTTATATTTTTTTTGATTTGTTTTCAGGGATTTCTAGGTTGGTACATGGTCCAGAGTGGTCTAGTGAATAATATAGACGTAAGTCATTTTAGATTGTCAGTTCATCTTTTATTTGCATTTATTATTTTATCGTTAATTTATTGGAATTATTTAAGTTTAGTAAATTTAAATAAAAAGGATAATAAAATTAACAATTATATACCTGAATTTTTTTTATTATTAATTTTCTTGCAAATTATTATTGGTGCACTCGTTTCAGGCATGGATGCTGGAAAAATATATAATACTTGGCCATTAATGGGTAATTCATATTTCCCAGATGACAATAAATTTATAAGTTTATTTAAATTATCTGCTTTTAGTGATCCATCACTAGTTCAATATTTACATCGAAATTTAGCCTATTTAATATTCATTATCTTCATAGTGATTTCATATATAACTTATAAGAATAAAATTTTTTATTTATTTAAAGCTGTATCTATTCTAGGTTTAATTATTTTATTACAAATTATATTAGGAATTCTTACTGTTTTGTCTGGTGCCAGTATTTTAACTGCCTCGTTACATCAATTTAGTTCAATATTATTAATAACATCGTCATTATATTTTTTGCACAAGAATAGATTTAGTTGATTATTTTTTTTCAATTACAAATAGTTCATTGTTAAAATATAATCCTTTATTTTTATTGACAATATCTTTTACAACTTTTTGGTAATATTTCTTTCTTTCTGCATTCATTATTTGCTCATCTGATATTTGGTTAACATATACCGCAGCATTCCATGCTGAAAATATTAATGAAGTGGCAATGCCACCACTGATTTCATTTGGTAATGCCCGCAAAACATATTTAATAGTTTGTTTTTTATTAAATTTTAATTTTTTTAAAATTTCTTTGTCTGTATTGCTTTTAATATATTTAATTATTGATCCGTATAGTGAAGGAAATGGTTTTTCTTTTGGCCAGATTTTCTTAATAATTTTGTTACCTGGATCATTTCCGCATGCATGAACGACTACCAATTTGCCTTTGTTATCTAATGATTTCATCATTGGATCAATAACATACTTTACTTTTTTTTCTGCAGATATTCTTGATCTATAAGGTTGAGATGCAATGATTAAGTCGAAACTATTTTTACCATTATTTTTTTTTGGAATAACATTTTTCAATGAAAATTCCTGATCTTTTCTATAAATTACAATTACTGATGGCTCTTTGTAAGTGGGATTACCATTTTTAGGGTTTCTCTCTATTTGCCATTTTTTACTTAAAAATTCTTGATTAAGTTTTCTTAATTGATTTGAAAAATCTAATGAAGAATTACCTTTTAATTTAACTATTTTCCAATTCATTTTTTTCTGTTTTTTTTTGTCATTTGATTTGAGTGAGGTTGATTCAACATAATTTAGATTTGAGATAACAAATACTGTGTTTTTATGTTCTACAAATCGATCTGGAAGTTTTTCAAGTCCTAATCTAACATCTTCCATACTTATTTCCTTTGTACTTACTAGTAAAGGAATTTGAGGCATTTTTTGATGACATTGCCTCATTACACTCATCAATAATGATCCATCACCCATACCTGCGTCAAATATTTTTAATGCTGGAAATTTTGGTTTTAATTTTTGAACAATTGGTTTTAATGCATCAGCAATTTTATTCTTTTCGTTGGTTGTTGTTACAAAAAGTAAATATTTTTGTCTATTATCAAAAAATCTAAAATTTTTTTTCATAAATGCAATTTTGCAATTACTAATTTGCTGGATAATTTGTTGTTATGAATTTTTTCAATACATTTAATACTCGATCTGCTTCCTCTAATAACATCATATGTCCGCAATTATCTATTATATCTATTTGACTTCCTTCAATCAAATTAGCTAGTTTTTTACCTTCTTTTACAGGACACATTTTATCGTCAGTGGCAAGTATAGAAAGGGTAGGTATCTTAATTTGTTTTGCAGCCTCAAAACCATTCTTGTAATTATCACATGCTCTAAAATCTACACCGAGGGTATTTTTTATTGTTCTTGTTTTAGCTAACATTGAACCAGTATTAATATGATATAACCCTGGAACAGGATGACCACCAAAGTGCCCAGCTGGCCCATGAGCCCAGTCCATCATTAATTCTACAGCCTTAGGATCGTTGTTTTCTGCTAAAGATAATAATTCAGGGTTCATTGGAATTGCACCAGCACCACCCATTAAACTTAAAGTTTTTATTTTATCAGGATTCCTTGCTGTACACTCAACAGTAACTAAACATCCTTGTGAATGACCGACCAACGAAGCTTCTTTATATCCAACTGTGTCAATAACATCGCTTACCCAATCAGCCATATCTTCAATTGATTTTAAACTTTCGCCCCCTGATAATCCATGACCTGGCATATCTAAAGCTAAAACACTATATCCATGAAATGCAAAATATCTTGTTTGCAAAACCCATGTCATATGAGTTAGTCCACTACCATGCACAAATATTATTAATGGTTTATCCTTATCGAAAGGTCTACCTCCTGTAGAAGCATAAACATCATTATTATTTACCTGAAACTTCATTGATTGGATACGAGTCTAGGTTTCCTAGCAGCTCTAAATCCATTTTCAAAGTCATTTTTAATATCATCTATATCTTCAATACCGACAGATAATCTGATCATATCATGGGATAAACCCGCAAATTTTAATGTAGCTTCATCCATTTGAGAATGTGTAGCTGATGCTGGATGAATTACCAATGTACGTGTGTCACCAACATTTGCTAAATGAGAAGCAAGTTTAACGTTATTAATAAATGCTTCACCTGCAGCTTTTCCTCCTTTAATACCAAATGCTATCATTGATCCTTTGCCGTTTGGTAATAATTTGCTTGCTAAATCATGATCAGGATGATCTGGTACGCTCGGATGTGAAACCCAAGCAACACTTTCGTGACCCAATAAATACTCAACCATTTTTTCAGCATTTTCACAATGTTTTTTCATTCTGACAGAAAGTGTCTCTATACCTTGTAACACATTCCATGCATTTTGAGGGCTTAGGCAAGGACCAAAATCTCTCATGCCTTCTGCTCTTGCTTTCATTGTAAATGCTGTTGGACCAAATTCTTCAGCAAAAGATAATCCATGATAACCTTCATATGGTTGTGTCATTGTTGGAAATTTATCATTTTGCATCCAATCAAACTTACCACCTTCAACTATTATACCAGCCATTGAAGATCCATGTCCTGCCATCCATTTAGTAAGTGAATGAATTACGATATCAGCACCGTGTTCTATAGGTTTGCATAAATAAGGTGTTTGATAAGTTGCATCTACCATTAAGGGAATACCTGCGTCGTGAGCTATTTTAGCAATCTCAGGCATATTCATTATTTCATTTCCTGGATTACCTACAAGTTCTCCAAAAATACCTTTTGTATTTTTTTGAATTGCTTTTTTAAATCCTTCTGTGTCTCTTGGTTTCACAAAAGTTGTTTTAATTCCAAATTTTGGAAGTGTTAATCTAAATAAATTTACAGTTCCTCCATAAAGCTGTGATGATACAACTAAATGATCTCCTGCTTCACAAAGAGTCATTACTGCAAGAAATATTGCACTCATACCAGACGATGTAGCAAGTGCGGCTGTACCACCTTCTAATGATGCTACTCTCTCTTCAAGTACAGCAACAGTAGGATTTGATATCCTGCTATAAATATGTCCACCTCTTTCCAAGTTAAATAAAGCAGCTGCATGATCAACATCATCAAATAGGTATGATGTTGTTTGGTATATTGGAACTTGTCTTGAACCAGCATTTTTATGAGGTTGATAACCCGCATGTAAACTAAGGGTATCGAATTTATATGTTTTAGGATCCATTCCTTTTTTATCTGACATTTAATTGCTCCTGTTTAATTTTTTCTGAATTTATTATAAACTAATATTATTCCTTATTAATAGCTTAATTATTAGTTAAAACTATCAAAAATGACTTAAGTTCTAACAGTATATAATTTGACAATATATTGATTTATAAGTATTAATCCCGCAATTATGACTAAATTTCTTAAAAAAGACGATTTAAACAGTAAATGGTTTGAAATTGACGCAACTGGAGCGGTAGTAGGAAGATTGGCAACTGTTGTATCAAAAATTTTAAGAGGAAAAAATAAAGCAACATTTACTCCCCATATGGATAGTGGAGATTTTGTCGTTGTTAAAAATGTAGATCAATTAAAGTTTACAGGTAATAAGTTTACAAATAAAAAATATTATAGACACACAGGTCATCCAGGTGGAATTAAAGAGACAACACCTGAAATATTACAGTCTTCAAAACCTGGAGAGGTTTTAAAAATGGCAGTCAAAAGAATGTTGCCAGGAGGGCCTTTAGCAAAAAAACAATTAACAAAGCTAAAAGTATATCCAGGTTCAGATCATCCTCATTCGGCACAAAACCCCGAAGTAATAGAGATTGGAAAACTAAATTCAAAAAACATAGTTAGAAATTAACATGGAAACAAATCAATCAGTAACGACAAAATTAAAGTTAGATTTCAAAGATGCTAAATATGCAACAGGTAGAAGAAAGACTTCAATTGCAAAAGTCTGGTTAAAAAAGGGAACTGGTAAAATTTACGTTAATGGTAAAAATCTAGATGATTATTTCACAAGAGCTACTCATAAAATGCAAATACTAAGACCTTTTGAAATTATCAATCAATCTACAGAATACGATGTTAGATCTCAAGTTGTTGGTGGTGGTCACACAGGTCAAGCAGGAGCATTAGTACATGGCATATCAAGAGCACTATTACAATTTGATGAAAATCTAAAACCAACACTTAGAAAAGAAAAACTTACCACAAGAGATTCTAGATCAGTTGAGAGAAAAAAACCTGGTCGAGCAAAAGCTAGAAGAAGTTATCAATTCTCTAAAAGATAATATCATTTTATTAAACAACTGTTATATTACAATATGTCTAAGATTAATGCATTAGTTGCTGGAGCTACTGGATACATAGGTATTCAATTGGTTAAATTATTAACTAAACATAAAAAAGTTAAAATTAAATATCTTTGTGGTGATACCTCTGTAGGCAAGAAAATTAGCTCTTATGATAAATACTTTAATAAACATAAACTACCAAATATTGTTAAATTTAATAAAGAGTTATTAAAAAGTGTTGATGTTGTATTTACTGCATTACCTAATGGAGAGGCTCAAAAAATTTCAAAAAATTTAAATAATAAAAATATTTTAATTGATTTAGCAGCAGATTTTAGACTTAAATCACCAAAAGATTATTTGAAATGGTATAAAATTAAACATAATGCTCCTAAATTAATTAAACAAAGTATTTATTCATTACCTGAATTAAATTCAAAAAATTTAAAAAAATATAAAATAATTTCATGTCCAGGCTGTTATCCAACATCAATCTTGTTACCTTTGGTTCCATTAATTAATAATAACATTGTTAAATCAAATAATATAACAATTGATTCAAAATCTGGCTATTCTGGAGCAGGTAGAAAAATTCATAGAAAGTATAATAATAAATTTTTAAATGAAACTTTGAGTGCGTATGGATTAGCCTTTCATAGACATAACTCAGAAATAGATCAAGAACTCAAATTAAAAACTGGTAAAAATGTTAAATTTCAATTTACACCTCATCTTTCACCTATGTTTAGAGGAATATTATCTACAATTTATTTAGATTTAAAAAAAAAGGAATCTCTTGAAAAAATATATTTCTCATTAAAAAAATATTATAAGAATAATAAATTCATAAAAATATTAAAACCAAACACATTTTTAGGAACCAACGAAGTAATAAATACAAATAATTGTTATATTTCTGTATGTGAGAGTAAATATAAAGATAAAATTATTATATTGTCAGCACTGGATAATTTGATTAAGGGTGGTAGTGGTCAAGCGATTCAAAATATGAATAACTATTACTCTTTTAAAGAAAATGAGGGTTTAAATGCTTAAAATATTTTATTTAATTGTAATTGTTTTAATATATTCATGTTCAATAGATAGGAATACAAATTTTTGGGAAAAAAAAACTAATAATATAGTGAAATCAAGTTCTAAATCATTAAATTTTAGTGAAAATTTACCATTTGACAAATTTAAAAAAAATATAATTGACTATGGAAATGAAAGCAACTTTCCCGATTTAGACTTAAAATGAAGAATTATAATATAGCAATTATTGGATTAGGACAGATTGGTAATTATCTTTATAATGAGATTAATACAAAAAAAAAAGATATTTTAAAAAAAACTGGAAAAATTATCACTGTTTCAGCAATTTCAGCTAAGAATATTAATAAAAAAAGAAAATTTAAAATTAATAAGAGAATATTTTACAAAGATCCTTTTAAAATTTTTAAATATAATAAAATTGATATTTTAATTGAAGCAATTGGACAATCTGATGGTGTATCAAAAAAAATTGTAGAATTTGCTCTTAAGAATAAAATTCATGTTGTAACCCCTAATAAGGCATTGATTTCAAAACATGGGAATAATCTTTCTAAGCTTGCAGAAAAAAACAAAGTTAATTTAGAATTTGAGGCTTCTGTAGGAGGTGGAATTCCCGTGTTAAGAACAATCAAGGAAGGACTAGCAACAAATAAGATAAGCAAAGTATATGGAATATTAAATGGTACTTGTAATTATATATTATCTGAAATGGAAGATACTAAATCTGGATTTTCAACTGTATTAAAAAAAGCTCAATCATTAGGATATGCTGAACCAGGTAATCCAAAATTAGATTTAAATGGTTACGATGCATTAGCTAAAGTTAAAATTCTTTCTGCTTTAGCATTTAATAATAAAGTTTCAAATTCAAAATGTTTAATGGAAGGTATTGAAAACATAGAATACAAGGATTTAGAAATTGCTAATCAATTAAATTATAAAATTAAATTATTGGGTATAACAGAAATAGTTAATAATAAATTGTTTGAAAGAGTTCATCCATGTTTAATAAAAAAAAATACTTACATTGCAAATGTTAACGGTGTTATGAATGCTGTTCTAATTGAGGGTAATCCAGTAGGGGAGAGTGTTTTACAAGGTGAAGGTGCTGGTCCCGGTCCAACATCATCTGCTTTGATGTCTGACCTTTTGTCAATTTTACGTGGAAATATCAAATACCCTTTTGGGATTTCAGACAATAAAAGAAATTCTCCTTCAATTTATAATACAGATAACTATTCTAACGCATTATACATTAGACTTGAAGTCCAAGACAAACCTGGTGTTCTATCTGAAATTACTAAAAAATTTGCTAAACATAAAATTTCTGTTCAAAGATTAATACAAATACCAAATAATAAAAACAAAACTGCTTCTATTGTAATTATAACTCACAAATCTTTGGAAAAAGATTACCAGAAATGCATTAAATCTTTTAAATCAAATAAAAATATTATTAAAAACCCTATATTATTAAGACTTTTTTAATGGAACTTTATTTAAAGCTCTTTGAAGTTCTATTCCCTGTTTTTTTTATTGTTGGAATTGGTTTTTTATTAGGAAAAAAAAATCCAAACTTTGATACTTCGTTTATAACATCTTATGCTGGAAATTTTGGAACTCCAGCTTTAGTAATTTTTTCTCTTACATCCACAGGTGTTACTTTTGATGTATTTGCAGAATATTTTATTTACGCAGTAATATTACTTTCATCATTTGCTTTAATTGGTCTTGTTTTTCTACTTCTTATGAAAAAAGATTATATTAGAGAATTACCTACTTTTTTTTTACCTAATACAGGTAATATGGGTATACCAATATGTCTTTTTGCCTATGGTAAATTGGGGATGGGTGTAGCTGCAGCTATATCATCTTTGGTAATACTTTTACATTTTACTGCTAATATATTTCTTGCAAAAAAAAAATTTGATTTTTCAATAATCGCAAAAAGTCCTTCCTTCTATACAATTATTTTGACAGTTATTTTTTTATACTATGGCAAAGAGATGCCAGTTTTTGTGATTAATACAACAATGCTTTTATCTTATGCAATGATTGTTATGATTTTAATGTCTTTAGGTATAGCCTTAACCCAAATGAAAGTA
>CACGWQ010000024.1 GCA_902576815.1 uncultured Pelagibacteraceae bacterium
ATCTTTGAAATCAATGGATCCTGTATCAAGAATTAAGCTCCTACTAATCTTACTATTTTTAATTTTATTATCTATATCAATTATTGGTAATATTCTCTTTGCCGCTGACATACCTTGCCCAACACCTACATTTATAGTTGCTAATGACTTAACTGGTTGGTAAGCAAGCATCATTGCCGCTAGAAACGAAAAAAAATTATTTATACTTAACTGATCACTCATAATTAATTTACCTGAATAAAAAATCAATATTGCTATCATAGTTCCAGTCAGAACTTCCATTATGGGTGTAGCCCTAATTAATACTGTAGATATCTTTATTGATTTTTCTTTTAATTTTTCGACGAATTCATTCGACCTTTGATTCTCATATTCTTCCCTTTGAAAGATTTTTATAATTTTATGATTTTTAAATAAATCAATAAGATATTTGTTTAAATCTCCAGATCTTTCTTGGGCTTCTGTTGATACTTTGCTCATCCTTTGGCCTAAACGTCTAGCTGTAATTGATGCGAAAGGAATCATCACTAATGCGATTAAAGATAGTTTCCAATTTTGAGTAAACATTACAATAAGTAAACCAATTAAAGTTAATCCATCTTTAAAGAAATTTAAAAACGATGTACTTAACATTCCAGTTATTTGATTAACATCAAAATTAAGATTGGATATGTATTTTCCAGAATGTTTATTTTCTATGTATTCAGTATCAGCTTTTATAAATGATGAAAGCATATCTAACTGTAGTTTTTTTTTTACTTCTTCTGCTACTTTTATCATTAAAATTTTGGCAAGATAAAGCGAAATACCTTTTGTTGAAAAAGCTATAATTATTAGTAATGGAATAATATATATTAATGTTTGATCTTTTTTTAAGAATATTTTTTCTATAGCTGGATCTAATAACCAAGCAGTAGCAGAAGTGCTTGCCGCAACCAATATTGAAAATATAATTGCTAACAAAATTTTTCTTAAGTGATATTTTGTATAATCTTTAAATAATCTTTTTAAAATATCCATATTCTTCATTAAAAAATTTTTCCGACAAAAAGATTAACTAAAATTAAAAATCCTAATAGATTATTACTTTTAAATTTATTTAAACAATCTAATGGATTTCTTGTATTCAATTTATGTATTTGAAAATATAATAAGTGCATGAGTGAAAAAAATAGAGAAAGATAGTAATAAAATTTATAATTCATTATCAAACCTACTAATATCAATGAAAAGATAAATATAGAGTAACAAAAATATAAAAAAAATTTTGGATTTTTTCTAAATTTAATTGATGTTGATTTTACTCCAATTATTTCATCATCATTAATATCCTGGTATCCATATATTGTGTCGTATCCTAATGTCCAAAATATGGCTCCAATATAAAAGATAATAGGCAGAAAACTTATTTGATTTTGAACAGATAACCATGCTAACACAAGACCATAATTAAAAGTAATACCTAAAAAAAGTTGTGGCCAATAAGTAAATCTTTTCATTAAAGGGTAAGTAAATGCCAAGGGCATAGATATAAGAGCCATATAAATTGTAAGTTTATTAAAATTAATTAGAACTAAAAAAGCTACAAAACATAAAGTTGCAGAATATATTGCTGCACTAAAAATTGAAATTTTTCCTGAAGCTATAGGTCTATTTTTTGTTCTCTCTACCAACTTATCAATTTTTCTATCAGTAATATCGTTGACGATGCATCCTGCAGATCTCATTAAAACTGATCCCGAAAAAAACAATAAAGAATAAAAAAAATAGGTATTCCAAGAAACTGAAAAGTCATAAGAAATTGTCAAACCCCAAAGGCATGGCCAAAATAGAAGCATGAAACCAATTGGTTTATTAAGTCTTGTTAATTCAATAAAAATTTTAACCTTTTCAGACATAATTTACTTGTAAATAACAAAGCGTAGATTCATAATCAAACTGATTCGCATGAATATTGATTACACTGTTACCGCATTAATGTTTCCCGCTATTCCTCTTATTATGGCTGTCTATAGCAACAGATTTCATACATTAAGTGGTTTGATTAGAAAAATACACGACGAATATGTTTTTGAAAAGCATACTCCACCAGAGTGGAAGCAGCAGCTAATTAACTTAAATGATAGAGTAAAAAATTTAAGGATTACTATACTTTTTGCAGCATTTGGTTTCTTATTTAATATGCTTACAGTTTTTGCTCTTTATTTAGAGACATATTTTTTAGCTAGAATTATATTCGGGTCTTGTTGTTTATCGATGATGGTATCCATAATATTTTTTATAAGAGAAATACAAATCTCGACTAGAGCGTTAAGACTTCATCTTTCAGATATGGATGATCAATTTAAGGAATAATAACTGCTGGACCTGTTAAAACCCTATTCTCTAAATCTATGTGAGCTTGTTTAGCTTCACTCAATTTATATTTTTTAGAAACTTCAATTTTTATTTTCCCTGAGAGAACTGCATCAAAAACCAATTTAGCAGATTTTTCTAATTCATCTCTTGTAATTGTATAATGCATTATTGACGGTCTTGTAAAAAAAAGACCTTTTGTATTTATATGTTTTTTGACATCTATAGTGTGAACATATCCAGATGCATTTCCAAATGCTACCATCATCCCTCTAATTTTTAAACATTCTATTGATCCCTCAAAAGTTTTTGCTCCTACACCATCATAGACAACATCTATTCCATTTTTACCTACAATTTTTTCAACTTCCTCCACAAAATTATGATCTGTATAATTGATGACATGATGACACCCATTTTTTTTTGCTATTTCAACTTTTTCTTTAGATCCAACTGTTCCAATGACTTCACATCCTAATGCATTAGCCCACTGACATAATATTTGACCAACACCACCAGCTGCAGCATGAAATAAAACCTTATCTCCTTTTTTTACAGCATATGACCTGTGTAATAAATATTCTGATGTTATTCCTTTCAATAAAATGCAGGAAGCTATTTCATCTGAAATACCTTCTGGCACCGTGACTAATTTTTCTTCTGGCATTATTTGTTTTTCCGAGTACCCACTTATTGGAGCAGATGCATGACTTACTCGATCTCCAACTTTAAAAAGACTTACTTCAGAGCCAATTTCTTCAACTACTCCAGATGCTTCTAATCCAAGTCCACTTGGTAATTCAATCGGATACAAACCTGTTCGATGGTAAACATCAATATAATTAAGTCCAACTGACAAATTTTTAACAAGAACTTCTTTTGGACCAGGTTTACCGATTTCGATATCCTTGTATTCCAAGACTTCTGGGCCTCCAAACTTTTCAAATCTTATAGCTTTCATATTTACTTTACGAAATTACCATTATGGTAATCATCAATTGCTTGAAGTATTTCTTTTTTGGTATTCATGACGAATGGGCCACCTCTTGCAATCTGTTCTCCTATTGGTTTTCCAGATATTAGTAAAAATTTAGCGTTTGATAAAGCAGTTACTTTTAAGTTTTCACCTTTAGATAATAATATTAATGTAGAGTCTTTGACACTTTCATGTTTATTGTTTCCAATTTCTATCTCACCTTCAATTAAATATATGAATGAATTGTGTGTGGATGGAACTTGATGATTAAAAATTTTACTTTCATTTAATTCTACATCAAAATAAATTGGATCTACATTGTGTTTTTTTATTGGACCTTCTGAATTTTCAAATTTTCCAGCTATTACTTTTATAAATTTATCTTTGTCCTTATGTGTGCTCATTTTATCAGAGTCTATATAATGGTATTCTGGTTTGCTCATCTTTTCGCTAGCAGGCATATTAATCCATAATTGAAAACCATGAAGTTTTCCATCATTCATAGCTGGCATTTCAGAATGAATTATTCCACTGCCAGTTTTCATCCATTGTACATCTCCTGCAGTCATTTTTCCTTGACCACCTGTACTATCTTTATGTTCAAAACTCCCAGCTAACATGTATGTAACTGTTTCAATTCCTCTGTGTGGATGAGGAGGAAAGCCTGCAATATAATCATCTTTATTTTCTGAACCAAATTCATCTAACATTAAAAATGGATCATAATAATTTGGTTCAACACCAATACTTCTTTTTAATTTAACTCCAGCACCGTCTGATGCTGGTGTTGGATCTATAATTTTTTCTACTTCTATATTTGTCATGTCTTTCATATAGAATATATCTAAATTAAATCAAGCAATTCTGATAAATTACTTATTTGTTTGTTAGGTTCAAAATCTAATTTATCAAAAATATTATTATTTCTATTAACCCAAACAGTGTTGTATCCATAATTACCTGCGCCTGACACATCCCATGTATTTGCACTTAAGAATAAAACTTCATTCTTTTCAATATTATATTTATTTATTGGAAGATCATATACTTTTGAATCTGGTTTAAAAATACCAGCTTCTTCTGCAGAAAAAATATCATCAAAAATGTCTTTTAATTTATTGCTAACTACAAGTTCATTTAAAAGGCTAGGTGTACCATTTGATAGAATTGCTAATTTATAATTTGATTGTTTTAATTTTTTTAAAGCATCTCTTACTTCTGTGAATGGTGAAAGCACTTTATATAAATTTAATAGTTCTGATCTCATTGAATTATCAATATTGTAAAAATTCATAGATTTATCCAAACTATCTTCAGTGATTTGCCAAAAATCTTTGTGTCTTCTCATTAAACTTCTAAGCCAAGTATATTCAAGCTGTGTCGTTCTCCAATAATTAGCAAATCCTTCCCATTTATCTCCTAATTTTTCCTTACATTTTTCAGCTGCAGAGTTAACATCAAATAGGGTGCCGTATGCATCAAATATGATTGCTTTAATTTTTTTCATAAATTAATTTAAATATAATGAGTAATATTAGAATATTTTATCCAGAAAAATTATCAATTAATTTAGAAACTAATTTAACTAAGTCTCAATCACATTATTTACTAAAAGTAATGAGGATTAAACAAGGAGAGACTTTTTCTGTTTTTAATAAATCTGGAGAATGGAAGTCAATTGTAACTGAAATTTCAAAAAGCAGCTTATATTTCAAGGTTGTTGAACAATTAAAACAAGAAGTTAAAGAGCAAGATATTTGGTTAGCCTTCTCACCAATTAAATCAAATTATTTTAACTTCATGATACAAAAAGCAACTGAGCTTGGAGTAACAAAATTTGTACCAATTATTTCTGAAAGGACAATTGTTAGAAAAATAAATAATGAGAGACTAAATAAAATAGTTATAGAGTCGTGTGAACAAAGTAATAGAATAAATATTCCTTCAATTGAAAAACCTCAATCATTAGATAAATTCCTGTCTAAAAATTTGGATATCAATTTAATTTTTGCAGATTTAAATACAAATAATAAAAAAATTAAGATTTCTAATTCAAAACCAAATTGTCTTTTAATTGGTCCTGAAGGGGATTATTCGGCTGATGAAATTAAAAAGATTCTAAACTTTAAAGGTTCTCAATCGATAAAACTAAGCGATAACATTTTAAGGTCTGAAACTGCGGTTATATCGGCGTTATCTGTGATCAATTATTTGCAAAATTGATAAATTGTCGCGAATTCTCTAGTATTTTTTATAATATTTTCGATCTATATAGAAAACAAATGAAGAAACTATTTTTTGTTTTTATAGCATTAATTTACTCAGTTGAGGCGTTTGCAAACCAACCAAAAAATTGGCAATTAGGTTTCCAAGAGCCTGCATCGCAAACTATGAGAGATATAGTTTGGTTTCATGACTATATGTTAGTACCAATCATAGTTGCTATAAGTGCGTTTGTTTTATTTTTAATGCTTTATGTGATGGTAAGATTTAGAGCATCGAGAAATCCTAATCCATCTAAAAGAACACATAATGTTTTAGTTGAAATTGTATGGACATTAGTTCCTTGTTTAATCTTGATCGTGATGGCAGTCCCGTCATTTAAAGTTTTGTATTCACAAGATGCAATTCCTAAAGCTGATGTAACTATAAAAGCAATTGGATACCAATGGTATTGGGGATACGAGTACCCAGATGAAAATATAATTTTTGATGCTTATATGATCGAAGAGAAAGATTTAAAAGAAGGTCAGCCAAGATTGTTAGCAACAGATAATGTAGTCGTTGTTCCAGTAAATAAAGTAGTTAAAGTTTTAATTACAGCAAATGATGTGCTTCATGCATGGGCATTACCAGCATTTGGAGTTAAAAGGGATGCGATGCCAGGAAGAGTAAATGAAACTTGGTTCAAAGCTGAAAAAGTTGGCACCTATTACGGACAATGTTCTGAGTTATGTGGAATTAAACATGCTTTTATGCCAATTGAAGTTAAAGTAGTTTCAGAAGAAGATTACCAAATTTGGCTTTCAGAGGCTAAGATAAAATTTGCAAAAGATGAAAATTTAATTAATAAAAAACTAGTAGCGAGTAAATAAAAATGAGTTCAGAAGCAGCACATATTCACGATCATCATACTCCAACAGGTTGGAAGAGATGGGCATATTCTACAAATCATAAAGATATTGGAACAATGTATTTAATTTTTGCAATTATTGCAGGAGTTATTGGAACAGCTTTTTCAGTTTTGATGAGAATGGAATTAATGCATCCTGGTGATGATGTTTTAGGTGGTAACTACCATCTTTATAATGTTTTGGTTACAGGTCATGGATTAATAATGATCTTCTTTATGGTCATGCCAGCAATGATTGGTGGCTTTGGAAACTGGTTTGTGCCGATAATGATTGGAGCCCCGGATATGGCATTTCCAAGAATGAATAATATTTCTTTTTGGTTATTGCCTGTTGCTTTTATTCTATTACTTTCATCAATTTTTGTAGACGGACCTCCAGGTGCACAAGGTGTCGGTGGTGGCTGGACGATTTACCCGCCTCTATCTTCTACTGCAGGCCAACCAGGTCCAGCAATGGATTTAGCGATCCTAAGTTTACACGTTGCAGGAGCTTCTTCAATTTTAGGAGCAGTTAATTTTATTACAACTATTTTAAATATGAGAACCCCTGGAATGACTTTGCATAAAATGCCATTATTTGCATGGTCAATATTAGTTACAGCATTTTTATTATTACTTTCGTTACCAGTATTAGCGGGAGCAATAACTATGCTTCTAACAGATAGAAATTTCGGCACAGCATTCTTTGATGCACAAACAGGAGGAGACCCGACATTATTCCAACATTTATTCTGGTTTTTTGGTCATCCAGAAGTTTATATTCTAATCTTACCAGGATTTGGAATGATCAGTCACATCGTATCTACTTTTTCAAAGAAGCCAGTCTTTGGTTATTTAGGAATGGCTTACGCGATGGTAGCAATTGGAATAGTAGGTTTTGTTGTTTGGGCTCATCATATGTACACTGTTGGATTAGACACTGACACCAAGGCTTATTTCTTAGCTGCAACAATGATCATCGCTGTTCCAACAGGAATTAAAATATTTTCATGGATAGCTACAATGTGGGGAGGATCTATATCATTCAAAACCCCAATGGTTTGGGCTTTAGGATTTATATTTTTATTTACCGTTGGAGGAGTAACTGGTGTTGTTTTAGCAAACGCTGGAGTAGATACTGCATTGCATGATACATATTATGTTGTAGCTCACTTCCACTATGTATTATCTTTGGGAGCTGTTTTTGCAATATTTGCAGGCTTCTATTATTGGTTTGGTAAAATGTCAGGGTATGAATATTCTGAGTGGATGGGACAACTTCATTTTTGGTTAACTTTCATAGGTGTAAATTTAGTTTTCTTTCCACAACATTTCTTAGGATTGGCTGGAATGCCAAGAAGATACGCTGATTATCCGGATGCATTTGCTGATTGGAATTATATCTCTTCAATTGGTTCATATATTTCTGTAGTTGGCTTAGTGGTATTTTTCGCTAATTTAATCTACGCTTTTGCAAAAAAGAAAAAAGCAGCACAAAACCCATGGGGAGAAGGGGCCACAACATTAGAGTGGACAGTTCCATCACCACCGAATTTTCACACTTTTGATGAATTACCGAAGTTTGAAGATTATGAAGGTACTGAAAAATCTAGTAGTTAGTAACGTCTTAAGATATAAAAATTAAAATGGCTACGACGTATTCTAAAGTAAAAAAATCATATTACGAACTAGGTATTATTCCTGAGTTATTAAAATTGATGAAACCAAGAGTAATGTCTCTTGTTATCTTCACTTGTGCAGTTGGTCTTTTAACGGCTCCTACTTCAGTTTCATTTCAAAAATCAGTGATTGGGATATTAATTGTAGCCTTTGGTGCTGGAGCAGCAGGAGCACTTAACATGTGGTATGAAGCTGACTTAGATAAATTAATGTCTAGAACTTGCCTGCGTCCAATTCCAAGAGGAAAGCTGAACAGAAACCAAGCATTATATTTTGGAACATCTTTGTCAATTGTTTCAGTTGTAAGCTTATACTTTGTTACAAATGCTTTATCAGCATTTCTATTATTGTTTACGATCTTATTTTACGTATTTGTTTATACAATCTGGTTAAAAAGAAAAACTCCACAAAATATTGTTATAGGTGGAGCATCAGGAGCTTTACCACCAGTAATTGGATGGGCAATAGCAACAAATTCTATTTCGTTGGAGTCGATTGCTTTTTTCTTAATAATTTTCTTTTGGACGCCATCACACTTTTGGGCATTAAGCTTATACAAGGCTGATGATTATAAAAAAGCAGGTATTCCAATGCTTCCAGTAACTAATGGAATTCAGGATACTAAAAAGAATATTTTAATTTATTCTTTGTTAATGATACCTACAATTGTTTTCCCATATTACATTGGATTTGTCGGTGAAGTATTCTTAACACTTAGCTTACTACTTACATTTTATTATAATTTAATTTGCTACCAGCTTTACAACTATAAAGTTGGAAAATTTAACATAAAGAAAGCTAGACATATTTTCAGCTATTCAATTATTTACTTATTTTTAATATTTGTTTTTTTCTTAGTGGATAAAGTTTTATGATAGTCAAAGATCAGAAATTAAAAAAGAAAAATTTATGGACAGCAGTGGGTTTGGTTGCATTTATAATTTTCTTATTCATTTTTACACTATTTAATATTGGAGTATTTGAAAGACCTCTATGATTAAAAAAAATACTTTAACTCCACTAATTCTTGCAGGAATTTTTGTCTTTATGTTGGGGTTATCTTTTGCAGCTGTGCCTTTGTATGATTTATTTTGC
>CACGWQ010000025.1 GCA_902576815.1 uncultured Pelagibacteraceae bacterium
AAAATATCAATAAACTCACATCATCAAGATTATTGGAAAAACCATTTAAGCGTACCATTAGCCGATTATATGAACTAACATCTAAAAAGCATTTATGAGACAAGAATTTTTTAATCTTGAACTTAAAACAAATGGTCAAAAATTATATGAATTTACCGATCAAACGATAGACTGGATAAGTAAAAATAATTTTAATAATGGTATTTTAAATTTAAGCATTCAGCACACTAGCGCATCTTTAATTGTCCAAGAAAATGCTGATCCTGATGTTCAATCAGATTTAATTAATTATTTTGATAAAATTGCTCCAATGGATAATAAATTATATATTCATACAATAGAAGGCAAGGACGATATGCCAGCCCATATTAAGTCAGCTTTAACTAACAATCAAATATCCCTCAGTATAAAAAACAAACAACTTTTGTTAGGAACTTGGCAAGGAATTTACCTTTTTGAACATAGGCTAGCTTCTACAAAAAGGCTGATTATTCATCATTTTATTGGAGATTAATTAATTTTTTAAAGTTTGAAATGCTTTAAGAGCTGCGTTTCTAGCAACTTCATGTGCAACTATTGGAGAAGGGTAATCAGAACCAATTTTAGTTTTTATAGCTTCTTGATATTTTGTTTCCATCTCCCATGGTTTATGAATAAATTTACTTGGAACTCTCTCTAGCTCAGGTACCCATTTTTTTACGTACAAACCTTGTTTATCAAATTTTTCACCCTGCAATATAGGATTAAAAATTCTAAAATAAGGGGCTGCATCCGCACCACAGCCAGCAACCCATTGCCATTGTGCAACATTGTTTGCTTCATTAAAATCTAACAAACAATTTCTAAAATGTTTTTCACCCTCTTTCCAATTAATCCTTAAATGTTTTACGAGAAAAGAACCAACTACCATTCTAATTCTATTATGCATCCAACCTGTTTCATAAAGTTGTCTCATCCCAGCATCAACAATTGGGTATCCAGTCATACCATTTTTCCAAGCTTTCAAATTTTTTGCATTTTTATCCCATGGAAATTTATCAAATTCTTTTCTTAAATTACCTTTTAGCATTTGAGGGAAATAATTAATTAAACTATGTGAAAATTCTCTCCAGCCTAATTCATTTAGATATTTTTTAACACTAATATTTTTTGATTTATATTTATAACACTTGTCCCAAATGTTACTTACATGTATTTGTCCGTTTCTAATGAATGGCGAAAGTTTTGATGAACCATTTATAGCTGGATAATCTCTATCAACTCCATATTTCAACATTCTATTTTCGACAAAATCATTTAAATATTTTTCGGATTGTTTTTCTGTTGGGTCCCAATATTTTTCAAATTTTTTATACCAATTTTTCTTTGGTAAAATTTGATCTGGAACGTAATTATTTTTGAATAATTTTATTTTGTTCTTAACTTTTTTTACATTTACTGATTTACTTGGGATACTTTCCAAGTAAATTTGCTCTCCAACCCTCCAAAATGGACTATAAACTTTATAAGGGCTCCCATCATCTTTAGTAACATTATTATATTCATTAAGCACATTTCCTTTAAAGGATTTTGAAGGTATTTTGTTTTTTTCGAAAATTTTAATAAGATCATTATCTAAATTTAATTGAGATGGCTCATATACTTTATTCCAAAATATAGAAATTTCTTCTTTGCCTTTGATTTTACTAAAAAAAGTTATCTCATCAGAAAATACTAATTCTAATTCAATATTGTATTTAATTAATTCATTTTTAAAATTAATTAAAGATTTACTTACCCACCATTTTTGTGCTTCTCTTACATCATCAAAATTTTCCTTGTTATAAATATATAATGCTGTGACAGTATCGTAATTATTTGTTGCATGAGATAACGCAGAATTATTTTTTATTCTAAAATCGTCTCTTATCCAAACAACAGCTTTTTTTGACATATAATTTACTTTCTGCCTTTAGATAGCAATTGTTTGTAAAGTTTTACATCTGCATTACCTTCGCATCCAATAACTAAAACGTTAGATTTTTCGTTAAGATTTATTAATTTCTTTGTTTTAGGATTATTACAGAGACTAATAAGACTGATAATTCCTGGTGTAGCACATTCACCACCTATTATTGATCTTTTACTCAGTTTCTTGTCTTTAAGCATTGCAACAGTTTTAGGAACTTTTGAGTCATTTACAGTGACACAACAATCACTAGCCTTTTTTAATACATTCCAAGGTATGAGAGACATTTCATTGCATGACATACCACCCATTATACTTTCTTTTTTTATTTTAATTTTTTTTAATCTTTTGCTTTTTATGCTTTGAAGTACACAATCAGCTCCATCAGGTTCAACTATTATTAATTTAGGAATTCTCTTAAAATATTTTGCAACTCCTGCAACTACACCTGCAGCCATGCCACCAACGCCAGCTTGAAGGAATATATGTGTAATATAATGCTTAGTTTGTTTTGAAATTTCTTTAATCATAATTGAATATCCAGCCATAGTTAACAAAGGAACATAAATATAATTCTTCGTAGATACATCTTGAACAATATTCCAATTATTCTTTTTTGATAATTTTTTACACTCGTTTAATGAATTTTCGTAATTACCTTTTACTCGAATTACATCGGCTCCAAATTTTTCAATTTCTTTTACTCTCTCTTCACTTACATATTGACTAACAAAAATTTTACATTGTAAACCCAATCTTTGAGCACCCCAAGCAACTGATCTACCATGATTTCCAGCTGTTGCAGATGATATTATAATATTTTTTTTCCCTTTAGATATTTTTTCTACGGCATATGCTCCACCTAAAGCTTTAAATGATTTTAAATGAAATCTTTTCGACTCATCTTTGTAAAAAATATTATTAAGTTTTAAATTTTTGTTTAGTTTCTCTAATTTTAATAATGGTGTTTTTTTATAGTTTTTCCACTTAGATATAGAATTAAAAGCATCAGTGATTATTTTTGACGAAATAATATTTAAAATATAGTTTCGATTAAAACTATAATTTTTATTCGATAAAAATTTTGTATATTTCCATTTTCTATAACTATCAAAGCTTTTCACTTTAACAGTCTAGAGTATTCTGTCTTTCCCATTTTGTAATTGGTTTGGACTTATCAAATTTTTCGTTATCATTAAAATCTTTTAATTCCGAAGTCCTTAACTTGACGTAACTTTTAATTACTTCTTTTCCAAATGCTTTATTCATTTCTTTATTATTTTCAATTTTATCAAGAGAATCTTTTAGTTCATTTGGTAATTTAGAAAGATTTGGATATTTTTTATAATCCTCATACATATTACAAAAAAGAGGCTTGCCAGGATTAATTTTTTTACTTAATCCCTCTATTCCTGCAGCTAATACACTAGCTTGAAGTAAATAAGGATTTGCGGATCCATCCATAAGTCTTAATTCAAATCTTCCCGGATCAGGAACCCTTATCATATGTGTACGGTTATTTCCTGTATATGATATACTGCTTGGTGACCATGTGGCACCAGATTTTGTCGGTGCAGCATTTATTCGTCTATAACTATTTATTGTTGGATTAAAAAAAGTGGATAAGGATGAAGCATGTCTCATGATGCCTCCTAAAAAGTTATAAGCAGTCTTGCTTAGCCCAAGTTTATCTTGTTTATCAAGAAAGATATTTTTCTTCCCTTTCCATAAAGAAATATGTGCATGACATCCGTTACCAGTTAAATTTTCAAAAGGTTTTGGCATAAATGTTGCTCTTAAATCATGCTTTTCTGCAATAGTTTTAACCATAAATTTAAAAAAAGTGTGTCTATCAGCAGTTTTTAGACAATCTGAATAATCCCAATTCATTTCAAATTGCCCATTAGCATCTTCGTGGTCATTTTGATAAGGACCCCATCCCATTTCAATCATACAATCACATATTTCTTTTATAAGCTCATATCTTCTCATTAAGGAAGACTGGTCATAACAAGGTTTAGATTGAGTATCTCTATTATCTGCAATTGTGTTCCCATCAGGAGAAATCAAAAAATACTCACACTCCACACCTGACTTCATGCTATATCCCAATTCAGATAATTTTTTTATTTGTTTTTTTAACATCACTCTTGGTGAGGCATCGACTGGTTTACCATTCATCCATAAATCCGAAGCCAACCAACCAACTTCTTTATTCCATGGTAGTTGAATTAAACTGTCAGGATCAGGTATTGCAAACATATCAGAATCAGCTGGTGTCATATCTAGCCAAGCTGCAAATCCAGCAAATCCAGCACCATTTACTTGCATATCTTTTATTGCATGAGCAGGAACCAATTTTGATCTTAAGACACCAAATAAATCTACAAAACTTATCAAAAAATATTTAATTTTTTTTTGTTTTGAAATTTTAAATAAATTTTTTGCCATCTAACAACGTAACACAATTATTTAAAAAATGATAAAAAGAAATCTTTGTAATAAATTAAATTTACACCAATAATAATTAATATCGCTATAATTACTCCATACTTTGCTTTTGGCCATGCAAGACGTGCCATTTTGCTAGGAGTTTTATTTTCGTTTTGATTATTTTCTTCAGAATTTTGCATTAAAAAAAAGAGGGCACAGTATTTCATGCGCCCTCTTAAAAGTTTTAACCGTCTGTTATATTGCTTTTCCAGTCGTTAGCACTTGGTTTTTTTCTGACAATTGCATTCATCTTACCATCTTCTTGTTTAGATGAAATAACATGCCAGCCAACCCAAATAAGAATTGCTATTATAACTAGCACTCCTTCAGAACCAACACCTGGATAGACAGATCCTTGTACCTCAGAGGCACTTAAATGATCTATCCAATTTGATACTGTTGCCATTTACATACCTCCTTTATCTACTGGCCGAGACTACAGCTTTTTCGTCTTCTTTAGCCTCTTCCATAATTGTATAGTCAAGTCCTGCAAGTTCTACTTCTCTTGGTATTCTTAATTTACCCATTCCGTGAAGAACTTTTGCAATTATATATCCAGGAAGCATACCTAGTACAAAAAACATTATTATTGCACCGATAAACATTCCAAGAGGATTAATTGCTGCATAATTAGTTCCATCCCACATAGCTCCAACACTGTATCCAGATGAAGGATAACCATTTAAAACAAAACCACATATTACAAGACCAACAAATCCAGCATAACCATGAACAGCTACTGCTCCAACCGCATCGTCGATTTTATATTTTTTCTCGACCCAGTAATGCATTTTGTAAGCTATAACTACTCCGATCATACCGATTATCATTGACTGTATTGGATGATATAAATCATTACCTGCAGATGCACATATTATTCCCGCAAGTCCTGATGAATAAGTCCAGAAAGGATCTCCCTTTGATACCACATATCCTGCTAACAACCCTCCAGATAACGACATTAAAAAGTTCATCGTTATTCCACTAAGTGTGGTTGGAGTTAGGTAGATGTTCGTTGCAGTAAAGAAAGTTACACCTTCCATACCATATTCAGGTCCAAGATCATAAATCGGAACATTACATGCTGCGTAAAAGCCCCAAAAACCTGTATAGATTAAAAATAATCCAACAGTCACTAACCAAGGATTTCTTGGTCCAATGTTTCTTGGTTCTCCGCTAGATGAAAATTTTCCAATTCTTGGTCCTAAAACAATTAGAACACCTAAGGCAAAACCTCCGGCAATTGCGTGAATTACTCCGGAAGCATAAGCATCGTGATATCCTAATATTTTTAACATCCATCCATCAAAATGCCATCCCCATGAAGCATCTATTGTCCAGAAAACAGATCCAATTGCAATTGCAAGTATTCCAAATGCAAAAGTAGTTATCCTTTCAATAACCGCTCCAGATACAATTGACGCTGCAGTCCATGAAAATAATAAAAAAGCTGCCCAGAAGACACCCATTATATGATCATTAAGATTTACCGCCATCAATGCATTTGTAGGGTTAGCAAGATCATTTCCACCAAATCCACCTCCAAGAACTAGACCAGTACTTTCGGTCATAATCGAAGGAGCTAATCCGGGTCCTGTTGGAAATGCCCAGTATATCCACCAACCAAAGAAAAACCATGTGACTGTTACCAGTGGTATCAGCATTGTATTTTTCATAAGAGTGTGTTGGTGATGTTTGTAACGAGATGCCCCAACTTCATACATACAGAATCCCACGTGGATCAAAAACATAAGAACCACAGTTACCCAATAGTAAAATTCTGTAAATAAGGTTGTGAGAGCACCTAATTGATCAGTCATATTTCTCTCTCCTATTAATAGTTAATAGACTCTATGAAATTTTTTTTACGCTGACAATTTTATTTTATTTATAAAAAGTAGAAGTTAATAATTATTTTATCAACTTGAAATTGAAATTAGAATTTTAAATATGCTTTTTTAAGGTCAACCAGAGGATGATTCGGGGACATTTGAAACTTTACCAATAATTCTCTAGCTATCATATCTCTATCCTGTTGATTATTAGGTAATTTTATTTTACTTGGTATCGTTACCCAACCGTTAGCATTTCTATCGAATACAGCAGGTCTATTTTCTTCATATCCCATATGAACATCTTCTAACCAATTAAGATCATCCCAACCCATAGCTTCTATATATTTTTTTAAAAAAGGAGTTAGTCGACTATAGTCTGGCAAAAGATTAACGTCATATCGGTAGCCAATTGTTTGACCAATCATTTTTTCTCGAGCAGTTTCTTTTTTCTTACCTAATTGACCTTTGATCTCTTTTGATTTGACTTTTTTCTTACCTTTTTTCTTTGGCATATTTGCAATTAGATTTTATGAAAATCTTTAACTCCTACTGTATGATTTGTCCCTGCAAGAGGTACTTTAGCTAATGCAGAAGCCTCCATTGTTAATGCAGCCATATCTTCTGGCTCTAGCGAATGAATATTTGTTTTTCCACATGCTCTAGCCAATAATTGAGCCTCTAATGTCATTGCATGTAAGTAATTATACACTCTTAATGCTGCATCATCAGGATTTAATCTTTTTCTTAATTTAGGATCTTGAGTAGCTACTCCTACTGGACATCTGCCCGTATGACAGTGATAGCAATGACCTGCAGGTACACCCATTTCTTTTTCAAAGTTGGACTCTGGTATTTCTTTATTGCAATTCAATGCCACCATTGCGCCAGTTCCAATTGCAATTGCGTCTGCACCAAGCGCTAAAGCTTTAGCCATGTCTGCCCCGTCTCTAACACCGCCTGCATAAATTAAAGTTACTTTTCCGGTTTTACCAACATCATCCAAAGCTCTTCTTGCTTCTCTAATTCCAGCAATTCCTGGTATACCTGTGTTTGCAGCTGCAATGTGTGGTCCAGCACCAGTTGAACCTTCCATTCCATCAAGATAAATTGAGTCTGGATCACATTTTGCTGCCATCCTTACATCATCGTACACTTTAGCTGCTCCAAGTTTTAATTGAATTGGTACTTTGTTTTTTGTTAATTCTCTTAGCTCTTGAACTTTTAAAGCTAAATCATCTGGACCCAACCAATCAGGATGTCTTGCCGGAGATCTTTGATCAATACCTGCGGGTAGCGATCTCATTTCTGCAACTTGGTCAGTAACTTTTTGACCCATCAAATGACCACCCATTCCAACTTTTTGTCCTTGTCCAATAAAAACCTCAATTCCATCAGCTAGTTGAGCATGGTGTGGGTTAAAACCGTATCTTGATTGTATGCACTGATAAAACCATTTTTCTGAATATCTTCTCTCATCTGGTATCATTCCACCTTCACCAGAACATGTTGCGCTACCAGCCATTGTAGCACCTCTAGCTAATGCAGTTTTCGCTTCATAAGATAAGGCTCCAAAACTCATACCCGTAATGTAAACTGGAATATCAAGCTCAATTGGATTTTCACATCTTGGACCAATAATAGTTTTGGTCTCACATTTTTCTCTGTAACCTTCAATTACAAATCTTGTTAATGTACCGGGCAAGAAAACTAGATCATCAAAAGTAGGTATCTTTTTCATCAAAGCCATTCCTCTCATTCTGTATCTTCCTAATTCCGCTTTGATGTGAATGTCGTCCATAACTTCTGGAGTAAAAATAGCGTTGTGTCCCAACAAACTTTTATTTCTTGAAGCTATTCCATTACCATTAGAATGTCCGTTTGACTTTCCATTACCATTTTTTTTCTTTGCCATTTAAATTGCTCCTTTTTTTTCTGTAGGTTCAAGAGCATCGTAATTCCAAAGTTTTTTTCCTGCTACAACTTTGGTCATCTTAGAAACATCGAAATTTTCTCCGATCTCCGCAACCTTTAATTTTCTTTTAAGCCAGTCTTGATCTGAATCAGTTAATTCAGTTTCGACAGCATCACTACCAAATGATCCAATTTTTCCACCTACAAAAATTGTCCCATCATACATAGAGTCACCTAGATTTATACCTACGTCACCCAAGATTATTATTCTGCCTCTTTGCATCATAAAACCTGTAAAAGCACCAGCATCTCCGCCAATAATTATTGTTCCACCTTTTTGATCAATTCCTGTTCTCGCACCTACGCTTCCTTTGCATATCAGATCTCCTCCTCTAATTGCCGCACCAAAACAAGATCCTGCATTTTTTTCAATTACTACTTTTCCAGCCATCATATTTTCTGCACATGACCATCCCACTCTTCCATTGATTCTAACAATAGGACCATCCATTGATCCACATCCAAAGTATCCCAAACTACCTTCAAAAATTAAATTTAATTTATTGAGAATTCCAACTCCCAAGCTATGTTTTCCCTGTGGGTTCTTTATTACAATAGTTCCATATCCATCTTTCATTAATTCATCAATTTTTTTATTTGCTTCACGACAATCCATGTTTTTAA
>CACGWQ010000026.1 GCA_902576815.1 uncultured Pelagibacteraceae bacterium
AGCCCATCCTAAATTCATGGAAAAACTTTTCATTCAAGAAGTTCCAGAAATTTACGATGGTTTAATTGAAATAAAGTCTTCTTCAAGAGACCCAGGAAGTAGAGCCAAAATTTGTGTAAAAGCAATAGATACATCTTTAGACCCCGTAGGCGCATGTGTCGGAATGAGAGGTAGTAGAGTACAAGCAGTTGTAAATGAACTTCAAGGTGAAAAAATTGATATAGTAAATTGGTCTGATGATCCAGCAGTAGTTGTTGCAAACGCGCTTTCTCCAGCTGAGGTACAAAGAGTTAATGTTGATCAAGAAGCAAGAAAACTTGATGTTATTCTTACTGATGAAAATTTGAGCAAAGCAATTGGTAGAAGAGGTCAAAATGTTAGATTAGCCACTAAATTGATGAATTATGAGATTAATATTATGACTGATCAAGAAGATTCCGAAAGAAGACAAATGGAATTTAAGGAAAAAACAGAAAATTTTGTTAAAAATTTAGAATTAGATGAAACATTAGGTCAATTACTTGTGGCCGAAGGCTTCTCTTCGATAGACGATATTAAAGATAGTGACACCCAAGCACTGATGAAGATAGAGGGAATTGAAGAAGAAACCGCAAAAGAATTAATTGAAAGAGCTAAAGAATTTTACCAAAAAGACCAGGAAGAAATTGCTAACAGGATTAAAAACTTAGGCCTAGAAAACGATCTAATTAGTCTTAAAGGTTTAACTCCTGGAATGTTAGTTACTCTAGGTGAGCAAAAAATATTGACATTGAATGATTTTGCAGACTTAGCATCTGATGAATTAACTGGTGGATATGATATTATTAAAGGAGAAAGAGTCAAAATAAAAGGTTATCTAGAAGAATTTGCTCTTTCAAAAAATGAAGCAGACGAGCTTATTATGTCTGCCAGAAAAATTGTGTATAAAGATTGAGAGATGAAAAATGGAAAAGAAAAAATTAAAGTTGTCAATTTCTGGAGCATCCAAAAAGACCATAAATAGTATAGAACAAGCAAAATCTCAATCTAAGAATACAGTTATAATCGAAAAAAGATCCTCAAGACTTGGCGGTAAACCAAATTTTTCTCGTGGAACTAAATTTACAGAAAATAAATCACAAAGTAGTTTTATTTCAAAAAAACCAAATTTTTCTAAAGCTCAAAACCCAATAGCATCTGATTTTGAAAAGAGAAAACTAGCAGAGCAAAGGGCAACAAGGAGACTAAAGGGTGAAAATGTTCAAAAGGAAAATAAATCTAGTAAATCAGGTGGAAAAAGAAGAGAATTAAAGCTCACTGTCTCTAGAGCGTTGAGCGGTGATGACATCGGTACCAGATCAAGAAGTTTGGCTTCTTTAAAAAGAGCAAAACAAAAAGAAAATAGATTATTAAACAAAGAAGATAATAAAGAGAATTTCAAGCCAGTTAAAAGGGATATTAACATACCTGAAGTTATAACTATAAGAGAATTAGCAAATAGAATGGCTGAGCAATCTAGTAGCATAATCAAACACTTGATGGGTATGGGAGTAACAGTCACAATAAATCATACCATTGATGCAGACACTGCAGAATATTTAGTTAAGGAATTTGGACACACTCCTGTCAAAGAAGAAAAAGCAGATGAAATTTTAGAAAAAATTAAAGAAATAAAAACTCAAAATTTGAAAAGTAGAGCGCCAATTGTAACAGTTATGGGGCATGTAGATCATGGAAAGACATCAGTCTTAGATGTGTTAAGAAAAGCTAATGTTGTATCTGGTGAATTTGGAGGTATTACCCAACATATTGGAGCATATCAAATTACACATGAAAAAAATAAAATAACTTTTATTGACACACCTGGCCATGCAGCATTTACTGAAATGAGAGCCAGAGGATCTAAATTGACTGATATTGTCATTTTAGTTGTTGCAGCAGATGATGGTGTAAAGCCTCAAACAATAGAGTCAATAAAACATGCTAAAGCAGCTAAAGTACCAATTGTGGTAGCAATAAATAAGTGTGATCTTCCAGAGGCCGATCCTAAAAAAATTAAAAACCAACTTTTGGAATACGAACTTATAGCTGAGGATTTGTCAGGTGATACTTTAATGGTAAATATATCCACAAAAACAAAACAAAACTTAGAGAAATTAATTGAGTGCGTTATTTTACAAGCAGAGATATTAGATTTAAAAACAGATTTCGATACTGATGCAAAAGGTATTGTCTTAGAATCTAAAATTGATGTTGGAAGAGGACCAATTGCTAATGTAATTATTACAGCGGGAACTTTAAAAAAAGGTGATTATTTTGTTAGTGGTTTAAAATGGGGAAAAGTCAGAGCAATAATAAATGATCAAGGAAGGCAAATTAATGAAGCTGTACCATCAACACCAGTTGAAATATTAGGTATTAATGGAGCAGCTAAATCAGGAGATGATTTTATAGTCTTAAAGAGCGAAAAAGATGCAAAATCTCTCTGCGATGGAAGAATACAAGATGCAAAGGAGAATAAAAATTCACTGTCTTTAGTAACTCAAGACTCTGCATTTAAAGATAAATCATCCGAAGAATTAAATATTATCATTAAATCAGATGTTCATGGTTCTTCGGAAGCTATAAAAAATGCGATAAATCACATTAAACACGATGAGGTTAAGCCAAAAATACTTTTATCAGATATTGGTATGGTTACAGAAACCGATGTCACTTTAGCAAAAGCATCTAATGCTGTAATCATAGCCTTTAACGTGAAACCTAGTAAAGAAGCTAAAAAAAGAGCAGAACAAGAAAAAATATCTATTTCCAATTTTAACATTATTTATGAAGTTTTAGATTTTATAAAAAGTAAAATGTCTGGTCTTCTAACTCCAGAAGTAGATGAAAAAGTTATTGGAACAGCAGAGATACTTGAAATATTTAAAGTTTCAAAAGTAGGAAAAGTTGCGGGTTCTAGAGTAACAGATGGCGAAATAACACAAGATTCTAATGCAAGAGTTATAAGAGATGGTGCAATAATATTTAGTGGCAAAATAGGGTCAATATTTAGAGAAAAGAATCAAACAAAACAGGTTTCTGCTGGATTAGAATGTGGAATAACCTTAAAAGATTTTGTAGATTTCCAAAAAAATGATGTAATTGAAGTTTATAATTCCACTATTACGGAGAGAACAATATAATGACGAACTTAGGAAAACCAGTTACACAGAGACAGTTAAGAGTTGGAGAGATGATTAAACAATCTCTAGGAATGTTATTTATCAGAGATGAGGCAAAACTACCAAATTTATCAACTAAAGAAATAACAGTAACTGAAGTAAGAATGTCTCCAGATCTAAAAACTGCAAAAATTTTTGTAATGCCTTTAGGTGGAAAAGATGCTGAGGAAATTGTTACAAAATTAAAAGAATTTTCATTCGTAATAAGAAAAGTCTTATCAAAAAAGATAGTAATGAAGTTTCTACCTAAACTTTTTTTTGTAAAGGATGACTCTTTTGATTATGCAGAAAAAATTGAAAATTTAATAAAACAAACAAATAAATGAGGAAAAGAAAATGGCAAATAAAGCAAAAGAACTAGCAACCCATGAAAAGGATACAGGTTCTTCAGAAGTCCAAGTTGCTCAATTAACAAATAAAATTGAGAACTTGTCTAAACATATCAAACAGTTCAAAAAAGATAAACATTCATCTGTTGGACTCTTAAGGGCAGTTAATAGAAGAAAAAAATTATTAGACTATTTAAAGAAAAATAAATTGGAGTCTTATAAAGAAGTAATATCAAAATTAAATTTAAGGAAGTAAATGTTTAAAGTTGTAAAGAAAGAAATAGAAGTAGCAGGAAAAAAGATCAGTTTAGAAACAGGTAAAATAGCAAGACAAGCAGATGGCGCAATAATAGCTCAATGTGGAGAAACAGTTGTATTAGCAACTGCTGTCGGAGCTAAAAAAGTTAATCCTGATATGGATTACTTTCCATTGTCAGTAAATTATCAAGAAAAATATTATGCAGCTGGTAAAATCCCAGGTGGATATTTCAAGAGAGAGGCAAGACCAACAGATAGTGAAACATTAATCTCAAGATTAATTGATAGACCTATCAGACCACTTTTTCCAGATGAATTTAAAAACGAAGTTCAGGTATTACCTACAGTGATATCTTATGATAAAGAGAATGAAGCAGATATTTTATCAATAATTGCTTCATCAGCAGCTTTGGCAATTTCAGGAATGCCTTTTTTGGGTCCTGTAGGTGCTTCTAGAGTTGGCTTTATTAAAGGAAAATATGTTCTTAATCCTACTAAAGCAGAACTTAAAGACTCAAAACTTGATTTAGTAGTAGCTGGAACAAAAGATGCAGTTTTAATGGTTGAGTCTGAAGCTAGTGGTTTAACTGAAGAGGAGATGTTAAATGCTGTTAAATTTGGTCATGAAGGCTTTGTTCCGGTAATCGAAATGATAGAGGAATTATCTAAAGAATGTAAAAAACCTGATTGGGTCGTTGAAAAGAAAGATCTTTCTGAAGTAAAAAATAAATTGGAAAGTGAATTTACCGAGGAACTTAAAAAAGCATTTTCTATAAAAGATAAACAAAAAAGATCAAATTTAATATCTGAGATAACTGATAAAGCAAAAAAACTTTATGAAGGAGATGAGAACTATACTGATCTTGACATAAACTCTGAGCTTAAAAATCTGGAAAAAAGAATTGTAAGAACAGATATTTTAAAAAATAAAAATAGAATTGATGGAAGAGGTCTTGCAGATGTTAGACCAATTATGTGTGAAGTTGGAATTCTTCCAAGAGTTCATGGTTCTGCTTTGTTTACACGAGGAGAAACACAAGCGATAGTTACAACTACACTTGGAACATCTGATGATGAACAAAAAATAGAAAGTTTGGAGGGTCTACAAAAAGAGAGATTTATGCTTCATTATAATTTTCCACCTTTCTCTGTTGGAGAAACTGGTAGAATAGGTACTGGTAGAAGAGAAATTGGACATGGAAAATTAGCTTGGAGAGCAATAAATTCATCTTTGCCTTCAAAGGAAAGTTTTCCATATACATTTAGAATTGTATCAGAGATAACCGAATCAAATGGTTCGTCATCAATGGCAACTGTTTGTGGTTCATCTTTAGCATTGATGGATGCAGGTGTACCAATTAAAGAACCAGTCGCTGGTATTGCAATGGGATTAATTAAAGAAGGCGACGACTTCAGCGTTCTTTCAGATATTCTTGGAGATGAAGATCACCTAGGTGATATGGATTTTAAAGTTGCTGGAACTAAAGACGGAATAACATCTCTTCAAATGGACATTAAAATTACAGGGATAACATTTGAAATTATGGAGCAAGCCTTAAAACAGGCAAAAGATGGAAGAATTCATATTCTAGGTGAAATGAATAAAGCTTTATCTAAATCAAGGGAAGATGTTGGAAAACATACTCCTAAGATGGAAAAAATTACTGTAGATAAAAAAGATATTGCTACAGTTATTGGAAAAGGTGGAGCAACTATAAGAGAAATAGTTGAGGTATCTGGTGCCAAAGTTGACATCAATGACGAAGGTGAAGTAACAGTAGCTGCTCCAGATGAGGAATCAAGAAACAAAGCTATGCAAATGATTAAAGACTTAACTGCTAAAGCTGAACTCAATAAAATTTACAATGGAAAAGTAATGAAAATTATGGAGTTTGGTGCGTTTGTTAATTTCCTAGGAAAACAAGATGGTCTTGTTCATATATCAGAGCTTGCTGATAAAAGAGTTGGCAAAGTAACTGATGTAGTAAAAGAAGGAGATGAAGTTAAAGTAAAAGTAATAGGCTTTGATAGAGGAAAAGTTAAGTTATCAATTAAACAAGCTGCAATATAAATTTATAGGAGAAATATGAAAAAATTTGATGATTTAATGACCATAAGCAATGAAATTGAAAATATCAGCGCTAGTGATGCAAAAGAAAAGCTAAATGACCCAAATGTTCAATTTATCGATGTTAGGGATAAAGAGAGCTTTTCAAAAGGCACGATCGGTAATGCAATTCACTTAGATAGAGGTTTGTTAGAATTTTATTTAGCAGAAGGAAGTCCTCTTGAAAATGATATGTTTAAAAATAATCCTGATAAAGAATATGTAGTTTTTTGTGGTGTTGGTGGACAAGGAACATTAGCAACCAAAACTATGAAGGATATGGGGGTTAAAAATGTCAAAAATATCACTGGTGGTATGAAAGAGTGGGAAAAGATCAAGTAAAAAATAATTGTAATAAATTACAATAGAATGAAGCTTTTAAAAAACTTTAAGTTAGAACTACAGAAAAATAAATATGGAAGATATTTATTACTTGGTAGTTTTGCTTTTTTTTTACTAAAGGCTTAATTTGGTTAGGTATTTTTATTGCTGTTGGCTTAGGTATTACTAATTCTTTTTAAATTAAGACAATTGCCAACAAAATCATTTGCACAAAATTTATCAACACGGAAACAAAGTGTGATTGTTTAAATTTTTTATCCTGCTTTTGATCTCTAAACTTATTTATCAGTGGCATTAGTACAAAATTTGATACAGCAAATAATACCGTAATACTTAAAATTAAATAAAATTCTAAGGAAAAAATTTTTAGTATTATAAAGCAAATTAAAACTAAAATACTAATAGCTAAATTAACAGTGTAGTAATAAGGAAATATTTTTCTTATAAATTTTCTAGCATTTTCCTCATCTAACGCTGTGAAAGTTACAGGCGCAACAACAAAAGAAAAGAAGAGCATAATTCCCAATATAATACTTGTTAGATAAATACTAATTTGTTCCATCATAATTTAACTAAATTTAACTAAATTTCAGGTAATGTTCTTAGGATCTGGCATTCCAACTTTATTGTAACCAGCGTCCACATAATGAATTTCTCCAGTAACACCACCTGCCATATCGCTTAAAAGATATAATGCTGAATTTCCAACATCAAGATTATCAACATTTCTTTTCAAAAATGAATGATCAGCATTCCACTTGTAAAGAAATTTAGCATCGCCAATGGCAGATGCAGCTAGAGTTTTAATTGGTCCCGCACTTATTGCATTAACTCTAATATTCTTTGCTCCCAGATCCCTTGCTAGATATTTAACACTAGACTCTAGTGCAGCTTTACATACTCCCATTACATTATAATTAGGTATGGCTTTATTTGCTTCATAACTCAAAGTAATCATACTGCCACCTTGCTTCATTATTTTAGATGCCTCTCTAGCAGCTTCAGTAAAAGAAAAACAAGATATTAACATACTTCTTAAAAAGTTTTCTCTAGTTGTATTTAAATATTCACCTGATAATTCGGACTTATCTGAAAATGCAATTGCATGCACAATAAAATCAATTTCTCCCCATTGACTTTTTACGTCTTCAAAAAGTTTTATAACTTCCTCTTTTTTTTCTACATCACAGCTAAATGTTACATTCGAATTTAGTTTTTCCGCAAGTGGAACAACTCTTTTTTTTAAAGCATCACCTAAATATGTAAAAGCTAACTCTGCTCCAGCTTCTGCTAGTTTTTGCGATATACCCCATGCAATTGACCTTTCATTAGCAACGCCCATGACAAGACCTTTTTTTCCCTTCATTATTAAACTCATAGATCTAAACTTTCTCAAAAACTAATGTTGCATTAGTTCCACCAAAACCAAAGCTGTTAGACATAATTGCATTTAGATTTACGTCTTTCTCAACTTGTGTAACAATTGGATAGTTTTTAGCTTCATCATCCATTTCTGAAATATTTGCTGATGCTGAAATAAAATTGTTTTTCATCATTATCAAACTGTAAATTGCTTCGTGAACTGAGGTTGCGCCTAATGAATGGCCCGACAAAGATTTTGTTGAACTTATCTTAGGTTTATATTCTGGGAAAGCCTCACCAACTGCTTTTAATTCTGTAATATCTCCCACAGGTGTTGATGTACCGTGAGTATTAATATAGTCAATTTTATTTTTTGAGGTTGCTAGAGCCATTTTCATACATCTCACCGCTCCCTCACCAGATGGTGCAACCATATCATAGCCATCTGAGGTTGCTCCATATCCAGTTAATTCTGCATATATTTTGGCACCTCTTGCTTTGGCATGTTCGTATTCTTCTAAAACAAGAACTCCACCTCCACCAGCAATCACAAAACCATCTCTTGTTTTATCATACGGTCTTGAGGCTTTTTCGGGGGTATCATTATATTTTGAGGATAGTGCAGTCATTGCATCAAACATTGCAGTCATTGCAAAGTGAACCTCATCACTGCCACCTGCAAAAATAATATTTTGTTTTCCTAACTGAATAAGTTCCATTGCGTTACCAATACAATGACCACTCGTTGCGCATGCAGAACTTATAGTGTAATTAGTGCCTTTGATTTTAAATGGAACC
>CACGWQ010000027.1 GCA_902576815.1 uncultured Pelagibacteraceae bacterium
ACGTTAATAATTTTGTTTGTTTTTGCTGCTGCAATTAATAAGTCTGTCTGTCTGCATAAAAAAGCTGGTATCTGCAAAACATCTACATGTGGAGCTACAATTGAACACTGTTCTTCATTATGAACATCAGTAAGTATAGGAACCTTTATTTGACTTTTAATTTTATCAAATATTGGTAAAGAACTATTTAATCCTATCCCTCTTTTTCCACTTAGACTAGTTCTATTAGCTTTATCAAACGAAGTTTTGTATATAAATCCAATATTATATTTATTTGTAATATTGTTTATTTGTCCCGCCATATCTAAGGCATGCTGCTCAGACTCTAGCTGACATGGACCAGCTATCAAACAAATTTTATTTATGTTTGAAATGCTTATATCGTTACAATTAACTATTTTATTTTCCATTGTAATTTTTTGCGGCTTTTATAAATGATATAAATAAAGGATGTGGTGATAATGGTCTAGACTTAAACTCTGGGTGAAATTGAACGCCAATAAACCATGGATGGTTTTTTAATTCAATTATTTCAGGTAATTTATTATCTGGAGACATACCGGAAAATATTAATCCTTTTTTTTCAAATTTTGATCTTTGGTTATTGTTAACTTCATATCTGTGTCTGTGCCTTTCTTTAATTGTATTAGATTTATAGATTTTCTTTATGGCAGAATTATTTTGAAGTTTAGCGGTATAAAGACCTAATCTCATTGTTCCACCTAAGTTTTTTTCTGTACCTTTATAAATTTTTCCATTTTTGTTCCATTCATGAATTAATCCGATTACTGGAAAACATTTTTTATCAAGTTCAGTAGAACCAGCATTTTTGATATTAAGCTTATTTCTAGCATATTCTATAATAGCCATTTGCATACCAAAACATATACCAAAAAAAGGTATTTTCTTTTCTCTTGCATATTTAATTGCTGAAATTTTACCCTCGGTGCCTCTTTTGCCAAAACCTCCCGGTATTAGTATCCCAGAAACATTTTTTAATTTTTTACTAATTTCATTTTTTCTTAATTTGTCAGACTCTATTCTCACAAGATTAACTTTTATATTATTTGATATACCGCCATGAGTTAGTGCTTCATCAAGAGATTTATATGCATCTTTTAAATTTACATATTTACCAATTATTCCAATATTAATTATTTTATTATTTTTAAGGACAGTTTGAGTTATTTTTTTCCATGGTTTTAAATTAGGTTTTCTTTTTGAATTTATTTTAAAAAACTTAAGAACCTGTTTATCTAATTTTTGATTATAAAAACTAATTGGAGCTTCATAAATTGTTCTAACATCAACAGTTTCAATAACATTTTCAATATCAACATTGCAGAATAAAGATATTTTTTTTCTCTGTTCCAATGGTATAGATTGTTCTGATCTACAAATTACAATATCTGGTTGAATACCTATACTTCTCAACTCTTTTACACTATGTTGTGTAGGTTTTGTTTTAATTTCATCAGATGATTTCATAAAAGGCACGAGTGTAAGATGAATAAACAATGTTCTCGCTCTTCCATGATCATTAGAAAATTGTCTTATAGCTTCTAGAAATGGTAAACTTTCTATATCACCTACGGTTCCACCTATCTCGCATATTACAAAATCTTCAGTGGTAATATCTTTATTTATAAATTTTTTTATTCTATCTGTTATATGTGGAATAACTTGCACAGTTTTACCCAAATAACCTCCCTCTCTTTCTTTTTTAATAACATCGCTATAAATTTTACCTGTAGTTATGTTATCTGATTGTCTAGATGAAATATTTGTGAATCTCTCATAATGTCCTAAATCTAGATCAGTTTCAGCGCCATCATCTGTTACAAAAACTTCACCATGCTGAAAAGGACTCATTGTACCAGGATCAACGTTTAAATATGGATCCATTTTACGAACTCGAACTTTAAATCCATGTGATTTCAACAAATATGCCAAAGATGCAGATGATAAACCTTTACCTAATGATGATACCACGCCGCCAGTGACAAATATATATCGCGCCATGGAATTATCTTATAGACCTAAATCTTAAAAATGAAAAGTATTAATTATTGTTATCTGGAACCTTTGGAGCATCATCAGTCTCCTCTATTTTATCCAAAACTGATGATGTTGGTGTCAATTCACCTCTTGAAAGAATCGTTAAACATAAACTGCAAATAATGAACAAAGTTGCAATCAAGGCTGTTGCTTTTGTTAAAAAATTACCAGCAGTTCTTGAGAACATAAAATTGTCCTGAGAGACACCTATTCCAAGAGCACCTCCTTCAGATTTTTGCAACAAAACCAAAATTACCAAAATTGTCGCTAAAATTATATTTAAAATTAAAAGAATATTTTCCACGATTTCTAATTAATAGTTTTTTTTATTATATCAATAAAAATATTGGCTTTCAAAGAAGCTCTACCAATAAGAAAACCATCTACACCCTGAATTTTTCGCAAAATATGAATATTACTTTTATTTACAGAACCACCATAAATAATCTTAAATTTAGCATTTTTCTTTAATGAGCTTAATATTTTAATTATTAAAGATATTACTTTTTCAAGATCTTCTTTATGTAAAATTTTACCTGTTCCAATTGACCAGCGTGGTTCATAAGAAATTATAATTTTATTGTAAGCTTCGATATTTCTTAATCCGTTTAAAATTTGTTTTTTTATTACTTTGCTAGTAATTTTTTTTTTTCTCTCTTCTAGTGTTTCACCAACACAAAAAATTACATTTAAATTCTCTCTGATGGCTGACTTTATTTTTTGATTTATAATATAATCAGTATCACCACCGCTTCTATTTTCTGAGTGACCAATTATAATATATTTAACTTCCTCATTTTTTAATAACTTTGCATTTATTGATCCTGTGTAAGGTCCATAATTTATTTCATGATGACAATTTTGCGCACCTAATAAAACTCTTGTCTTTGAAAATTTTTTTTTTAATTTAGATAATAATGTGTATGGTGGACAGTAGATTACTTTAAATTTTTTTTTTTTATTTTTTTTTAAAAAATTAACGACTTTATCAATTCCATTGATATTATTTTTATTTCCATACATTTTCCAGTTTGCTATAAAGATAATATTATTTGTCATAAACAATAATTTAATCTATAGATTTGATCTTATAGATCAATAAATAAAGTAAATACTTATGTTAAATAAATTAAGAGGGTTTTCCAAAAGTAAATTGGCTGGTGTTTTTGTTGCAATAATAATTATACCATTTGTCTTTTGGGGAATGGGAAGTGTTTTTAGTGGTGGAAATACAAACAATATTGCAAAGATAGATAACCTAGCAATATCAAATAAAGAATTTATTAATAATATAAACCAATTAAGAATAAATCCTGAATATATAAAAGAAAATTTACAAAATAATATTTTGGAGAATTTACTTTCAGAAATGATATCAAATAAAATTTTGTCAATGGAAATTGATTCAATTAATGCAAACTTGAACGATGAAATTTTAGCAAAAATCATACAAAGCAATATTCAATTTCGCAATGAGGATGGAAATTTTTCCAGAACTAAATATGAAAAATTTTTATTAAAGAACAATACATATGCAACCGAATTTGAAAAAAAAATTAAAAATCTAGAATTAAAAAATAATTTATTCTCTTATATAGGTGGAGGTATTAAAACTCCGTATTTTTTAAGAAATAAAATATATATTGAAGAAAATAAAAAAGTTGAACTTGATTATTTTAATTTAGAAAACAAATATAATAAAATGATAACAGATGATGAAGTAAGTAAATTCATTGCAGATAATAGTGATAATTTAAGTGAGGATTATATAGATATATCGTATAAAAAAATCACACCGAAAATATTAATTGATGATGATGAATATAATGAAGATTTTTACAAAAAAATAGATGAAATAGAAAATGATATTTTAAATGATATTACAATTGAAACAATAAACAAAAAATTTAATCTAAATATAAATAATTTGAATAACTATAAATTCAGTGAGGGTGATGAAAAGTATTTAGAAGAAATATATCAAAATAGAAATAAAAATAATATTCAATTTGTCGATAAAAATGATTACTTTATATTATACAAGGTAAACAAAATACAAAAAAAGTTGCCGAATGAGAAAGATGAAAATTTCAAAAAACAAGTTAAAAAAAATATCATATTAAAAAGGAAGTTTGAATTTAACAAAGAATTATATAATAAAATTCAGAATAAAGAGTTAACTGAAATAGAATTTATTAAATTAGCCTCTGGGTATGAAAACATAAAAAATATAAAAATTAGTAATGATGAAAACAATAGTTTTTTTGATAAAGACTCCAATCTTATAATAAAAGATTTAGGAGTAAACGACTTTGTTTTATTAAGTAATTCTAAAAAAGAAATTTTTCTTGCAAAAATAAAAAATATTAGAAGTGATGAACTTATTAATTCTAATTTAAGTGATGAATATAACTCGAAAGCAAATTTTATAATATCTTCACATATTTATGATACATATGATAAGTTATTGAGTAAAAAGTATAATGTTAAAATTTTTAGTAATTCACTTAATAGAATTAAAGAAAATTTTAAATAATGCTAAACATAAATTTAAAACAGTTTAAGATTAATTTAAAAAAAAATAAAAACCAAACAATTTTTTTTTGCTCTAAACCAAATAAAGAAATAGAGATAAACAATCTAATTAATATTTTTTTAAAAGAGAGAAATAGTTTTATATTTGAATCTATTGAAAAAGGTTACATAAAAGGACGATATACTATTTTTGGAAAAAATCCTGATAAAATATGGGAATTTAACAAAAATAGATGCAGATTATTACATGGTAAAAAAAAAACTTACTTAAAGGGAAGTCCAAAAAAAAATATAGAAAAAATTATTCAAGATTTTAATTTTTTAACACCTAAAAATTTGCCACCAATTTGTTCGTTAATTTCCGGTTATTTTTCATATGATATAATTAGATATATTGAAAAAATACCAGACAATAATAAAGAAGATTTAAAAATTCCAGATGTAATATTAATGAGACCTCGAGAATTAATTATTCATGATAATGTTAAAAAGAAACTTTATTTTATAGTAAATGTTTTTAAAGATGAAAAAATAAAAAATGCTGAAAAAAAATATAATGAGGTGATTAATCATATAGAAAAATTGGTATTCCTTGCAAATTTTAAACAGAAAACTTCGATATTAAAAAATAAGAAAGTAGAAAAAATTAAATCAAATATTTCAAAAAAAAAATTTATATCAAATGTAAAAAAGGCTAAAAAATACATCAAAATTGGAGATATATTCCAAGTAGTTTTAAGTCAAAGATTTCAAACTAAACTAAATAAAAATCCGATTGAAATATATAAAAAACTAAGAAAAACTAATCCTTCACCATTTATGTATTTTTTCAATTTTAATGATTTCCAAATCATTGGTGCGAGCCCAGAAATTCTTGTTAGATTAAGAAATAATAAAATAACAATTAGACCAATAGCTGGAACAAGGCCAAGAGGTCACAACAAGAAGAAAGATTTGTTTTATGAAAATGATTTACTAAGTGATAAAAAAGAATTATCAGAACACCTTATGCTTCTTGATTTAGGTCGTAACGATGCAGGAAAAGTTTCAAAAGTTAATACTGTAAAAGTTACAGAGAGTTTCTCGATAGAAAAATACTCTCATGTTATGCATATTGTTTCCAATGTTGAAGGTGTTTTTAATAATAAATTTTCAAAATTTGAAACTTTATTATCCGGTTTTCCAGCTGGTACTGTTTCAGGTGCTCCAAAAATAAGAGCAATGGAAATTATAGATGAATTGGAAACTACTAAGAGAAAAGTTTACGCTGGTGGGATTGGTTATTTTTCAGCAAATGGAGATTTTGATACTTGTATTGCTTTAAGAACAGCAGTTGCAAAAAATAAAAAATTTTATGTACAATCAGGAGCTGGGATTGTAGCTGATAGCAAACCTGTTAATGAATATAATGAAACTGTTAATAAAGCTAAAGCACTATTAAAAGCAATTGAATATTAAATGAAGATAGTTCTAATTGATAATTATGATAGTTTTACATTTAATTTGTACCATTATATCTCTATATATTCAAAGAATGTTGATGTAGTAAGAAATGATCATATTGACTCAAAACAAATTGAAAAAAAAAAATATAAAAAAATCGTAATTTCACCAGGACCTGGTAATCCTGATCAAGCTGGTAATTGTTTAAATATCGTTAATGACCTTCATAAAAAAATTCCTATTCTTGGAGTGTGTCTAGGCCATCAAATTATTGGCCAAATTTTTGGATCAAAAATTGTACAAGCAAAAAAATTGGTTCACGGAAAAACAAGTAAAATAATTTCAAAACAAACTGGTGTTTTAAATAATATTCCTAAAACTTTTGAGGCAACTAGATATCATAGTTTAATTATTGATAAGAAAACGTTATCTAAAGATTTAGAGATTACAGCTGAGACATCAGATGGTATAATTATGGGTATTAAACATAGAAATTATGAAATTCATGGAGTGCAGTTCCATCCAGAAAGTATTAAAACAAAGTATGGTTTAAAAATACTTAAAAATTTTATTACTAAATAAAATGAAAAAATTCTTAGAAAAGTTAGAAAATAAAGAAAATTTATCATTTGCAGAAAGTACTGAAGCCTTTAAAGTATTGATGGA
>CACGWQ010000028.1 GCA_902576815.1 uncultured Pelagibacteraceae bacterium
TTTTATATATGTATATCAAGTCGATTTATTAAGATTGATTAAAGTATATTTTGGCTTCACAGATTTAAAGTTAAGTAAAAATGTCGAGCAGGAATTATTTTCTCCAGGTGTTTTATTTAAGATGCTTTATATTTTAATTTTTATTTCAATGTACTTTTTATTCATTAATAAAAAATTTTTTAAAAATAAAAATGAGCTAATTGTTTATAATTCCCTAATTTCTTTGGTTATTATATTATTACCGTTTTTAGGTTATCTTAGTAGTTTAGTAGATAGGATAATAGTTTTTTGTTATATACTAGTACCTCTCATAGTTAATAAATTATTTAATTCTGAAATATTATTAAAAAAAAAAAATAAATTTTTTTTTCAAATATTTGTCATAATTTTATCACTCTCAAGTGTTTATTTGTGGTTTGAATTTGCAAACCATAGTTTGTTTTGGAAAGAATATAATAATATTATTTTAAATTAAAAACGTGAAGAAAAAAATTTCAATATATATTTCATTTGATGGTTTAAATGACCCATTGGGTAAAAGCCAAATAAAACCTTATCTTAAAAAAATTAAATTCAAATATTTGTTAAAAATTTTTTCTTTAGAAAAAAATTTATATTTAGATAGGCAATTAAATAATAAAAAAATTAAATCACACTCTATAAAATTTATAAATTCTAAATTTAATATTAAAAAATTAATTAATTATTTTAATTTTTTTTTTTTTATTGTATTTAAATGTTTATTTTATAAAATAGAAACAATACATTGTAGAGGCTTTCCTGCTGCAGTCTTTGCATTAATCATAAATTTTTTTTCAGATTCAAAAATAATATATGATATGAGAGGATTTTGGATTGATGAAAAAATTGATAATAATGTGTTAGTCAAAAAAAATTTTATTGATTTAATTATTATAAAAATATTAAAACTTCTAGAAGTAAAAATAATAAGAAATGCTAAATCTATAATTGTATTAACTTATAATTCAAAAAACTATATTAGGAGAAAATTTAAAAGATCTAAGAATATTTTTGTCATTCCTTGTAGTGTAGATTACTCAAAATTTAATTATTCAAATTACAAATTTAAAACAAAGAAAATAAAAAAAAATTTGAATTTCAAAAAAAATTCAAAAATATTAATCTATATTGGTTCTTATGGAAAATATTATATGATAAATGAAATGATTATCTTATATTCATATTTAAAAAAAAAATTTAAATCACTTAATTTTTTAATTGTATCAAACCAAAAAGAAAAATTTATAAATCATTTAGCTAGTAATAAAAATTGTAATGATATAAAAATTATAAATGCTGATTGGTCACAAATTCCAAAATATTTGTCAATCAGTGATATTTCACTATGTTTGATAAAACCTACATTTGCAAAAATTGCGTCAAGCCCAACTAAATTATCTGAATCTTTAGCTATGGGTGTCCCAGTTATAGCAAACTCAAAGGTTGGCGATTTAAATAAAATTTTAAATAAAGAGAAATTCGGTTGTTTGATAAATATAAACAATATTAATAATCTGAACAATTTAAAAAAAATTAATAGTTTATTAAAATTAAATAAAGCTAATGTCAGAAAAAAATCAAAAAATTATTACGACATAAATAATGCAATATTGAAATATAATAAAGTTTATGAAATACTTAATTGAATTTTTTTTTAGTAAAAATATTTTAAATAGAAAATATAAAATTTTTTCATTTTTTTTAATAATTACCTTAATAGTTGTATCTATATTAGAGATGATGAGTATAGGCATTATTATACCTGTCCTTGGTGCATTGTTAGATCCAGGCAATGATAAGCTTAATTTTATAAAAGAAAATATCAATTTTACAAAGAAATTTTCTAACAATGATTATATCATTTTTTTAATTTGTGTTTTTATTTTTATTTTTGCAATTAAAAATATCTTCATTTTATTTCAAAACTATATCCAAGTTTATTTTATAAAAAAGTTAACGTTACTTATTCAGTATAAAATGATTCATAGCTATTCCAAAAAAAATATTTTATTCTTTAAAAACACTAATTCTTCAGAAATTTTGAGAGATTTTCAATCTGAATTAATTATTTTTACTAACGTTGTAATCAATAAGTTTTTTATAATTCTTTCAGAATTATTTGTATTAGTTGGTATAATTGGACTTGTTTTTTATATTGAACCCAAAATTTCTTTTGTTATGGTAATATTTTTCTTATCAATAAGTTTAATTTATTATATTACAATCCAAAAAAAACTTAACAAATATGGAATTGATAGACATTTTTATAGTAAAGAAACTTTAAAAGTATTATCTGAATTAATAAATTTATTTCCACAAATTAAATTACTCGACAAGAAAGACTTTTTTTTTTCAAGAGTATCTGACTCATTCTCTAAAGTAATAGTTTCAATAACAAAAAAATCATTTTATGTACCTATTTTAAGATTATTGATTGAATTCTCTTTGGTACTATTTATTGGAAGCCTAATTATTTTTTTAGTAATAAATCAAAAAAATTTAAATGAAATAATAACTTTTGTGGGAATCCTGGCCGCTGCAGCTTTCAGATTGCTACCAAGTATTATACGACTTAATAACTCGTTACATGAATTAAAATATCATTTACCTTCAGCTAAAGTTATAATTAAAAACTTAGAAAATGATAAAAATAATAACTTTCAGAATAATTTGAAAAAAGATGATATACCTGAATTTGAAGAATTAAAAATAAAAAATTTATCATTTTCTTTTGATCAAAAAATTGTTTTTGAAAAAATAAACTTTGAAATAAAAAAAAATAAAATTTATGGAATAATTGGACAAAGTGGATATGGGAAAACAACTTTTCTAAATATCTTGACTGGATTATATGACGTAGAGACGGAAATTATTTATAATAAAAAAATAAAACTATCAAACTTTAAAATTCTACAAAGACAAATGTGTTACGTACCTCAAAATGTTTATTTGTACGACGACTCAATATTAAATAATATAACTCTGGGAGATAAGTTGAGTAATAACTCAAGCAATAGAATTGAAAAAATATTTAAAAGATTGGGCCTTACAGATTTTATAAATAATTTACCGGAAAATTTAAATACTATAGTTGGAGAAAATGGAACAAAGTTATCAGGAGGACAGGTACAAAGAATAGGAATAGCTAGAGCTCTTTATCACAAAAAAAAAATTATTTTTTTAGATGAGTTCACAAGTTCACTGGATAATCAAACAGAAACAGAACTACTCGAGTATTTAAAAGAAATTTCCAATGAAACAACTATAATTTTAGTTACACATAGAAAACAACCACTAAAAATTTGTGATGAAATTTACGAAATTGAAAATAAAGTTTTGAAGAAAGTTAATAATGAAAATATTGATCACGAGTAATTCATGTTGGAACATATACAATTACAGATTGGATTTGATAAAGTTTTTAATAAAAGAGGGACATGAATTAATAATTGCTTGTCCAAAAGATAATTTTTTTAAAAAAATTAATAAATTAAACTGTAAATTTATTTTTCATAAATTTAATAATAAATCTTTATCTATCTTAGAGAATTTTATTTTAGTAATAAACTATCTACGAATATTTATTGAACATAAACCTAATTTATCTATATCCTATACATTAAAACCAAATATTTTTTCATCGTTGGTTTCAAAAATACTTGGTGTAAACCATATTACAAATATAACTGGCCTGGGATCTTTTTATTTAAGTGGAGGTATAAAGAGAATTTTATACTTTCTATTATTTAAGTATACAAACTCAAAAAAAAACTCCTTTTTATTTCAAAATAAATATGATTACAGACTTTTTTTAAAGAAAAAGATAATTGAAAAACACAAAGGAGTAGTCCTCCCAGGCTCAGGGGTAAAAATT
>CACGWQ010000029.1 GCA_902576815.1 uncultured Pelagibacteraceae bacterium
TTCTTTTATAAAAAAAAATCTTTTTAAAAACTATTAATCTTTTATTATTTAAAAACATTGAGTTTATTAAACTTGCAGGAGAATAACTTTTTAAAACAATTAAATTTTTATTTTTAGTTATTTTTTTTATTTTTCTAAGTGTAAGATTTCCTGGAAATGCATCATTGATGTTTAGTATATAATGGTTCTTATTTTTTATGAGCAATATCGTGTCATCATTCCACATATGTATATAGTAAATGAAGGTTTTATCACCAATTTTAAACCAATTATCTTTTTTTAAAATTTTATACTTAAATTTTTTTTCACGTTTAAAAAAATTTTTAACATTCGGATGTATAAAATTTGGGATTAAGTAAGTAATTTTTTTATTTAATTTATATAAAGTCTCAGGATGTAAATGATCTTGATGTTCATGAGTTATGAATGCGAATTTAGTTTTATTCACATAAGATAATTCTTTTTTTGTAGGATACCTTTTTAGTCCCCAACTATTCCAGTAACATGTTCCATAAAGCCATGGGTCTGTTATTAATAGTGGTTTTTTTTCTTCACCTAATAAGAGCGATGCATGCCCTAGAGTTTTAAGAATCATTATTTATATTGTTTAAATTGTATATAATTAATATAGCATACTAATTAAATGAGTAAAAAAATATTAATTACAGGTGGCTCAGGATATCTTGGAAGAAATTTAGCTAAGAAATTAAAAAATAAATATCGAATATATCTGGGCTCAAGAAATAACCAGAGAAACGATTTAGCAAAGAATGAAACGGGTTGTGAAGCATTTCCACTAGATGTAGCAAATATAAATAGCGTGAAAGATGCAGTTAATTATGTGAAGCCAGATATTATAATTCACGCTGCAGCAACAAAATTTGTAGATCTTTCCGAAAAATATCCGTTAGAGTGCCACGATGTAAATATTTTGGGTTCAGCAAATATTGCAAGAGTTGCTATTGATAAAAAAATTAAAGGAGTAATAGGAATTTCAACAGATAAAGCTTCTCCACCTGTTAAAAATATTTATGGAATGAGCAAAGCAGTAATGGAAAAATTGTTTATTTCTTTAAGCAATAACCATAAAACTAAATTTACCTGCGTCAGATATGGAAATGTTACATGGTCGACAGGTTCAGTCTTGCCTATATGGTCTAAAATGTTCAAAAAAAATAAGACAATATTGACAACAGGACCTTATATGAGAAGATTTTTTTTTACAGTTGATGAGGCTGTTGAGCTTGTTACCACTTCTTTAAAAAATATAAATTTTTTAAATGGCAAAATATTATCTAAAGAGATGAAATCTAGTCGTATGATAGATATATTAAAAGTATGGAAAAAAATATATGGAGGAAAATATATTATTAAAAATGAGAGAAAAGGCGATAGAGTTGATGAATATCTAATTGGAGAAACTGAATTAAATTATTCAAAAGTCATTTTCTTTAATAAAAAAAAATATTTTTTAATAGGTCAAGACATAAATAAATCAAATCCAATTAAAAAAATCGTATCTTCTTTTAATGCAAAAAAACTATCTGAAAGTGAAATTAAAAATATCTTAAATAATAGGCCTGAGGAATATTTGTGAAATTAATAAATAATGCCATAATAATGGCAGCAGGTAGAGGAACAAGAATGTTGCCACTTACAAAAAAGATTCCAAAAGCAATGATGACCTATAAAAATTCAACATTAATTTCTAATGGAATAAAAAAATTGAAAAAAAACATAGACAATATTCATATAACTGTTGGCCATAAAGGATCTATACTTGCAAAGCATGTTATAGAAAATAATGTTTCGACAATAATAAATACTCATAAAAAAGGAAACGCATGGTGGATATTTAATTCATTTTTAAAGTATTTAAACGAACCGATAATAGTTTTAACTTGTGATAACGTAGTCGATATTAATTATGATAAAATTGAAAAAGATTATATAGATAAAAAAAAACCTTTATGTATGCTTATCCCAGTAAAACCTATTAAGCATTTGCAAGGTGACTATATTGAACATAAAAAAAATATTGTAACTTCTTTGTCAAGAAAGAAAAAACAGAATATTTATTGCTCGGGTATTCAAATAATTAATCCCTTTAAAATTAACTCACAATTTAAAAAAGAGAAAGATTTTAATAAACTATGGATCAAAATGATCAAAAAAGAAAAACTTTATGTGTCAGATGTCATGCCTAAGAAATGGTTCACGTCAGACAATCCAAAGCAATTAAAAATATTACAAAAAAAAAATATTTAATGCATACAACATTAATAATTCCAGCTTATAATGAGGAAAATAACATTAACAACACTCTTTCAAAAGTAATTAAGATAGTAGATAGAGTAATTTTAGTTGATAATTGTTCAGAGGATAAAACGATTTTAAATGCTCAAAAGTATGATGTGATTATTTTAAAGCATAAAGTTAATATTGGTAAATCGAATTCAATGAAAACAGGATGTGAATTAGCAATAAAATTAGGAACAGATTTAATTGCTTTTATGGATGCAGACGGCCAGCATGAACCATCTGACTTAGAAAAATTAATTAATGAGATCAAAACTAAGAAAAATCTGGATATGGTTGTTGGGGTAAGAAATTATTTAAAAATGCCAATAACCAGACTTATTGGTACAAAAATTCTCAGTTTAGTTACAAATATTTTTTATCAAAGCGAAATGAAAGATATTCAGTCGGGTTTAAGAGTTTTTAATAGCAAAATTTATAATGATATAATTTGGGATTCAACTGGATCATCACATTATTTTGCTGATGCGGAGATCACAACTATCGCTTTGTCTAAAAAAATACCATTTTCTACAATACCTATAGAAACAATATTCAATGATAAATTTAAAGGTATGGATATTTTTCAAGGTTTAAGACTTGTTTTACATTTAATATTTTGGAGAATCATAAAATAAATGATTATTAATATCTTAAGTCTTCTACTGTCTCTTTTATTAATTTACTCAACATTTTTAAGTTTTAAAAAAAATTATTTTAATATCTTTGAAATGATAGGATGGCTTTTGATATGGTTTGGTATAATTTATTTGTCAATTAGGCCTGATGCGATTGATGTTTATATTCAAAATTCTTTAAACGTTAGTTTTAAGGATACTATACTAACTTTATCTTTATTAATATTATTCATATTAAACTTCAGAATTTACTTGAAAATTAAACAAAACGAAAAAAAGGTTGATAAAATCGTAAGATCCGAAGCCTTAAAAGAATATTTCAAAAATAATAAATAATTTTACTAAAGCTAAATATCTAAAAATTTTAATTTTGAATTTTTAATAAGAAAAACAATTCCTATTGAGCTCAAAGGTAATAAATTCATTGAAAATCTTGGTGGATAAGCTCCAGCTGTATATAAGAAATAAGAGAAAACTGTAAATATCAAAATTATAAAAAATTTATAATTTTCTAAAAGCATATTTTTATTTTTTAAAAATTGAAAAAAGGGATATAGAGTACCAACGAACAAAACAATTGCTGTAAAATTTGGTTTAGCTGGCCAAGTTGTGGCTGCAAATATTTCATATAACCAAAAAGGTAAAGATCTTATGTGTTCCAATAACAATCTATCTGTATTTGGATTTGGAATGGTAAAATTTTCAGCATAGAAAAAATTCCTTAGTGCAATAATAAAAAA
>CACGWQ010000030.1 GCA_902576815.1 uncultured Pelagibacteraceae bacterium
AAGATTGATTTCTAATGAAAATACAGAAAATACTCCTAATGTAATTATAACGTCATGAAATAAAGCTAAAATAGCTCCAAGACTAAATTGCCACTCAAATCTGATCCATATATATAAAAGCATAGCTGCCAAAGATAAAGCTATCGCTATTACACCTGATCTCAAAAGTTCTGCACTAACTTTTGGCCCAACATTTTCTACTCTTCTAAAATCAACCGTACCTATAGAATTTGACAGTTTAGTTTTTATTTCTTCTATAAATTGTGGGTCATTTGAATTTTGTTTTTCAAATTTAACTACAAAATCTGTTTCATTACCAAAATTTTTCACTGAAACATCACCAAGATTCATTTGATTAAAACTATCTCTTATTTTTGTGATATTAGCAGAAGATTTATCAGTCCTTAGCTCTATTAAAGTACCACCTTTAAAATCAACACCAAAATTCAATCCTTTAAAAACTAAGAAAACTAAGGAAGCAATAATTAATATACCTGAAAGTATATTAAAACTTTTATAAAACTTATTAAAATAGATTGTTTTCATTATATAAGTTTTTCCTTATGTTTATTTTTAATGACATAGTAAGCAGTAATCAAACGAGCAATGAAATATACTGAAAATAGTGTTGTAAGTATTCCAACTCCAAGCGTTATAGAAAAGCCTTTGATTGGACCTGATCCCATGAAAAAAAGGATTACTGCAGCGATTAAGGTTGTAATATTGGCATCTAAAATTGTTGTTCGTGATTTTGTATAACCAGAATCAAAAGCTACAATTGAATTATTTTCATTTTTTAATTCTTCTTTAATTCTCTCAAAAATTAAAACATTTGCATCAACAGCCATACCTACTGTTAAAATAATACCTGCAATTCCAGGGAGTGTTAGAGTTGCTTCAAATAATGTTAGAATACCAACTAATAAAAATAAATTAGAAATTAAGGCTAAGTTAGCAATTAAGCCAAAAAATCTGTATTTATAAAACATAAAGGCAACGACTAAGATAAATCCTATTATCAATGACATAATTCCTGCATTAATTGAGTCTTTTCCAAGATCAGGACCTACAGTTCTTTCTTCGATAATATTAAGTGGAGCCGGTAAAGCACCTGATCTTAAGAGTAAAGCTAAATCTGTTGCTGATTGAAAGGTGAAATTACCAGATATCTGTCCATTTCCTCCAATAATTGGTTCTCTGACTTCAGGAGCGCTAATAATTTTTCCATCCAAAACAATTGCCAACCTTTTTCCAACACCATTTGAAGTCGCCTTACCAAACTTTTTTGCTCCTACCCTATCTAAACTAAATGAAACAACTGTCTCATTAGTTTGATTATTCATAGTTGGCTTGGCATCCATAAGATTATCACCACTTAAAACAATTCGTTTACTAACAATGGCTTCACTAGAGCCATCCTCAAAAGAAAGTTTTTCTGTACCAAATGACTCTTCAGAACTACTGGATATAAATTGGAATGTTAAGTTTGCTGTTTTACCTAATAAAGATTTAATTCTACCAGGATCATCTAGTCCTGGTAACTCAACAAGAATTCTATCATTTCCTCTTTTTAAAATATTTGGCTCATTAGTTCCTACTTCATCAACTCTTCTTCTTACAATTTCAATTGCTTGATCTAATGAGGAACTTTTTAACAATACTAATCCATAGTCAGAAAATTCTAACTTGAATGAGGTATCCATGTTTTCAAAATTAAATTGATGAGATTTATATTGTTGAAAATAAGGATTTATCTCACTTTTATCATCATCTAAAAGAGATTTAACATCCTCAATCTTAGAATTTTCAACATCGAATATAATTGACTTATCCTCGATTACAAAGTTTCTGACCTTAATATCTCTATCTTTAAAAAATTTTTTAAACTCTAATACTTTACTTTGCAATCTTTGAGTAATGACTGGTTCGTTATCTATCTCTAACAATAAATAAGAGCCACCTTGTAAATCTAATCCTAATTTTATATTTTTTGAAAAAAATTCATCATCAACTTTTGTAAAGTTGGAAATAGTAAAATATGAAATAATAAGTGTAAAAATTAAAACACTAAAAACTCTTAATTTAGAAAAATATAACACTTTAGGAAGTTATTATTTTTTTGGTTCAGCTTTAGTAACTAGTCCTTGTATTCCTGTAGCTCGAACAATTTCAACTTTAACATTATCAGCTATCATAACTTCTACTTTTTCATTATCGATAACTCGTTCTACAGTGCCAACGATACCACCAGAAGTAATAACTTTATCTCCACGCTTTAAAGCTTCAACCATAGCCTTGTGTTCTTTAACTTTCTTTTGCTGGGGTCTAATTAAGAAAAAGTAAAATATTACGAATATTAAAATTAGGGGTATAAATTGTCCAATTCCTGCGTCCATGTTAAGTCCTTAAAAAGTTAACGATTATTTATACTATATACTTTTAGAAGACAACTCTTAATTGATACCTATTTTCTCCATATTGTTCATATATGGTCTTAGTTTTTTAGGAATAGTTATTGAACCATCCTCAGTTTGATAATTTTCTAATATCGCAATTAAAGTTCTACCAACAGCAAGTCCGCTCCCATTTAAAGTACCAACAAATTCATTTTCGTTATTATTATTTTTATATCTAGCTTTCATTCTTTTAGCCTGAAATGTTCCACATGAAGAACAGCTTGATATTTCTCTATATTTATTTTCAGATGGAAGCCAAACCTCTATATCATAAGTTTTTTCTGCACTAAAACCCATATCACCAGTGCTTAAAATAATTTTTCTGTAAGGTAATTGTAAATCATCTAAAATTTTAGTTGCACAATTAGTCATTCTCTCTAGTTCCTCAATACATTTGTTATTTTCTACAATACTGACTAATTCAACTTTATAAAATTGATGTTGTCTAATCATGCCCTTTGTATCTTTACCATAACTTCCTGCTTCTTTTCTAAAACAAGGTGTTGATGCAACTAATCTCATTGGCAATGATTTTATGTTCAATATCTGATTTTTAACCATATTAGTTAATATTACTTCAGCGGTAGGGATTAAAAACTTTCTATCATTTTTATCATCAAACTTAATTTCGAATTGATCATTTTCAAATTTGGGCAATTGGCCAGTTCCAAACATAGTGTTGTCTGTAGCCATTAAAGGTGGAGAGATTTCAGTGTAGCCATTATTATTGACATGTGTATCAATCATAAAATTAGAAATTGCTCTTTCTAATGATGCTAATTTGTCTTTAACAAAAACAAATCTAGATCCAGTTGTTTTTGTTGCTAAATCAAAATCTAACATATTCAGTTTTTCACCAATTTCATAATGAGATTTTGGTTTAAAACTCATTTTTTTAATTTCA
>CACGWQ010000031.1 GCA_902576815.1 uncultured Pelagibacteraceae bacterium
TTGGTGATGAAATTTTTGGATATGTAAAAATTAAAAAAAAAACAAAAAGCATGGTTTTTTTAGAGTGCTATTTAGAATGTAAAGGTAAAATAATTGCATCTGCTACAGGTATTTGGAAAATACTTCAACGTAAATTACCCAATGCAGGTCTAAGCTAAATTCTTCTTTTTACATTTAAATAACCAAAGATTGATAAAAGAATAAGAGCAATAGGATAAATTATTTCTTTTTTTGGTCTATTCTGATTTTCAATTTTAAATTCATTAATAATATCTCCCATATCTAAACCAGATTTTTTTGCAATTCCATTCCATTTTAAAGTATCAATTATGGTTTTATTATCTTCTACAACTAGGCTCATTCCATAATCATCAAAACTGAAATTTTCATCAAAGCTATTTTTTTCAATTACAAACAATTTATATCTTTCGCCGTACTCTGTAAGTCTAGTAATTTTAATTCTTATCTCTTTATTATAATCAAACTGTTTTTTGTTTATTTCTTCAATACTTAAATAGTTATATTTTGGGTAAAATTTATTTAGAATAAATTCTGGGGATAATAATGAAATTGAAATTATTAAAAAGATAGTAATTTCGTACCATCTCAGTTTATTTATAAACCATCCCTGAGTAGCAGATGTAAATACTAAAATCCCAATTAATGAGGTGACTATTACCATTAAGCCATGCCATATGCTTTCAATACCAATTAATAATAACTCGCTGTTAAATAAGAATACGATAGGAAGTATTCCAGTTCTCAGACTATACCAAAATGCCTGGACTCCTGTTCTTAACGGGTCTCCACCAGAGATAGCAGCTGCTGCGTAAGATGCCAAGCCAACTGGAGGTGTTACGTCTGCCATTAGACCAAAATAGAATACGAATAAATGAACCGCAATTAAAGGAAAAATAAATCCTGATGCATTACCAACATCAACAAGAACAGTTGCCATTAGAGACGCTACAACTACATAGTTTGCAGTGGTTGGTAAACCCATACCCAACAGTAAACACAAAATAATAGTTAAAAATAAAAGAATAATAACATTATCTTTTGCAATCGACTCGATTACAATTATTAAATTAGTACTTAAACCTGTGGATCCAACTGCACCAACTATAATACCTGCAGTTGCAATTGCTATTCCGACACTAACCATATTCAAAGCACCCTTTTCAAAACCAACAACAGTTTGGTTGTACCAATATATTAAAGCATTCTTAATGTTCTTTTCTTTAAAAATTTTATTTAAAAGATTAACTATAATTAAAGTTATTGTTGCAAAAAAAATAGAGTAAGAAGCTGTAAGCCTCATATAAACTAGTAGATATATAAGAACAAATATTGGAACTAAAAAATGTATTCCTTCAAAAAATGTTTTTTTCAATTTTGGAATATCGTTTTCATCCATACCTTTTAAATTTAATTTAAGCGCTTCAAGGTGAGATATATAAAATAGTGCAATGTAAGAAATTATAGCTGGTAAAAAAGCATGTTTGACAACTTCAAAATATGTAACACCGATAAAACTTGCCATCACAAAAGCTGCTGCTCCCATAACAGGAGGCATTATTTGACCATTAACTGATGAAGATACTTCGATTGCACCCGCTTTTTCTTTGGAAAAACCAGTCTTTTTCATAATTGGAATTGTAAATGTTCCAGTTGTAACTGTATTAGCAATTGATGATCCAGAGATTAATCCTGTCATACCAGATCCAAGAATGGCTGCCTTAGCAGGTCCACCTCGCATTTTTCCAACCATTGCAAAAGCTAAATCTAAAAAATATTTACCCCCTCCAGCAGTTTCTAAAAGTGCTCCAAAAAGTACAAAAAGAAATATGAAATCTACAGAAACACCTATTGGAATTCCAAAAATAGCTTCTTGATCAAACCATTGAAAACCAACCAACCTTTTTAGTGATAATCCACCATGTGAAATTATGTCTGGTGCATATTGCCCAAAGTAAGAAAATAACAAAAAACAAACTGCAATAACAACTAATGGGACACCTATTACTCTACGGGTGGCTTCAAGAAGAATTAATATTCCAACTATTCCAAGTATAAGTTCTACAGGAATAGTAATATCATCGGAAAAATTTATTTTAAGTAATATTCCACCCCTATCTACTAATTGATCATAAAAAACATAAATATATAAACAACAAACTGCACCTGTTATTGCAATTAATATATCTATAAATTTTACTTTTTTACCCCTTGCATATGGAAATATTAAAAAAGCTAGTAAAAGTGCAAAGCCAAGATGAATTGCTCTAGCTGGTAAACCTTTAAACATTCCAAAATTTAACCAAAATGGAAATGGAGAAGCATACCAAAGCTGAAATAAAGACCAGGTTATTGCAATAATAGCAACTAACTTTAAATGAAAACCTGTTAGGTTTCTT
>CACGWQ010000032.1 GCA_902576815.1 uncultured Pelagibacteraceae bacterium
AATTAAAGCAAGGCAAGGTGTGAGGTTTCCAAACACAGAAGGAGTGGTTGTTTTAGATCCAGAAACTATGAAACCCGTGCCTATGGATGGAGAAACCATTGGCGAGATAATGATTAAAGGTAATGTTGTTATGAAAGGGTATTTTAAAGACAAAGAGGCCACTGAAAAGGCTATGAAAGATGGATGGTTTCACTCTGGTGATTTGGCAGTTATTTATGCAGATGGATACATCAAGGTTAAAGATAGGTCGAAAGATATTATTATTTCAGGTGGAGAGAATATTTCTTCTATCGAAATCGAAAACACACTTTCTAAGCACCCAGCTGTTTCAATTGTTGCTGTAGTAGCAAAACCAGATGAGAAATGGGGAGAAGTTCCATGCGCATTTATAGAGAAAGTGGCAGATAAAGAGACAAATGAAAAAGAATTAATCGATTTTTGTAGAGAAACTCTAGCAGGGTTCAAAATTCCAAAAAAAATAGACTTCTGTGAACTTCCAAAAACATCAACAGGCAAAATCCAAAAATTCGAATTGAGGAAAAGAGCAAAAGAGTTTAGCTAAAATTTTTAAAATTTATAACTTACTTTCTTTACAAACTCATAAAAAGATGACACTAAGCTAAAAAATATGAAAAATTTTTATATTGCAAAATCTAGACGGCTTAGAGGAACGAAATACACTTCAAGAGTAGAAAAACAAGGTGTAACTTCTTATACTGTTTATAACCATATGTTATTACCAGCCTCATTTGGAAGTATAGAAAGTCTATACCATCATTTAAAAGAAGATGTTCAAGTTTGGGACGCAGCTGTACAAAGACAACTTGAAATTTCTGGTAAAGATTCATCTAAATTGGTTCAGATGATGACTTGTAGAGATCTATCAAAAGCAAAAGAAGGAAGATGTTATTATTGTCCAATAATTGACAATAAAGGTGGAATAATAAATGATCCTGTTGTTTTAAAATTATCTGATGAAAAATGGTGGATATCTTTATCAGATTCAGATGTTGGGCTTTATGCGAAAGGTTTAGCAATTGGTTATAATTTTGAAGTAGAGATCTCAGAACCAGATGTGGATATTTTTTCAGTCCAAGGTCCAAAATCATTCCAATTAATGGAGAAAGTATTAGGTCCAAAAATAAATGAATTAAAATTTTTTGGGTTTGGATACTTCGAGTTTGGTGGTGCAGAACATTTAATTGCAAGATCTGGCTGGTCGAAACAAGGTGGATTTGAAGTTTATATGGAACATACAGAAGCTGGATTGGCTTTATATGATAAGTTATTTGAAGTTGGTGGAGAATTTAATGTTAAACCAGGATGTCCAAATTTAGTCGAAAGAATTGAAAGTTCTTTACTCTCGTGGGGAAATGATATTGACATCCATGATAATCCATTTGAGTGCGGATTTGATAAATATGTAAATTTAGATACTGGGATAGATTTTATTGGAAAAGATGCATTAAAAAAAATTAAAGCTGAAGGAATTAAGAAGAAATTAATGGGTGTAAAAATAAATGCTGAAGAAATAAGTGTTACAGGGTCAATGAATTTAATTGATGAAAAAAATAATATTATTGGAGACCTAAGGTCAGGTTGTTATAATCCTACATTTAAGCAAGTTATTGGCATTGCAATGGTCAAAAAACCATATTTTGAAGCTTCGCAAACATTCAAAATTGATATAAATGGCAATAGTTTTGATGGAACAGTTTGCGATTTACCTTTCATTTAGTATAAATCTTTAAATGACTAATATAGCTATCATCGGTGCAACCGGTAATGTTGGAAGAAAGACTCTAGAAGTTATAGAAAAAAAAGATATTAAATTTGATAACCTTTTTTTAGTAGCCTCTTCTAATAGTGCTGGAAAAAAAATAAGTTTTAAAGGTAAAGATTACGAAGTCCATGATCTTGAAAAATATGATTTTTCAAATGCGAATATAACTTTTTTTGCAGCTGGCGGTAAAATTGCAGAAGAATATGCAGAAAGTGCAGCAAAATTAACAACTGTA